>JBJTBI010000001.1:0-6060 GCA_046091265.1 bacterium
GCCGATCTCGAAGACGGAGAATTCGAGATCGGCTTCCTGAGGCCGGGCCGGACTGCGAGGATCCTGACCCCCTCTGGCGAGGCGGGTTGGCTGGGAGAGATTGATCCGAGGGTTGCCGACTCATACGGTCTGCCAGCCAACACTGCGGCCTTCGAACTGTCCTGCGGAGCCCTGCTCGCCGACACCGATCTCGGCGAGGAGATGTTCTCGGACTATTCGCTGGAGCCCCCGGTTTACGAGGATCTCTCGATCGTCGTTGGAGAAGGCGTTCCCTCGACCGAGGTGATTAGGACGGTGTGCGCTGCGGGCGGCGATCTCGTCGACTCGGTTGAGCTGTTCGACATCTACCGCTCCGAGGAGATAGGCGAGGGACGGAAGAGTCTCGCTCTCCGTCTGACCTTCAGAGCGGAGGGCAGGACCTTGACCGACGGGGAGGTGGCAGAGAGCCGTCAGCAGATCCTGACCGCCATCGAAGAGTCCGGCGGTCGCGCCCGTGCCTGACGGTGGCGTACAACCCCTTGGTGGCGAGCCTGTCGCACGTGTCTTGATCGCCGGCTCCTCCGGTCTCACCGGATCGCTGGCGGCCGAGCTGATCTGGCGTCATCCATCGTTCGAACTCGCAGGAGTCACAGCCAGGTCCGAGGTGGGCACGCGAGTGGACGAGCTGTATCCACAGCACCGCGTGCCTCTCGCCATGGAGGAGTTCGAGTCGATCGACCTCGACGGGATAGATGCGGCGATCGTTGCCTACCCGCATGCTGCGGCCGCCCCGGTGGTCGCTCATCTGACCGACTCCGGTGTTCGGGTGTGTGATCTGTCTGCGGATTTCAGGATCTCCGACCTCTCGACCTACGAATACTGGTACGGGGAACACCACGCTCCCGGCTTGATCGAACGTGCCGTGTACGGGCTTCCCGAGATAAATCGCGAGGCCATCTCCAAGGCTCAGTTGGTTGCGAATCCAGGGTGTTATCCGACGGCGACGATCCTCTCGTTGCTCCCGCTGGCCGAGGCCGGCCTGCTCGCGGAACTGGTGGTGGACGCGAAGTCCGGTGCCTCCGGAGCAGGACGGGCCACACGCGAGGACCTCGGTTTCGTCTCGATCAACGAGAACGTGCGGCCCTACGGGGTCGAGGGACACAGGCATCACCCCGAGATCTCCGAGCAACTCACCCGCCTTGGAGGCGATCATGTTCCCCTCACCTTCGTGCCACACCTACTGCCTCTCGACCAGGGAGAGCTGGTTTCCTGTTACGCGAAGCTCACCAGGGAGGTTCCGGGTGACGAGCTCTTGGAGATGTACAGGGAGCGGTTCGAAGAAGAACCGTTCGTCGAGGTGAGCGACCAGCCGCCCGGAGTGCTCGAGGTCAGAGACACGAATCTGTGCCGGATCTTCCCCTCGCCCGCCGCAGGCGGAGACTTGACGCTGGTCTTCGGGGCCATCGACAACCTCTGGAAGGGGGCGAGTTCGCAGGCGGTCCAGAACCTGAACCTGATGTTCGGGCTGAGCGAGACGGAGGGGATCTCGTGAACCGCTGGCAGCGATGGGTGGAGTGGCCGGCGGGCACCGAGGAGCGTGATCCCGCACACTTCGCACCTGGCTTCAGGGCGGGAGTGGCATCGGCCGGCATGAAGGAGGGGGGCAGGAGCGACGTCGGCCTGCTCGGTGTCGACGACGGGGCAACGGTTTCCTCTGCCATCTCGCTTACCGCCAATGCGGTCGCCGCGGCGCCGGTTCGGCTCTGCCGCGAGCGCTGCGATTCCGGCGCCCTGTCGACCGCGTTGGTCAACTCCGGCAATGCCAACGCGGCAACCGGCGAGCAGGGCTTCGCGAACGCCCTCGCCCTCCAGATCGCTGCAGCTGAGGCAGTCGGCGTACCAGAGCGAGCGGTTGCGCTCGCGGAGACGGGCGTGATCGGTGTGCAACTGGACATGCCACCCCTGCTCCGCGCCGTAGGGGAGGCGGCTGCAGAGATGACCGCAGACAAGGCGAGAGACTTCGCCGAGGCGATCATGACCACCGATCGTGGCGCGAAGCAGATCGCGGTCGAGTGCAGCGGGGTGACCCTCACCGCTCAGGCCAAGGGCGCCGGCATGATCGAACCGGGCTTCGCCACGATGCTGTGTTTCGTCCAGACCGATGCAGAGGTCGATGACCTCGAAGCGGTCTCGCGTTCCGCAGTGACCGAGTCCTTCGAGCGCATCACGGTCGACGGTCAGATGAGTACCAATGACACTGTGCTCGTACAGGCCAATGGCTCGTCGGGTAGACCCCTCCCTCCAGGACTGCTAGATGCCGCGTTGCTGGAGCTCGCGCTGGAGGTGGTCGCCGACGGAGAGGGCGCCACCCGTGTCGGCAGGATCGAGGTGAGAGGAGCCTCAGATGCACCCGAGGCAGAGCGCGTGGCCAGAGCCATTGCCAACTCTCCGCTGGTCAAGTCGGCGCTTCACGGCCGGGACCCCAACTGGGGTCGGATCCTCCAGGCGGCCGGCGCAGCGCTGGCTGGCGAGGATCTGGGCGCTATCGGCGAGGAGTCCATCTCCGCCCGGGAACTGGCGGAGGATCGGCCCGATGCGGAGATTTCGGTGGATCTCTCCCGCGGTTCCGGCACGGCACACGCATACTTCTCTGACTTGACGAAACGCTACGTGGAGATCAACTCGGAGTACACGACCTAGGCAGATGAGCACGAGCATCGAAACTCTTCTCGAAGCGCTGCCGTACATCCGACGGTTCAACGGGAATACGATCGTGATCAAGTACGGCGGAGCCGCGATGCGTGACGACGCCCTTCGCGAGACCTTCGCCACCGATGTCGTCCTGCTCAAGTACGTCGGGATGAATCCGGTGATCGTCCATGGAGGTGGGCCCGAGATCTCGGATCACATGGAGCGCCTCGGCTTGGAGGTCAAGTTCCACGGCGGGCTCCGGGTCTCGGATGAGGACACCGTCGACGTCGCGAGGATGGTGCTGTGGGGGAAGGTCAACACGGATATCCTCGCCCGGCTGAAGCGACACGGCCAGCCTGCTGTGGGTCTCGGTGGGGAAGACGGTGCGCTGTTCGAGGTCAGTCCTGCCCCGGACAGCGAGGAACTGGGGCTGGTCGGCGTGGTCGACTCGGTCAATGTCGACGTGATCGATCACATCGCCGAGGATTACATACCGGTGATCGCATCGGTGGGAGCCGACTCGGAAGGGCGCCCACACAACATCAACGCCGACGAGGCGGCTGGCAAGGTCGCCGCGGCGATGGGGGCGCAGCGCGCCATCTTCCTGACCGATGTAGAGGGCTGGCTCGGCGACCCCAAGGATCCATCCAGCCTGGTAAGGCAGGCCACCGCGGGGGAGGTGTCCGAGGCTCTTCCGGGGCTGGAAGGCGGGATGAAGCCCAAGTTGTCGGCCTGCGTCGAGGCGGTCAGAGGGGGAGTGGAGGCAGCCCAGATCATCGATGGCCGCGTCCCACACAGTCTCTTGCTCGAACTGTTCACGGATCGCGGGGTCGGGACCAAGATCACCGCCTGAGCGGTGTGAGGACTGGTCCGGAGATCGGCAGATGGATCCGAGAGATCTCGAGAAGCTCGATGAACGCTGGTCCATGCACAACTACCGCCGGTTCGGCGTCGAGTTCGTCGAGGGGTCGGGAACTCGCCTGACCGATTCCGAAGGCCGTGAATACCTCGACTTCCTGACCGGAATAGCCGTCTGTTCGCTTGGGCACTGCCACCCGGACGTGGTGGCCGCGATCGAGGATCAGGCCGGCCGCCTGATGCACACATCCAATCTGTTCTTGAGTGAGCCGGCCATCGACCTGTCACGGAGGCTCGCTGAGTCGAGCTTGGGAGGTGCGACCTTCCTGTGCAACTCGGGAGCCGAAGCCAATGAAGCCGCGATCAAGATCGCGAGGAAGGCTGCCCGCACCCGCGGCGTCTCCAGCCCCCGGATAGTCGTGCTCGAGGGGGGCTTCCATGGCCGGACGATGGGTGCGGTCTCCGCCTCACCGAAGATGTCACAGGACCCCTCGTTCGCTCCGTACCTGGAGGGATTCGACGTCGTGGCGCGAGACGATGCGGATTCCCTCGACCAGGCGGTCGGAGCGCAGACGGCCGGGATCCTGATCGAACCGGTCCTAGGGGAGGGTGGTATCCATCCGATCGCAGACTCGGTGCTCTCGGCTGCTCGAAGCGCCGCTGATCGAGCGGGGGCAGCGCTGATCTTCGACGAGGTCCAGTGCGGCATGGGGCGCACGGGCTCTCTCTGGGGTTACCAGCCTTCGGGGGTCGAGCCGGACCTGCTCACCACTGCGAAGGCGCTGGGTGGCGGGGTCCCGATTGGGGCCTGTCTCGCCAGTCCATCCTGGTCATCCGTGTTCGAACCAGGCGATCACGGCTCGACCTTCGCGGGAGGGCCGATGGCGAGTCGGGCCGCGCTGGCCGCGCTGGAGGCGACATGTGATCCGGGCCTGATGGACTCCGTATCCGCTCTCGGCGAGCGTCTTCGCGTCGGGTTGGCGGGGATGTCGGCATTCAGTCAGGTGCGCGGAAGGGGCTTGATGGTCGGCGCGGACCTCGCTTCGGGCGGAGGCGCACCGGATCTGGTCACCGATCTCCTGAGCAAGGGGCTGATCACGAACGCAACCGGGCCGGCGACGCTGCGGCTACTGCCGCCACTGGTCGTGACCGATCAGGAGGTCGATCGCGCCTTGGAGTTGATCTCAGGCACCGTTTCGTGAGTCCATCCGCACAGAAGCCGTCCGGCACCGCGTTACCCTTTGAGCAGTGAGTACGAACGCCAAATGGATCATCGGCCTCTTGGTGGCGATAGTGGTCGGTCTCGTCGTGGGGCTCTATCTGGTCAGCGGAGACAGCGGTGGCTCCAGCACGACGGGGACCGAGTCCGCGCCGACCACCGCTCCCACGACTACCGCGGTGCCGACGACTACCTCGACTCCCACGACCACCCCGACCACCACTACATCCGGTGGCGGCGGCGGGATTCCGGTTCCCTGAGTCACTGACATCGCGGACCGGCGTGGGGTGCTGCGGGGAAAGCTGACCGCGTTCTTCAGTCTGCTCGTGCGAGACTTTCGGCCAATGAGCGACGCCGAGCAGACATCCGAGTCCAGCGAGTGGCAGCCAACCGCGTCCTACGAGGCCGATCCTGCGTCGGTATCGAAGGTCCTCCTGCTCTATTCGGGAGGATTGGATACGAGCGTGATGCTGAAGTGGATTCAGGATCAGTATCAGGCCGAAGTCGTGACTCTCACCCTCGAGATGGGCCAGCCCGGAGAGGATTGGGACGCGGCCTTGACGAAGGCACGTGATCTCGGGGCTGTCGAGAGCGTCCTGATCGACGCCCGCGAGGAGTTCGCGCGTGAATATGTCCTGCCCGCGATCAAGGCCAATGCTCTCTACGGAGGCGGCTATCCGCTGTTCACCGCCCTCGGGCGCCCTTTGATCGCGAAGCTGGCGGTTCAGACCGCCCGCGCTCACGGCTGCGACACGATCGCCCACGGGTGCACCGGCAAGGGGAACGACCAAGTCCGTCTCGACGGGACCATCGCCACTCTGGACCCGGACCTGCGGGTCCTCGCTCCGGTGCGGCAGTGGAAGATGGGGCGCGAGGAGGAGATCGCTTACGCGCGCGAGCACGGAATACCGGTCAAGGGTGGGACCGAGGCCGCGCCGTACTCGATCGACGACAATCTCTGGGGCAGATCCTCGGAGGGTCGCGAGATAGAAGATCTCGACTCAGCACCGGACCCCGAGGTCTTCCAATTGGTCACCCGCCCCGAGCTGGCACCTGACAAGCCGGTGGAGATCGAGATCGGCTTCGAAGCGGGCTGCCCCGTCTCTTTGAACGGAGAGTCTCTCGGATTGGTCGAGCTGATCGAACGGGTCGGGGTGATCGCCGGAGAGCATGGTGTCGGCATCGTGGATCACATCGAGGACCGGATCGTCGGGTTGAAGGTGAGAGACCTGTACGAGGCACCGGCGGCAGCGGTGATATTGACCGCTCACCAGGAGCTCGAGAAGCTCGTGTGCACGATCCATCAGAACAAC
>JBJTBI010000002.1:0-5921 GCA_046091265.1 bacterium
GGTCGAGAACGCCGGTGAGGTCTACTCCAGGCGACAGATCATGGAAGAGCTCTGGCAGACCGAGTTCAAGGGCGATGTGCGGGCCTGCGATGTCCACATTTCGAACCTCCGCCAGAAGGTGGAGGTCGATCCCCAGAAGCCAGAACTCGTCCTGACGGTTCGTCGCCTCGGCTATAAATTCGCGGTCTGACGACCACGACGGTTCAGCGGTCCAAGCGGAACTGGCTCTGCCAACGAGGTGCTCTGCCGACTATCCGGATCGGTGGTGCTGCGCTGCCGACCGCTGTCGCACGCCAATCGATTCCAACCTCTCCGGTGACCCCGTGCTCCATGGTCGGCTGCTCTTCCGGGAGAAGCTCTCTCGCCTCTCCGGGTTCGGCGTTGTCGAATCTCTCGTCGCTCATAACTCTCCTCAGGGCATGCTTTCGCCCTCGCCGGTGTGATTCCTCCCCGCGCCGGAGGGAGATCGAGCGTGTCCGCGATACTCTGTCTTTCTGACGCCGACGTAGCTCAGTTGGTAGAGCACTTCACTCGTAATGAAGGGGTCCCCGGTTCAAATCCGGGCGTCGGCTCTAGATTTCCTGGCTGCCGGAGGGACAACGTGGCGGCGATACGCTGCGGTCTATTTGCCGGCGCGGCCGCCACGGACGGATAGCGATTTCGCGGACGTTCTAACTGCCTGGGCGGTCGAACTGTATCCGCTAAAGTGGCCCGGATGCCTACGCCGCCCCCTCCAGCCCTGCGCAGACCGAAGCTCGTCCAGGCCTATAACTTCGCCCGCGCCCAGAACTGGATCCTCGACCAGGCACAGGCCAAGCATGGCGACGTCTTTCAGCTGAACTTCGTCCGCACCCGTTGGAACGTGCTGGCCCACCCTGACGCGGTCAAGGAAGTATTCACCGCGCCGGCCACGGCGCTCCACGCCGGGAAGGGCAACGAAATACTCGCGACGGCGCTCGGCGAAAACTCCGTGCTGATCCTCGACGAGGACGAGCACATGCGCCAGAGGAGGCTGCTGCTCCCCTCGTTCCACGGCGAGAAGCTGGCGAGACAGACGGCGACGATCGAGCGGATCTCGGCCGAGCAGGTCGAACGGATGCCGCGGGACAAGTCTTTCTCACTCAGGGAGCACAGCCAGGCGATAGCGCTCGAGGTAATCCTCGAAGTCGTGCTCGGTACCGAGTCGACCGGCGCTCAGCACGATCGCCTGGCGAAAGCGACCTCGGAGATGCTCGAGTGGATCGCCTCGCAATGGAGGCTCGTCGCTTCGTCGATGATCGGACCGCGGCACCCGATCATCAAGCGGATGTACCGCCCTGTGCTCGAACCGCTCGACCGCGGTCTCTACGAACTGATCTCCGAGAGGAGGACGATGAGCGACCTCGAGGAGCGTGACGACATCCTTTCGATGCTCCTCTCCGCCAGGGACGAGGAGGGCAACACGATGAGCGATGTCGAAATCCGCGACGAGCTCGTGACCCTGATCGTCGCCGGCCACGAGACGACCGCGACCGCATTGGCGTGGGCGTTCGAACGGCTGACCCGCACTCCCGACGGAGTCGAGCGGCTGCATCGCGAGTCGCTCACCGACGAGACCGAATACACGCAGGCGGTCGCCCAGGAGGCGCTGCGACTCAGACCCGTGCTCGACTTCATCCTCCGCAGCGTCAACGAGCCGACGACGATCGCCGGCTACCGGTTCGAGCCCGGGGAGATCGTCGTCCCCTGCATCTACCTCGTGCACCGCCGACCCGACATCTACCCCGAGCCGCACGAGTTCAAACCCGAGCGCTGGCTTGATCTCAAGCCGGGCACCTATACCTGGATCCCGTTCGGCGGCGGCGTCCGCCGCTGCATCGGCTTCTCGTTTGCGATGGCAGAGATGGAGATCGTGATGCGAGCGATCGCCCGGGCCGGCCTGCTGGAGCCGGTCGGCGAGCCGGAGCACACCCGGGGCCGGTTCATCACCTCGTCGCCCGCGCGAGGTGGCGAAGTGCGCTTCACCACCTGATCGACCCACCGTCCGTGACCACCCGCTCGGCCGGCCGTAGGGCGGTCCAGCTGCCTTGATCAGCCAGCCCTCGCGGGGTAATCGGAAACGTTCCTGATAGAAAGCAAGTATGGAAGGCAAGACCACAGATGCACAGTGCCCGGTGACGGCGAACGGAAACGGTAATGGTCGTTACGTCCACGGGACATCGAACCGCGACTGGTGGCCGAACCAGCTCGACCTGAGAATCCTCCATCAGAACCCCCCGGCTGGTAACCCGATGGGACCGGATTTCGACTACGCAGAGGAATTCGGCAAACTCGACCTCGAAGCGGTAAAGCGCGACATCGAGCAGGTGATGACCACCTCTCAGGATTGGTGGCCCGCCGACTACGGCCACTACGGGCCTCTCTTCATCCGCATGGCCTGGCACAGCGCCGGTACCTACCGGATCGGCGATGGTCGCGGTGGCGCCGGCGCTGGCACGCTGAGGTTCGCTCCGCTCAACAGTTGGCCCGACAACGCGAACCTCGACAAGGCCCGCCGTCTGCTCTGGCCGATCAAGCAGAAGTACGGCGCGAGTCTTTCGTGGGCTGACCTGATGGTCCTCACGGGGAATTGCGCTCTCGAATCGATGGGATTCGAGACCTTCGGGTTTGCGGGCGGACGCGAGGATGTATGGGAGCCTGAGGAGGACGTCTACTGGGGACAGGAGAAGGAGTGGCTCGGTGACGAGCGCTACTCGGGGGACCGTGATCTCGAGCAGCCGCTCGGTGCCGTGCAGATGGGCCTGATCTACGTCAACCCCGAGGGTCCGAATGGTGTGCCAGATCCGCTCGCCGCGGCGAGGGATATCCGCGAGACCTTCGCCCGTATGGCGATGAACGACGAGGAGACTGTCGCCCTGGTTGCCGGCGGTCACACCTTCGGCAAGTCACATGGTGCCGCCGACGACGCCGAGTACGTCGGCCCCGCTCCTGAGGCCGCCCCTATCGAGCAGCAGGGCCTCGGCTGGAAGAGCAGCTTCGGTACCGGAGCTGGTGATGACACGATCACCAGCGGTATCGAGGGTGCGTGGACCGCGACGCCAGTTGAGTGGGACATGACCTACCTCGAAACGCTCTTCGGAAACGAGTGGGAGCAGACCAAGAGTCCGGCCGGAGCCACCCAGTGGACGCCGAAGGGAGATGCCGCCGCAGGCACCGTCCCTGACGCCCAGGACTCCTCGAAGACCCACGCCCCGATGATGCACACGACCGATCTCTCCCTCAGAGAGGACCCGATCTACGAGCCGATCGCGAGGCGGTATCTCGAGAACCCGGAGGAGTTCGCCGACGCCTTCGCCCGCGCCTGGTTCAAGCTGACCCATCGCGACATGGGGCCGACCACCCGTTACCTCGGCCCGCTGGTACCGGCCGAGCCACAGATCTGGCAGGACCCGGTACCCGCGGTCGATCACCAGCTGATCGACGATGCAGACGCCGCAGCGCTGAAGGAGAAGATCCTCGCCACCGGTGTCTCGGTTGGCCAGCTCGTAGCGACCGCTTGGGCATCGGCTTCGACTTTCCGCGGAACCGACAAGCGTGGTGGTGCCAACGGAGCGCGGATCAGGCTCGCCCCTCAAAAAGGTTGGGCCGCGAATGACCCGGCGACGCTTTCCGAGGTGCTGGCAGCCCTCGAGGGTGTCCAGAGCGAGTTCAACCAGGCTCAGGAAGGTGACAAACAGGTCTCTCTCGCCGACCTGATCGTTCTGGCTGGTTCGGCCGCGATCGAGCAGGCGGCCCGCGATGCCGGCCACGAGGTGGAGGTTCCCTTCACCCCGGGCCGTACGGATGCGTCGCAAGAGGAGACGGACGTCGACTCGTTCGCTGTGCTCGAGCCGTCCGCAGATGGTTTCCGCAACTACCTCTCCGACGCTGCGCACCGCCCGGCCGAGCACATGCTGGTCGACAAGGCGCACCTGCTCACCCTCACCGCACCAGAGATGACTGTCCTGGTCGGTGGCTTGAGGGCATTGAGCGCCAACACCGACCAATCGCAGCTCGGTGTGCTGACCGATCGGCCGGAGCAGTTGACCAACGACTTCTTCGTCAACCTGCTCGCAATGGATTCAGAGTGGACCCCGGCTAACGGTGACGGCAAAGAGTTCGACGGAGCGGCAGGCGGGGGCAAGTGGAAGGCGAGTCGAGTCGATCTGGCCTTTGGCTCCAACTCTCAGCTCCGGGCGATCGCCGAGGTCTATGCCTTCGACGGGGCTGAGCGGAAGTTCGTGGAGGACTTCGTCTCAGCCTGGGTCAAGGTGATGGAGCTGGACCGGTTCGACCTGGGCTGAGCACCAAGAATCAGATAGATCCAGACCGGGAGCTCGAGCACCCGGACGGGCTGCTGAGGTTCCTCGATGATCCCGTCACCGCCCTGGTGCCGTGGTTCGCGTTCTCGTTCCTGCTCACGACGCTCGGGTTCATGACGACTGCGTGGCTCGCATTCGGGCTGAGTCTCGCGCTCGTGGTGGCTTCGCGACTGCGCGGCGAGGACCCGAAGACCTTTGAGATCTCTGACTCGGTGCTGTTCGCTGGGATCGTCCTGGTGGCGTTCGTCGGTGACGGGGGTGCAGAGAAGTGGTTATCCAATCACGCCGATGCCGTCTCGAACATCACGCTGACCGTCATGGCGTTCGTCTCCCTGGCGATCGGCAAGCCCTTCACCTTTGAGTACACGGCGGCGAGATTCCGAGGAGCACCACCGGATCTGCTGGCACGGCTGGACCGTCTCGCCACACCGATCTGGGGCTTCGCTCTGTTCGTCGCGAGCATCGTGACGGTATTCGGAGAGTGGGTGTTGCGAGACCCGACCAACCTCTGGACCGGCTGGATCCTCCAAACGCTGCCCTTGATCATTGCGCTCGACCTGACCCTCTGGATCGATCGCCGTGCCGTTGCCCGTACTCGGAATCGGCCCGAACTGATCCCCCCACCGGTGATGCTCGCCCGCGATTTGTTGATCTGGCTGGTCCCGGCGGGTATGTGCTCCCTCGTATTCGACGGAGGGCCCGTTTGGTTGGGGTGGACCCTGATCGCGACCGGTCTCGTCGGCTGCGGTTGGGCGTGGGCCAGGCTGCGCCGCGAAGCGCTAGCCATCGCCTAGAGAGCGTCAGTCGACCGGAACGTTGAAGTTCGCCTGCGAGGTCATCTGCCAGCGCTCGTCCTCGAAGATGAAGGTCCCCAGGTAGGGAGCGGGCGTGCCCTTGTACTTCTTGCCCTCCAGTGTGTAGTCGGCGGTGGTGATGTAGCGCACCACGATCGATGACTCCGAGCGGGTGGCGGAGATCTCGTCGAACCTGAAGTTGACGATGTCGATCTCGCCCTTGCCGACTTCGTCGATGTACTCGGACCTGCTCAGGTGGGTTCCGTCCGCTCTGGCCAGCTGCCAGCTCGGATCGAGGGTGGTCTCGAGACCGGATGTGTCGCCCTCCTTGACCTGGGTCCAGACGTTGGTCAAGAGCTCCCTCGCCTGCTGGTTGGGGGTCTGATCGGCCGAGGCGGTCTCTCCGTCCGACGATCCGCAGCCAGCGATCAGCGCCGGCAGGGCGGCGACGCAAACGATGAGTGCGAGGGTTCGCTTCACGGCGCGGGAATATATCGGAAGCGTGGAGCCAACCGCTCGCGCGCGGCCTCTACAACCCACGATTTCCTTGGCGGATTCACTCCCGAAGCTGGAAAGTGAGGTCACCCATTGCGGGCGCTGCACGCGTCTGGTCGAATGGCGTGAGCAGGTGGCGGCCGATCCGCCCAAGCGCTATCGGGGCGATGTCTACTGGGCGCGACCTGTTCCCGGATTCGGAGATGTGTCCGCTCGAATCGTCGTGCTCGGACTGGCTCCAGGAGCGAATGGCTCGAACCGGACTGGACGGATGTTCACCGGTGACCGCTCG
>JBJTBI010000003.1:0-18859 GCA_046091265.1 bacterium
GGCGACCGGCAGATTCTAGGTCCCCTCTCGATCCCTGATCCTGAAGCGCAGGTCCTCTCCCCGGCGGACCACGGTGTCGTTCACCACCTTGCCGGTGAGCTCGTAGGTGCTTCCCGAGGTGGAGCCGATGATCTCGGAAGGCTCACGGGCCTCGGTCGAGGCGCTGAACGAGGTGTAGACGAGCCCCGCAGCCAACAAGACGGCCACCGAGAGCGAAACGACGAGGCGGATCTTTCTCTTTCGCGAGGGGTCCATGGGTTGCTCTGGATTATCGCAACCTCGCCTCCTCTACTGCACCTCAAGCAGGATTAGTGGTCGATTCTCGGGTCCTGGAGGCCGATAGATGGCAAGATGAAGCCATCGACTCGCAGTCCAAGATCCTCTTGATAACCGGTGCGTCATCGGGCATCGGAGCGGAGACCGCACGCCGCGCGGTGGCCGAAGGCTGGCGTGTCGTCCTCGGCGCCCGGCGCGAAGACAGGCGGGAGCTACTCGCCAGCGATCTCGGCGGAGAGGACAAGGCTGTCGCCCGGCGCTGCGACGTGAGCGACTGGGACGACCAGCAGGCTCTGGTGGCTGCAGGGAGCGAGGGATTCGGCCGAATCGATGCGGTGTTCGCCAACGCAGGTTTCGGTGCCAAGAGAGGATTCCTCGAGGAATCGATAGACCACTGGCGCGAGATGGTCCTCACCAACGTGTTCGGGGCCGCTCTGACCATCCGCGCCTCCCTGCCGATTCTGCTCGAACAGGACTCCGGGCACTTCCTCATCACCGGCTCGGTGGCCGGGCGGGTTGCACTGCCTGGTTCGCTCTATTCATCGACCAAGTGGGCAGTCTCCGGAATGGGAGAGTCGCTCAGGTCGGAGTTGCGGCAGATGCATCAGAACAGCTCGATCAAGGTGACCCTGATCGAACCCGGAATGGTCGACACGGAGTTCTTCGAGAACCAGCCGAAGAACGCCTTGAGCGATACGGATATCGCGAACGCGTGTCTGTACGCGCTGAGCCAGCCCGAGGGGGTAGACGTGAACGAGATACTCGTGCGGCCCTCACATCAGCCGATCTAAGCGGACGACGGGACTCGAACCCGCTACCTCGAGCTTGGGAAGCTCGCGCTCTACCAGGTGAGCTACGTCCGCAGCGATTCCCGGCAAGTCTAGGCACTGTGCGGCAATGGGCTGGATCCCCCCGCCCTCTAGCCTTCAGGGAAGATGAGCGCCAAAGGTTTCACAGCCACCCTCTCCGTACTCGCCTTGATCGGCCTGCTGAGCTTCGGCCTCCTGACCAAGGGCGGCGAGAACCTCGCAGTCGGTGACCTTGCGCCCGACAAGACACTCCCCTACCTCGACGGCTCCGGCGAAGGCAGGATCTCCGACTATCGCGGCAAATGGGTACTGGTCAACTTCTGGGCATCCTGGTGCGAGCCGTGCCGAACGGAGGCACCTGCACTCGAGGACTTCTATCGCGCAAATCGTGAAGAAGGGTTCCTGGTGCTCGGGATCGATCTCGATGATGCTTCGCCCGACGCAGAGGCATTCGTCGAAGAGTTCGGCCTCACCTACCCGCAACTACGGGACGGCGACGGCAGGGAGAGACGCGACGCATATGGCATGACCGGGTTCCCCGAGTCGTTCCTGGTCGATCCCGAAGGGAAGATCGCATTGATTCGGCGCGGACCGGTGACCGCCGACTATCTCCGCCGCTACGTCGAACCGATCATCCAGGAGGGGTTCGTCGGATGAGCAGGAGGTTCGTCCTCGGACTGATCATCAGTGGCCTCATCGGATTGGGTCCAGCACCGGTCGCAGGCGCCGAGCAAGCTTCGCTGCCCGACATCGAAGACGAAGTGATGTGCCCGATATGCGGAACGATCCTCGAAGCCTCCAACTCTCCACAGGCGGAGCGAGAGAGGGAATTCATCCGTGCCCAGATTGCTCAGGGCAAGAGCAAGCAGGAGATTCAGGATGCCCTGGTTGCCGAGTACGGTCCCGACGTCCTCGCGGTTCCTGACTCGAAAGGATTCGATCTCGTGGCATGGGTCGTGCCCATCCTGGGACTCGTCGTTGCAGTTGGACTACTCGGTGCTGCACTTTGGAGGATCAGGCGCAAACCAATCGAGGAGACGGCGGCGGTCAACCGCGTGGGCAAAGAGGAGAACGACCGGATCGATCGAGAGATCGGAAACTCCGATCTCTGAGAAGCCGCAGGCTCAGCCGCGCTTGCGCTTGATCGCCCACGAGTAACTGACGATCGGCCCGGTGAGCGAATTGGCAATCGCGCGCACACGGAAGACGTGTTGCCCGAAGGGAATCGACTTGTAGGTCTTCGGCGATGTGCAAGAGCTCCAGGCCTTGCCATCGAGCCGGCACTGAAAGCTCGAATTGGCGGTATTCGACACAAACCTGAAAACGGCTGAGTTCGAGTTGGCTGCCTTTCGCGGTTTGGAGGTGATAATCGCCCTGGGCGGCACCGGATCGATGCCCTCTCCGGAGAGGGAGACCGTCTCGTCTCCGTACGGACCGTTGGTCGCTGGAATGGTCAGCTCAGCAACCTTCGCCCCGGTGGCCGAAGGTCCGAAAGCAACCGAGACCGAGCAGGTGCCACCCGGCGCGACCGCCGCCTGGGAACAGGTGTCGGAGGAGATCTCGAAGCTCGCAGCCGATTCGCCAGTGAGGAACGGGGCACCCACGATCAGAGGCTCCAGTCCTGAATTGGTCACGGTGATCAACTGAGGAGCACTGGGCGGGCCGTCGATATCCCTCTCTCCGAAATCGATCCCGAGGCGATCCAACGCCATGTCCGGTGAGGGTTGAGCCAACGCGACGCCGATCGGGTCAGCCAACCCGGTGATGAAACCGCCTTTAGGCGCACTCGAGCCGCCGATCGGGGACCGCCCGATCACGTCGTTGGCGTAGTCGGCCCAGTAGATGTAGTTGGCGTCTACCGCGATACCAGTGGGAGCAGGTGTGACCGGAGCCGCGATGCCGCTACTGAGATTCGAGACGTGATCCATGATCTCCGCCGGGTTCGCCTTGGTGATGCGCCCGATCTTCGCGGTGGCACGGTCGGTGAAGTAGACGTAGTTTGCATCCGCGGCCAAGCCTTCGATCTGCGAACCCGTCGCGGTGGCCCAGAGAAGAGCGTTCGATCCGTTGGTATCAGCCCTCCAGATCTGGTCAGCCACCGACCAGTAGATGCCGCTCGAATCGGCAGCGATCGCCGATGCGCCGCTGCCGATGCCGGAAATGAAAGCTCCGTTATGAGTCGCGGTCACCAGATCGACACGGCCGATCGCCTCTCTATCTCGGTTCAGCCAGTACAGGTTCCGACCATAGGTCGCGACGGCGCGGCGGTCCTGCGCCGCGGTACCGAACACCTTCCATGCCCCGTCGGTATCGGTCCCATCGAGCAGTGCTCGCCCGATCCGCGTATTCCCGGATGCATATGGCATCTCGGTTCCCCAGTAGACGTAGTTGGGACCGCCCGCCATCAAGCCTGCAGTGCCACTCGCGTCGGAGGCGAATTCCTGGTCCACACCATCGCCGTTGCTGAGGGCGCGTCCGACATCCAGCGCGCCGGGGATCTGAGAACCGGCCGAGATCGCGTCCTGGGTCCAGAAGAGCAATTTGCCGTCCCAGCCCGAGTCGGTCACCGCCACCCCGAATGGATCGTCCGCTCCGCTGATGAATCCCCCTTCCGGCGCAGAGGACCCGGTGAGCGGAGCGCGACCGATCACGTCGTTTGCCGGGTCCGCCCAGTAGATGTGGTTCGAGTCGACCTCGATTACGTAAGGAGTCGGTGTGGCCGGAGAGCTCACGCCGGTGCCGAGGTTGGTGACGAAGTTAGGCTCTACCGTGCCGTCCGACTTGGCGATTCGCCCTATCCGCGCGTTCGTGCGGTCGACGTAGTAGACGTAGGTCGCATCGACCGCGACACCCTCTATCGCAGTTGCTCCCGATGGAGAGACCCAGGCAGCGAGGTTCGACTGATTGACGGTTCCCTTTGCGGCCCGGTAGATGGCTCCGCCCTTGGACCAGTAGAGATTGGTGTCGTCGTGTGCGACGTCGGTCGGAGTGTCCGACTGGGCAGTGCTCCAAGTCGCAATGTTCTGACGGCCTGTCGCCACATTCGAAAGCGCGACCCGTTGGACCTTGGGGCCAGAACTGCCGGTGCCGCTCGCGTTCTGGTCGGTCCAGTAGACGTACGAGGCGTCTACCGACACTCCGGGCTTGGGGGTCTGGGTCCCGAAGGTCATGAAAGAAGGCGCGGCTACCGTACCCGCGAGATCCGTCCTGCCGATCACCGCGGTGATTCCGCTGACCGTGGAACCCCAATAGACGTAGCCGTCTGCAACGTCCATGAACTGCGGGGTCCCGGTCAGCCCGGTAGCGAAAGCCTGTGACACGCCGGATCCGTCGTGATTCGCTCTCCCGATACTCGGAGCGCCGCCCGAGTTCGTGTTGGACCAGAAGACGTAGGCCGAAGACGAGGCCGGGACGGCGAGCAGGCCTGCCGATATCGCCAAGGCGGCAATCAGGACCCTGCGCGGGAGTCTCATCTCGGAAGCGCCTTTCACTCGAATTGTCCACGTCCCTGCAGTGGTGACTTGCGGATATTAACCGCAGTAACCCGACATGGCGACAGAGTTGCGGTCGGTCGCGGTGGCTCCGGCGCTACATCCGCTCCGGAGCGGAGATCCCGAGTAGCCCGAGTGCAGTCGCGAGCGTCTGGCGCGTCACCTGGCAGAGGGAGAGCCGACTCGCCTCGACCCCCTCCCCCTCTGCCCCGACTACCTGACAGTCTCGGTAGAAGGCGTGGAAATCCGCGGCCGTTGCCATCGCGTAAGCGCAGATGCGGTGCGGTGCCCGACGCTCGGCAGCCTCCAGGACCTCTGCGGGTAGCTCGGAGATGCGCTTGATCAGCTGACGCTCGGAGGGATCGACGGTGCCGGTGAACCCGCTCGCATCGGGGGTGGCAGCCCCCTCCTCGGCCGCTTTGCGCAGGATGCTCGAGATCCGGGCGTGGGCGTATTGCACGTAGTAGACGGGGTTGTCAGACGAGGTCTGGCGAGCGAGATCGAGATCGAGATCCACCGTGGTGTCGTTGCTCCGTTGGAGCATGAAGAAGCGGGTCGCATCCGCGCCGATGTCCTCGATCAGCGACTCGAGGGTCACGAACTCACCTCTGCGCTTGGACATCTGGGCCTTCTCGCCGCCCTCGGCCACGTTGACCAGCTGCATGATCGAGATCTCCAATCGATCATCGCCGAAACCGAGCGCCTCCACGCTCGCCTTGATCCTGCTCACGTAGCCATGATGATCTGCGCCGAGCACGTCGAACAGCGTCGCTTCCGGATAGCGCTCGAGCTTGTCGCGGTGGTAAGCGACGTCGCCCAGGAAGTAGGTGGGCTCTCCCCCTGACCGCAACAGGACCCGGTCCTTGTCGTCACCAAACTCGGTGCTCCGGATCCACGTGGCACCGTCTTTCTCGTAGATGTGTCCGTGCTCGGACAGGTCATCGAGTGCTCGCTGCAGGGAGCCGGCGTCGTGCAGGGCTCGCTCAGAGGACCAGTGATCGAATTCGACACCGAGGTCGGACAGCGTCTCCCTTATCCCCTCGACGATGATCGCCTCGCCGGCGAGCGAGAGAGCCTGCGGATCGTCCGCAGCGAGACCGTCGGCAGCGAGACGCTCGGCGATCTCGACCACGTAGTCGCCTTCGTATCCGTCCTCGGGCACGCCCTCGCCCTTCATGCGAGCGCCGATCGACAGACCGAAACGTTCCATCTGAGCCCCCATGTCGTTCATGTAGTACTCGCGGATGGCCTGAGTACCGGTGAACTCCAGCAGCCGAGCGACCGAATCCCCGTAAGAGGCGTGGCGCCCCGCTGCGGCGGTCAGCGGACCGGTGGGGTTGGCCGAGACGAACTCGATCAACAGCGTCCCACCAACACCCTGCGGCGGGCGACCGAGATCGTCACCTGCTGCCGCCAGCCCAGCAGCCGTGCCTCGGTACCAGGCGTCCGACATGAACAGGTTGAGGAACCCGGGGCCGGCGACCTCGATCCTCTCGATCCGATCGCCCAACGCGTCTTCGAGCTTCGAGGCGAGCTCCTCCGCTATCTCACGGGGACTGCGTTCTAGCACCGGGGCCAGCAGCATCGCGGCATTGGCCGAGTAATCACCGAACTCGACCTTGGGCGGACGCTCGAGGGTCGGGACGCCACCTCCTTCGAGGGAGCCTCCACGGAGATCCTCCACGCAGGAGTTCACTGCCGCGCGCAGCTCGGTTACCGGATCGACAGGACCACTCACCGGATCGATTATGGAGAGCCTCGACGACGCGAGACTTCAAGAGATGTCCGATCAGTAGTGGTAAGCCTCGCCGGCGAGGATCTTCGTGGCTCGGAAGAGTTGCTCGAGGAGCACCGCACGGGCCAACTGGTGGGCCATGGTCTGCTGTCCGAGCGAGATTCGCTGATCGGCCCGGTCCAGAGCATCGGTCGAGAGGCCGTGGGCACCTCCGATCAGGAAACACAGGTCCACCGCGGCCAACTTCCGCGAGTCGAGCCAGTCGGCCCACTGCTCTGACGACATTTCCTCACCAGAGGAATCGAGCGCAACCACGTGTGCGCGCTCGGGTATGCGCGCAGCGACGGACTCACCGTCACGGACCTCGATCAACTCGACCGGCAGCCTCCTGGACAGGAGCTTCAGGTAGTGAGCGTCTGCCTCGGCGAACGGTGCCCTCGCCTTGCCGACCGCGATCAAGGTCGTCTTCACCGCGGCCTCTCCCCCCGCTCCCAGGCAAGCGCGAGCCCTATCCGCTGATCGGTGGTGGGATGCGTGCCGAAGAGGAACTGACTCCACCCAGGAGGATCGGGCTGGGTGAGGTTCTGTTCCGCAAGTCTGCGCTGGAGGCCGATCAGGGCGCCGGGCGAACCGGTCAACTCGAGAGCGCGCACGTCGGCTTTCCGCTCGACTGCTCGCGAGAGGCCGTTCCCGACCGTCTGCACGGACGTGATGGCGATCGCGATCGTGAGCACCAGCCCCGGGAGGGACTCGGGCAACCCTCGCGATGAGGTCCGTCTCGGAGCCAGCCGGTCACTGATCAGTGCCACGAAGAGAACCGTGAGAGGACAAACGAGCGCAACCCAGAGCAAACCCCGCCAGAGGTCGTTCCGTTCGGCATGCGCGAGCTCATGTGCGATGACCGAGCGCCGCTGGTCTGCGGGCAGACCAGCGATCAGCGTGTCATAGAGGACGACTCGCTTGGTGGTGCCGATCCCGTCGACGAACGCATTGATGCCGGTTGTCCTCCGGCTGGCGTCCACCCGATAGATGCCGCCGACGTCCACACCCGTTGCTTCGGCCAGGCGGAGGACATCGGTGCGAGCCGGACCGGCCTCGAGCTCCTCGTAATCGTTGAAGATCGGAGACAGGACCGCCGGACCCGCCCAGGTGATCAGCACTGATGTCGCGATCACGCCTGCCGCGCCGGGTATCCACCAGCGGGCGCCGAATCTGCGACCGAGCCAGAGAGCTCCCAACAGGATCGCCGTACCGATCGCGACGAAGATCACCGTCGCCAGCAGCCAGTCCACGAACCAGGCTCCGAAGCTCTGGGTCGATAACCCGACCTCCGCCGCTCTCTCGTGACTCGCAATCGCGAAAGGCAGCCCGACGGTCTGGAGGGCAAACAAGATCAATGCGGCGACCGCGGTGCCGTAGAAGACGGGCCGAGTAGCCGCTCGGCCCGTGAGGCGCTCGCGCAGGCGCTTTGACAGGGGGCCGATCACCAGTGCCAGCAGGAAGAGGGTCTGGGCGAGTAGCTGACCGAGAAAGAGCCAGCGCTGACCACTTCGGAAAGAGGCGGAACTGGCGAGGAACTCGGCGTCGAACCAGTCGGAGGCATCCACTGCCTCGGGGGAGATGCCCGCCTTCGGTGCCATCAGCCAGGCGGTAAGGACCGCCAAAGCGACCGCTGCCCCCGCCGCTGCCAGAATGCCGAGTCCGCCTGGCTTGGCAGGGCGATTTCGGGCCGCCCGTTCCATATGCCTACGATAGTCATCAGTGTCGAGCCCCTCGCAGGCAGGGGACGCTGCTTCCAGACAATGCGCATCGCTGCGATTACTGACATACACGGCAATCTGCCCGCCCTCGAGGCGGTCCTCGCCGATATCGACAAGGCTGAGATCGAGCGGATCTGGTGCCTGGGAGACACCGTGGGCTACGGCGCCTTTCCGAACGAATGTGTGGATCTCGTCCGCCAGAGGTGCGAGGTGAGCCTGGTTGGAAACCACGATCTTGCCGTGACAGGGGAGATCGACACCGGACTCTTCTCCCCTTCGGCGGCGGAGGCTGTGAGGTGGACGCAGGGAGAGATAGGAAGAGAGGCACTCGAATTCCTCACTGGCCTCCAGCCCGAGACAATTCTCGACGAGGCCTCGCTCTATCACGCCTCGCCGAGGGATCCGGTCTGGGAATACGTACTCGGAGGGGAGCAGGCCGAGGCTTGCCTCGAGGTTCAGGCGCGACCGATCTCGCTGATCGGCCACTCCCACGTCGCGCTCTTCTTCTCGAACACGAGCGGAGAGAGTGCCGACCTCGACGGCGGACAATGTCCCGAAGGAACCGAGCACGGCGTCGACGAGGGCCGCTGGTTGCTGAACCCGGGCAGTGCAGGGCAGCCTCGGGACAACGACCCCAAGGCTGCGTGGCTGGAACTAGATCTCTCCGATGCCGGACGGGTGGCACGTTGGCGTAGATGCGATTACGACATCGATCGTGCGGCTCAGGCGATCAGGGACGCAGGACTTCCCGCGATGCTCGCAGAAAGGCTCTGCTCAGGGCAATGAATTCCACGACTAGGATCAAGCGGATGTGGCGACGCGTCCTGACCGTCAGCGCAGGCATGGTGATTGTGATCACCATCAGTTCCTGCGGCAGCAGCCCGAGCAACGGGCTGAATCAGGCTGATTCGGATGTACTGCTGTCGGAGCTCGACCAGATCCGTTCCTTCCTGGCTGCCGGTAGTTGCATCTCTGCGGGGTCCCACGCGGTCACCTTCCTCTCGGAGGTGCAGACTCTGCCAGCGGACACCGACCCCGATCTGCGTCAGGCACTCGAGAACGGCGCCCAGAATCTCACCGTGCTCCTCGACGACCCTGCCAACTGCAGTGTGCCCGTCCCAACCACGACCACCGCTCCTCCGACCACGACTACCACCCCATCCACCACTACTACCCCTCCGCCCACCACCACGACCACACCGACCACGACCACCACTCCGGGAGGCGGGGGTAGTGGAGGGATAAGTCCCTGAATGGCGATCGAGCGACGCGGCGAGATGATCGCCGACAGATACAGGGTCGAGGGAAGGCTCGGCTCAGGCGGGATGTCCAGCGTCTTCGAGGCCGTGGACACGATCCTCGAGCGCCGCGTGGCCGTGAAGGTGCTGGCTGAACACCTATCGGATGACGAACGCTTCGTAGCACGCTTCCGCCGTGAGGCACTCGCGGTCGCCAAGTTGGTACATCCGAACATCGTGCAGGTCTACGACACTGGAATCGACGCAGGCAGGCACTTCATCGTGATGGAGTACCTCCGGGGCAAGTCCGGGGCGCAGATCCTCCAGGGCAAACGCGAACTCGATGTGGACACGGCGGTCGAGATCGGAATCCAGGCCTGCGCGGGACTCGATTACGCCCACCGTCACGGAATCATCCACCGTGACGTCAAGCCCGGGAACCTGATGATCCTCGGCGGCAGCGCGGTAGGCGGAGGCGAGATGAACGTGAAGCTCGCCGACTTCGGTATCGCCCGTGCCAGCGAGCAGTCGAGGATCACCCAGGTCGGGTCGGTGGTGGGAACCGCCGCCTATCTCGCACCGGAACAGGCGAGGGGTGAGGAGGCGACGCCTGCATCAGACGTCTACGCGCTCGGCGTGGTCCTCTACCAGTTCCTCTGTGGACGACTCCCCTACGAGGGAGCGACTCTGTCCGAGCTCGCTGTCCGTCAGCAGAGCGAGCAGCCACTCGCACCCGAGACCTACAACGCCAACGTCCCTCACGGGGTGAGTGAAGCAGTCCTGGTGGCACTCGAGAGCGATCCGGAGCGACGATTCGCGTCTGCCGGCGAGCTCGCCGACGCGCTCGGTCGCGGTCTTCGCGGGGAGTTCGAGGACTCGCCTTCCGAAGCGACGACGCGACTCGCGGCGGGCACAGAAGCCGCAACGAGGATCGCACGGGACGAGACGAGGACTACGGTGCAGCCTCGAGAGCGAAGGAGGCGTCAAGCACCTCCTCCCCGCCGCAGGATTCCCCGCGACGAAGCGCGGAGGGAATCGCGCCAACCTCGGGCGAAGAGGTCAGGAAACGCGGCGAAGAACCTGGGCGCCCTCATCGTGTTGATGCTGCTGGCCGCCGTGGTCGCTGGATTGGTGGTCCTCACCACCGGAGACGGCTCCCAGAAGGTCGATGTTCAGAACGTGGTGCGGGACGACGTTCAAGAGCAGATCAACGCTCTCGAGCAACTGATCCGCGAAAACCAGCGCTGATACCTGGGCTCAGCTCTAGGTATCCCAGGGGGATGCGCCCGAGAGGATCGAGCGTTTGAAGTCCTCATATCTGCCGTCAGCGATGGCCCTGCGTGCGGCCGAACCGAGCCGCTCCATGAAGGTGAGGTTGTGGACCGTGAGCAACTTGACCGCAGTCAGATCCTCGCCCCTCACCAGATGAGCCAGATAGAGACGGCTGTGCTCGGTGCACGCCTCGCATGGACAGCCCTCCACCAGCGGTGCTTCCTCGGTCGTGAACCGAGCGCGACGGAGGTCCAACCTGAACCGCGATTCGGGCTCTGGGGCGAGCGCGGTCCCATGACGAGCCAGTCTCGTCGGAACAGCACAGTCGAGGGTGTCCACGCCCCGGGAAACCGCCTCGAGCACGTCGTCTACCTCTCCGATCCCGAGCAGATGGCAGGGCGCATCGGAAGCGAGCATCGCGGTGGTGACGGCGACCACCTCGTGCATCTGGGACTTCTCCTTGCCGAGGCTGCCTCCGATGGCGACACCGTCGACGTCGGAAGCGCAGATGTACTCGACCGACTCGCGTCGGAGGTCTTCATGGACACCGCCCTGCACGATTCCGTAGACAGCCTGACCGGCCGGTCCATTCCCCGAGTGCCAGGCGAGACAGCGATCGAGCCAACGGTTGGTCCGCTCCATGGAGCGGGCCGTGTAGTCACGGTCGGCGTGGAAAGGCGTGCATTCGTCGAAGACCAGAGCGATATCGGAACCGAGTTTCGCCTGGATCTCCATCGACTCCTCCGGTCCGATGAACTGCTCGGATCCGTCGGAAAGCGAGCGGAATGAGACCCCCCGCTCAGTGATCTCGACCTTCGCTCCCGATCCGGGCATCTCGCCACGCCGCCCCTTGATCTCGTCGGCGACAGCTCCGTGTGCGAGCGAGAAGACCTGGAACCCACCGCTGTCGGTGATGATGGCCCCGTCCCAGTTCATGAATCCGTGAAGGCCTCCGGCCCTCGCGATCAGATCGGGACCTGGCGCTGCCAACAGGTGGAATGTGTTGCCTAGGACCATCTGGTAGCCGAGCCCTTCCACCTCGCGGCTGGTCAACCCCCGCACCGAACCCTTGGTCGCAAGCGGAACGAAAGCCGGGGTCTCGACCGGTCCGTGTGGGGTATGGAGGACGCCTGTACGGGCGTCGCCGTCGCGAGCGGAGATCTCGAACTTCAGTCGGGCGGGCTCGCTGCGCACGAGCGCCTATCCGCCTTCGGCAGAAGTCTGCAGCAAGCTCGCTCCGGTCATCTGGTCGGGCTGGGCAATATCCAGCAAGGACAGGACGGTCGGGGCGACGTCGGCGAGGATGCCGCCGTCTCGCAGCACGACCTCACCAGCCGTGCAGATGAAGGGGACAGGGTTGAGCGAGTGGGCCGTATTGGGTGAGCCATCCGGCTCGAGCATCTGTTCAGCATTGCCGTGATCCGCGGTCACCAGACAGGCCCCTCCACTCTGGTGCACTGCAGCCACCACCTCGGCGAGCCTGCGGTCCACCTCCTCTATCGCCGTCACTGCGGCCGGGATGACACCTGTGTGGCCAACCATGTCGGGGTTCGCGAAATTGATCACGCCGAAGCAGAAGCTGCCTTCTCTCCACTTCTCGATGAATCGTCCTGCTGCATCGGCCGCGCTCATCTCGGGACGTTCGTCGTAGGTCGCCACGTCACGCGGTGAGTCCACCAAGGCCCGCTCTTCCCCTTCCCACTCCTGCTCCTCCCCGCCGTTGAAGAAGTAGGTGACGTGAGCGTACTTCTCGGTCTCGGCCGCGTGGAGTTGACGGCCGCCAGACGAGGAGATGACCGACGCGAGCGTCACCTCTGGGCGCTCGGGCGGGAAAGCGACCGGGTGAATCCACTCGTCGCGATAACTGGTCATCGTGGTGACCGGTAACAGCGGAGCGGTCTTCCTCGGGAAACCGTCGAAATCGGGACTCGACAGCGCTTCGGTCAGTTGCCGGGCGCGGTCCGGACGGAAGTTGAGAAAGATGACCGGATCTCCCTCGGCTGCTCCGTCGTAGTCGCCGATGACCGTGGGTGCGATGAACTCGTCGGTCTCTCCTCGCTCGTACCCCGCGTGGACGGCCTGCATGGCATCGGGTGCCCGCTCGCCCTCTGCGTGCACGATCGAGTCGTACGCCCTCTGGGTGCGGTCCCAACGGCGATCCCTGTCCATCCCCCAGTAGCGGCCGCCCACCGTTCCGAAGCGACCTGCGCGGCGCAGCCAGCGCTCCGCCTCTTCCACGTAGCCCGCGCCCGAGGAGGGGAGCGTGTCGCGACCGTCGGTCATCGCGTGCAGCACCAGATCCGGCACTCCGCGGTCGGCCGCCAACTCGACCATCGCTTCGATGTGGTCCCAGCCGGAGTGCACGCCTCCATCGGAGAGCAAGCCGATCAGATGCAGACGGCCCCGCGCCTCTATCGCCTGCTGGCATGCGGCGAGGAGAGCAGGGTTCTCGAAGAAGCTCCCATCGGCAATCGCCGTGTCGATGCGCGCGAGGTCCTGCTTGACGATCGCCCCCGCGCCGAGGTTGAGGTGTCCGACCTCGGAGTTCCCCATCTGGCCCTCGGGCAGACCTACATCGGGACCGCTGGTCGAGAGGGTCGTGTGGGGATACCGCTCCCAGAGTGAGTCGAAAGTCGGTGTTTGAGCGAGAGCGACGGCGTTGCCGGGACCGTCATCGGCCAGGCCCCACCCGTCGAGCACGATCAGGCAGACCGACGGGACCGGTAGCGAGTCGGGGCCCAAGGGGATCTCGCTCACCGCACTCACGCAGAGGCCGCGAAGGAAGTGATCGCGGCGAAGTCCGCAGGATCGAGGCTGGCGCCACCGACCAGCCCGCCATCGACATCCTCCAGCGCCACGAGTTCAGCCGCGTTCTCGGGCTTCATCGAACCTCCGTAGAGGATCCGGAGGGCATCGGCTCCCTCATCGCTCCGGCCGGCGAGCAGCGCCCGGATGAGTCCGCAGGCCTCCTGCGCCTGTTCGGGGGTTGCGGTCTGACCGGTGCCGATCGCCCAGATCGGCTCGTAGGCGATCACGATCCGTGCGAGATCGCCCCCTGAAACGTTGGCCAGGTCGGCCCGCACCTGATCGGCGAGCACCTCGTGTGTCTTGCCCTCGCTCCGCTGGGCCTCGGTCTCACCGACGCAGAGAATCGGTGTCAGCCCGGCCTCCAACGCGGCCGGGACCTTCTCCGACAGCGACTCATCGGTCTCTCCGAAAGACTCGCGTCTCTCGGAGTGGCCGAGCACGACCGCATGGACACCGAGGTCGGAGAGCATCGCCGCCGAAACCTCGCCGGTGAAGGCCCCTGACTGCTCTTGGTGCATGTTCTGGGCCGCGACCTGTATTCCCGATCCCTCGCAGCTGGAGACGGCCGCCTCCAGCGCAGTGAACGGTGGGCAGAGCACGACCTCCACCTGATCGAGCGGCGGTTCGAGAGCGATGAACGCCTCGACGAACTCGCGTGCCTCGGCGCGGTTCTTGTGCATCTTCCAGTTGGCTGCCATCAGTGGCTTGCGCTCGGACATCCAGTCAATCCTCCTCTACCGGAAGCAAAGCCGCAACCCCGGGGAGCGTTTCGCCCTCGAGCAGCTCCAGCGAGGCGCCACCGCCAGTGGAGACCCAGTCGATCCTGTCCGCGAGCCCGAACTCGTCTACCGCCGCGACCGAATCCCCTCCCCCGACCAATGTCCGGCCCGGCGCGCGGGCAACCGCCTCGGCGACGGCCTTGGTGCCTGCGGCAAAGGGCTCCAGTTCGAACGCACCCATCGGCCCGTTCCAGAGCACGGTCCCTGCTCCAGCGATCCTCTCCGCATAGGAGTCAGAGGTGTTCGGACCGATGTCGAGACCCATCCAGCCATCCGGGACCTCCGTGCTCTCGAGGTAACGAGTTTCGGTCCCGGCGGAGAAATCACGACCCAGTTCGAGGTCTACCGGCAGGAGCAGGTCGCAGTCCGAGGCCGTCGCATCCTCCATCGCCCGACTCGCCATCGCGATTCCGTCCTCCTCGACCAGTGAGTCCCCGGTGCTCTCTCCTCGAGCCGCGAAGAACGGAAAACACATCGCCCCGCCGATCAGGATCTCGTCGGCGGTATCCAGGAAGCGATCGATCACTCCGATCTTGTCGCTCACCTTCGACCCACCGAGGATCACACAGAGCGGCCGAGTCGCGTAATCGCGGACCGAGACGATCTCGCTGACCTCTCTCTCGAGCAACAGGCCGGCGTAGGCATCCAACAGGTGGGCGACACCTTCGGTCGTGGCATGGGCGCGATGCGCGGCGCCGAATGCGTCGTTCACATAGAGATCTGCCAGCGATGCGAGCTCCGCGGACAGCCCTGGATCGTTGGTCGTCTCTCCCGGCTCGAACCGACTGTTCTCCAGCAGCAGGACCTCTCCGGGCTCGAGGGCCTCGGCCGCCGAGCGAACCTCGTCCCCCACCACGGCATCCGCCCGACCGACCTCCACTCCGAGCAGCTCCGCGAGACGGTCGCCCACTGGTCTCATCGAGAGGGTCGGGTCTGGGGCACCGTTGGGCCTTCCGAGATGTGAGACCAGGACCACCGCGGCGCCGCGCTGACGGAGATCCTCGATCGTCGGCAGTGAGGCGCGTATTCGGGAATCGTCGGCCACCTGGCGACCCGATTCGTCAGAGGTCAAGGGAACGTTCAGATCCGCCCTCAGCAGTACGCGTTTTCCCTCGACCGGGGCATCGCGGACCGATCGGCGGTCGAACCCGAATTCACCGTCCTGCGGCAAGTCGGCTCGCCTCTACCTTGCGTCAGCCGAGCCGGTTCAAGAGCCGAGCACCATCTGGGCGAGCTCGACGCAGCGGTTCGAGTAGCCCCACTCGTTGTCGTACCACGAGACGGCCTTGACCATGGTTCCGTCGAGGACCATGGTCTGACCGGCGTCGAAGATCGAGGAGTGAGGATCCTTGACGATGTCGGTGGAGACGATCGGGTCCTCGGTGTAGGCGAGGATGCCCTTCATCGGCCCTTCTGCGGCGGCCTTCACCGCACCGTTGATCTCGTCCGGATCGGTGCTGCCATTTGCCTCGAACACCAGGTCGACCACCGAACCAGTTGCGACCGGTGCCCGGACAGCGACTCCGTTCAACTTGCCCTCCAACTCCGGCAACACGAGGCCCACCGCCTTGGCAGCTCCCGTAGTCGTCGGGATCAGGTTGAGAGCTGCAGCCCGCGCCCGGCGGAGGTCGGAGTGGGGCATGTCCTGAAGGCGCTGATCAGCCGTGTAAGCGTGGATCGTGGTCATCAGTCCGTGCTTGATCCCGACCGCATCGTTCAAGGCCTTGGCGAACGGAGCCAGGCAGTTCGTGGTGCAGGAGGCGTTGGAGATGATGTGGTGGCTGTCGGGGTCGTAGGCGGTGTCGAAATTGACCCCGAGGGCCACGGTCACGTCTGGATCGGTGGCGGGCGCGGAGATGATCACCTTCTTGGCTCCGGCGGCGAGGTGTTTAGCGGCGTCGTCGCGCTTGGTGAAGAAGCCGGTCGATTCGATCACGACATCGACTCCGAGATCTCCCCAGGGGAGATCAGCGGGATCGCGCTCGGAGAGGACCTTCATCTCCTTGCCTCCGACTGAGAGCGTCTCACCCGAGGCCTCGACTTCCTCCGGGAAGCGACCCAGTATGGAGTCGTACTTGAGCAGATGGGCCAGCGTGTCGGAGTCCGTCAGATCGTTGACCGCCACGAAGTCGATATCCGCGCCAGCCTCCGTCGCTGCGCGAAAGAGATTGCGACCGATGCGTCCGAAACCGTTGATCCCGACCTTCACTGCCATCTTCTCGAACCTCCTGTCGTCCCGAACGAATGTCTCAAGCGCCAGCGCAGCAGAGGCTCCGGCGACTTCTCACGAGGGAAACTTACGCAAAGAGGCACCATCGGCGCCCGCCGCCTCACTCCCGGTCAGTTGGAAACCGAGACTTCCACCACGTAGCCATCCGGATCACGAACCTGGCAGGCGTAGTTGCCAGAGCCCATGCTGGGAGCTGCTCCCGGCTCGGACACCGACTCCCCGCCAGCGGATATCGCGGCCTCGTAGGCCGCACGGACGGCAGGGATGCTGTTGCCAGGAAACGAGATCAGGCCCCAGTTGGGGCGGACGGCGTCGGACTCGACCACGTAGAAAGCTGCCTTCTGAAGGCCCCAACAGGCCGAAGCGCTCCCCTCGGAGTACCGACGCCAACCGAGCGGAGCGAGCATCGCATCGTAGAAACCGGCGCTGCGGTCGAGTTCGAGCACGTTGATTTGGACGTAGTTGAGCATTGAGTTCGTGTCAGAGGATGCGCCTGCTGCCTTAGTTACTGCAGGCCACCCTAACGCCCCGGCAGGTGGAACCTCGAGTATAGAGTGCGGGGCGTAACTAACTCCGAGGTTCCCACTTGAAGAAGCGAATCGCGAGCATCAGGGCAACTAGTCCCCAGGCGAGAACTACTGCGAGGTCGAGCCACTCGACCCCCGATCCCGTCGGTCCGGGATCCCATGCGCCGAGAAAGGCCTGGAAGAAGTGCCTGATCGGGAAGAGGTCGGCGAAGCTCAAGACGCCCGATGGAATCTCACCCTCGGGGATGAAGATGCCGGAGATGAAGTAGAGCGGCAGGATCACCGCGTTGCTGATCGCGGGCGCAGACTCCTCCGAGGGGATCAGAGCCGCAAGCGCGAATCCGATGCAGCTGAACGAGAACGCCCCAACCGCCAGAGTGACCAACACCGCAGGGATATTCGCCCAAGGGACATCTACTCCCCACACGAGCCGCCCGAGCACCGTCACCAATACGACCATCATCACCGAGACCACCAGCGAGTTGCCCACGCGTCCCGCGATGAATACCCACGAGGGCAGGGGTGTGCCACGCACACGCTTGAGGATGCCCCCCTCCCGATCCGAGACGAGGTTGATCGCGAGTGACTGCGTGGTAGCCGAGATCACGGCGAGGGTCACGATTGCGGGCACGTAATAGGTGGTCGTGTCGATGCCGAGACCCTCGATCGGGTCTCCCCCGAAGATCACGTTGAAGATCACCAGGAAGACCAGAGGCAGCATTACCGTGAAGAAGACCGACGCCGGGTTGCGCCAGAACTTCTTCTGGTCGTACCTGAACTGGTGGAGGAAGAGCGCCAGACTGCTCATCGCCGCGACCGCCCCCGACCCGCAAGAACCACTTCCTCTTGATGAGGCCCTGAGACCGCAGCGCCGTACACACCCGACAGCACGAGGTATACGTCCTCGAGGCTGGGCCTGACCGCCTCCAGGGATTCGAGTTCGACCCCGCGTTCGACCGCCCAGCCGGTTAGCGACGCGAGGAGGGCCGTGGGGTTCGGCGTCCTCAAGTGGACCCTCGTGCCGTCAGCCTGTCCGGGTTCCCTCGGTACACGTGCCGCCAACACGTCGTCGGGCAGATCATCCACCGACACTCCTCCGGCACCCTCGCCTCCGGGGAGCGTGAAGTCGATCCTCGTAACCGCTCGCTCGCTGCCCCCCAGTTCATCCGGTGGACCCTCTGCCACTATCTCGCCCGCGGCGAGGATCGCCACCCGGTCGGCCAGTTCCTGTGCCTCCTCCATGTAGTGGGTTGTAAGGAAGACCGTCTTCCCGAGATCACGAAGGCTCCTGACCACATCCCAGGCTTGGCGGCGTGCCAGCGGGTCGAAGCCCGTAGTCGGCTCGTCGAGGAAGAGGAGGTCAGGGTCTCCGACCAGGGCGAGTGCGACGTCGAGCCGACGCCTCTGTCCACCGGAGAGTCTGCCGGCGCGGGAATCCGCCTTGTCGGCCAGGCCGACCAGGTCGATGGTCTCCTCTACCCCCCGGGGGTCCTGGTAGTACCCGGCGTACTGGGAGACCGACTCGTTCACCGTCAGTTCGGCGGCCAACTCACACTCCTGGAGAACCACCCCCACTCTTGCGCGCCACTCGTTGGTCGGATGGGAGGGATCGACCCCCAGGACCTCCACCTCTCCCCCGGTTCGGTCTCGGTATCCCTCGAAGATTTCGACCGTAGTCGTCTTGCCGGCACCGTTGGGCCCGAGGAAAGCGAAGATCTCGCCACTCTCGACCTGAAGGTCTATCCCCTTGACGGCCTCGAACTCCCCGTAGGACTTGCGCAGGCCTTTGGCCGAGATGACGGGCGGAGAGCTCACCGGGTTCCGATTCTAGGTGTGGCCGCGATCAGGTGGGGATCTCGGTATCGCGATGCACGACCTGCAGCTTCACGCCGTCGCGATCCCCGAGCTCCTCGGCCAGCCGGTCGGCGACTGCG
>JBJTBI010000004.1:0-4402 GCA_046091265.1 bacterium
CCCGGTTCGATGCTCACGCAGAGCCCGCCTCGGGCTTCAAACACTGGCTCCGCTACGCGAAGCCGGCCAAGGGGCGTCTGGTGATCGACGACGGCGCTGCCGAGCGGCTGCGGGAGGCCGGGAGCAGCCTGTTGCCGGTAGGGATCATCTCTGTGGAGGGCGAATTCCTTTCGGGCGATGCAGTGGAGGTGGTTGCAGCAGAGACGGTGATCGGCAAGGGGATCGCTTCATGGGGTGCGTCCGAGATGAGGACCGTGATGGGAATGAGGACCGAGCAGGTGGCCGAGAAGTTCCCGGATGCGGCAGCCGAGGCCATCCACAGGGACCGATTCGTCCTCACCTGAGACCGGAATGGTGATCGAGGGAAGTCCACTGCGGTGGACGGTTCGCCTCTCTTCTACTCTTCACTGACCATGACGATGGAATCACGATCGGTCACCGAGGCGTGTCGCGCGGCACGCGATGCGTTCCATGTCCTCTCCTCGCTGGATACAGAGGTCAAGGACGCTTGCCTCGAGGATCTCGCCGCACGCATCGAGGCTGCCAAGGACCAGATCCTCGCGGCGAATGCCGATGATCTCGAGGCGGGTCGCGAGGAAGGTTTGAGCGAGGCCCTGCTGGACCGGCTCGAGTTGACCGATGAGCGGATAGCGGGAATGGCTGAGGGGGTCCGCGAGGTCAAGGCTCTCCCCGATCCGGTTGGCGAAGTCGTCGAGAGTTGGGAGATTCCGAACGGTCTCGAGATCGAGAAGCGCCGAGTACCGATCGGCGTGGTCGCCGTGATCTACGAAGCCCGCCCGAACGTCACTATCGATGCGGCAGTCCTCTGCCTGAAGAGCGGCAACGCAGCGGTGCTCAGGGGATCCAGCTCGGCCAGAGCTTCGAATCTCGCCCTCGGCGAGGTCCTGAACGAGTCTCTGGAGGCATCGGGGATTCCTCCCGCAGCCGTCACCCTGGTTGCCGGGGGAGGACGTGAGGAGCTTGCGGAGATAGCGACCCAGGAGGGCGTGGTGGACCTGGTGATCCCGCGTGGTGGAGAGGGCCTGAAGGCAGCGCTGAAGGAGGTTGCGACCGTGCCCGTGATGTATGCCGCTGCGGGCAACTGCCATGTCTACGTCCACTCAGATGCAGACCTCGAGATGGCCAGCCAGATCGCCTTCAACTCCAAGGTGCAGCGTCCCGGCGTCTGCAACGCTGCGGAGACCCTGTTGGTGGACTCGGCTGTGGCGAGGGATTTCCTTCCCATGGCTCTCCCAGAGCTGGCGGGGGCCGGAGTCGAACTGGTGGGCGATCAGCAGGTGGTCGAGCTGGCGCCGGAAGGTCTAGAGGTCGGCCTCGCCGATGACGCTGATTGGGATACCGAGTACCACGCCCTCAAGATGGCCGTTGGCATCGTCGACTCTCTCGATCAGGCGATCGATCACATCAACTCCCATGGGACCAATCACTCCGAGGCGATCGTCACCTCTTCAGACGACGCGGCCCGCGAATTCACCGACCGGGTCGATTCAGCTGCGGTATACGTAAACGCCTCGACCCGCTTCACCGATGGGTACGAGTTCGGATTCGGGTCCGAGATCGGTATCTCGACCCAGAAGCTCCACGCTCGTGGCCCGATAGGTCTGCGCGAGCTGACCAGCCAGCGCTACGTGGTCCGTGGCACCGGACAGGTAAGGGAGTAGTTGTCCTCGCTGCAGCACGGTGTTGGTGCAGTCGGTGTGCTGGGAGGAGCCTTCAACCCACCACATCTCGGGCATATCGCGTTGGCAGAGACCGCCCGCGACCAGCTCGGCTTGGATCAGGTCTTGCTGGTCACCACGGGTCGCGCCGCTCATAAGCAGATAGACCCCGAGCCCGGGCCCGAGGTGAGGCTCGACCTGACCAGACGAGCCGTCGAGGGCGTCGAGGGGTTGGAGGCATCTGCCCTCGAAGTGGATCGGGAAGGACCCTCCTACATGTACGAGACCCTCGAGGCGATCGCCGCCGACGGGGCGTGCGACCGGATCTGGCTCATCTGCGGATCGGATATCGCCTCGACCCTGCCCGACTGGGAGCGCCCGGAGCGGGTAGTCGAGCTGGCACGCATCGCGGTCGCAGCAAGGCCGGGAACCGATACGGAGGATGTGAGCAGAGCGGTCGAGTCCCTCGGCGCAGATGCGGCGGAGAGCCTGGCGGTGTTGGACTTCTCTCCTAGGGATATCTCATCTACCGAGGTTCGTCGCCGGTGCGCGGCGGGTGAGTCGATCGACGACCTGGTGCCGCCAGGTGTCTCGGCCGAGATAGCCGCTAGAGGTCTCTACCTGTGAGTGCACGCGAGGGCCTCCTTACTCCGACCAACTCCGAGGAGCTGGCGCGCTTGATCTGTTCGATCGCCTCGGAGAAGCTGGCGGAAGACATCGTGGCGCTCGAGGTTCGCGAACTTGTTTCCTACACGGACTTCATGATCGTGATGACCGCCCGCAACATCCGCCAGACGAAGGCGGTGCACGACGAACTCCGTGAGCAGCTGAAGTCGGTGGGCGAGGTTCCGACGCGGGTCGAGGGGCTGGAGGAGGCCGATTGGATACTGATGGACTATCTCGGCTGCGTCATCCACATCTTCACTCCTGAACTGCGCGACCGCTATCGGCTGGAACAGCTTTGGGGCGAGGCCGACCCCCTGGAGCTCGATCACGGTGACTGACGGCTGAAAGGGCTTGACGGGGCCGTTTTTCGTCCGATCGGCTTTCTAGATTCTGGTTCGTGGCAAACCCGCGATTCCGTCGTGCTCTGGGGGGTTATGACCGTGACCAGGTGGATGCCGCTCTTGCAGCGGCGCAGTCCCGCGTCGCTCGTCTGGAGGCCGACGTCAGTGCACTCAGCAACCGCCTCGAGGACAGCCAGCGGAGGCTCTCCGAGGCATTGGCTCGGCTGGGCGAGGGCGATCCGACCGGTACCGTCGCCGCTCTGACTCGTGCGGTCGAGGAGGTCCACGAGCAGGCGCGCCGCCAGGCGACCAAGATCCGGATGCGTGCGCTCGAGGATGCAGTTGCGATCAGCGACCGGATCAGTGAGCTCGCCGGGATCGCCGATCCGGCCGACTCCCGCGAGTCCGGCTTCGCGCAGCGGCCTGCCACCGAGTTCAACTCGGCCGATGGTTCTTGGAGCGGCAAGGTCCAGGTCGATGCAGGCCCGATCTCCGATTTCGCCCAGCTGACGGAGATAGAAGACACGCTGAAGGCGGTCGGAGCGGTTTCGTCGGTGTCCGTTCGCGGGGTTTCCAACAACCGCGCAGCGCTCTCGGTGCAGATCGAGGAGCCGACCGCGTTGATCGAGGAGATCCGGAGGAACATCCCGTTCGAGGTGAAGCTCACCGAAGTGGCTCCTGGCTCCCTGTCGATCGAGATCGTCGATCACGAAGCAGTGATCTCCCGCGACGAACTAGAAGCCGCCTGAACGGCCTCCCCTTTCTCGGCGGGCTATCGGCCGCTCGCTAGAATGAGCACGCTTGGGGCCGTAGCTCAGCTGGGAGAGCGCCACGCTGGCAGCGTGGAGGTCGTCGGTTCGATCCCGTCCGGCTCCACTCATCCCCCGCGGATCACCTTGTGTCTACAAGCGGTCGTCAGGGGATCGTCTCATCTGGGCTGGTTCCAGCGGTTACACTCCGGGCGCACGATGACTCAGACCTTGGGAGAGGAGTGATTCGATGGGAATGTTCAAAGACCTGAAGGGCATGACGGGTGATCTCAAAGACATCCAGGACATGGCGAAGGACATCGAGAAGCCCAGCATGAAGGACGGGCTCGCGCAGATGAAGGACGCCCTCGCCGACGTGAAAGGACAGCAGGCGCTGGCACAGGAGGTAGCCGCCGACGGCGTCCAGGGGACGGCGACGATTCAGTCTCTGACCGCTACCGGCAGGGAGATCAACAACATGTCGGAGCTCAAGGTCGATCTGAAGGTCGACGGCAAGGATGTGTCGGTGACGCAGCCGGTCTCACCGGCGATGATCGGCTCGATGCAGCCCGGTGCAGAGATTCCGGTGACCTACGTCAAGGACGATCCGGCAAAGCTCGTTCTCGGCCACATCAAGGGCTGAGAGAGTCGGTGGTCGAGGGGCGGTCGGGGGAGCCCGCCGCCCCTAGACCAGTGCCCCCCAGAGGAAGTAACCACCCACTCCGCCAAGGGCGATGAAGAAGAGTTGCAAGGCGAGAGATCCCTTTACCGAGGGTTCTCCACGGTCTGCCGCGCGACCCGGTGAGGGGAGGATCGGCAATCCGATCAGCATCGGACCGATACCGATCGCGGCCATCACGATCCCGACGATGAAAGGCACCGGAGCGAAACCCTGATCGGGGGCGGTGAATGCCGAGAAGATGAATGCTGCCGCGATGACCACAAAGAGGAGCGGCCAGCACCATAC
>JBJTBI010000005.1:0-13670 GCA_046091265.1 bacterium
CCGGTCAGGGGAAGTCCTCCAAGGTTTCCAGCGGGGCCAAGGGGGCAGGGGGTCTTCCGCCGGATGTGGCCGACCGCCTGACCTTCTCAGAGCAGTTCGCCTGTCTTTCCTGCGGCACCTCGATGCCGGAGCTCGAGCCCCGGATCTTCTCTTTCAACTCACCACACGGTGCCTGTGAGGATTGCCACGGTCTCGGTTTCCAGCGCGTGATCGATCCGGAACTCGTGGTCCCTGATCCGACCCTTTCCCTTTCCGAGGGTGCGCTCCAGCCGTGGCGTACCGGTCACTCGCGTTACTGGAAGCGTCTGGTCGAGGCGGTCGCGGACGCCAACGGAGTCGACGTGGATATGCCGTGGCAGGAGTTGACCGAAAAGCAACGGCGGATCTTCCTGGAGGGGACCGGATCCGAGCGGCACAAGGTCTCCTACAAGAATCGCTTCAATCGGAGTCGCTCGTACAACGCCCGTTTCGAGGGCATCCTCAACAACCTGCAGCGCCGCTACGAGGAGACCGATTCCGATACCCAGCGAGAGCGGATCGAGGGTTACATGGCCGAGCAGCCCTGCGCCTCGTGTGATGCCGCCCGTCTTCGCCCTGAGAGCCTCGCGGTGACTGTCGGAGGGCTTTCCATCGACGGTTACACGCGGCTTTCGGCCACTGCAGCGCTCGAGTGGATCCGGGACCTGGAGCTGACGGAGACCGAGCAGGCGATCGCCCGCCTGTTGATACGTGAGATCGAGGAGCGCCTCGCATTCCTCGACAACGTCGGCGTCGGATATCTCTCGCTCTCCCGTTCGGCCAGGACTCTCTCCGGAGGGGAGGCGCAGAGGATCCGGCTCGCCACGCAGATCGGGTCCAGTCTGGTCGGGGTCCTCTACATCCTCGACGAACCGTCGATCGGCCTCAATCAACGCGACAACCAGCGCCTGATCGACACGCTGGTCAGGCTGCGGGACCTCGGCAACACCGTGATCGTGGTCGAGCACGATGAGGGAACGATGCTCGCCGCGGACCATCTGGTCGATCTCGGGCCCGGAGCGGGCGAGTACGGGGGCCACCTGGTGGCCGCGGGGACACCCAAACAGGTTGCTGCCAACGGCAAATCGCTGACCGGCCGATTCCTCTCCGGCAAGGATCAGATCGAGACTCCGGCAGAGAGACGTGAGCCGAGCGGAGAGCTCGTGGTCAAAGGAGCCGAACAGCACAACCTGAAGTCGATCGACGCTGCGATCCCGCTGGGGGTTCTCTGCTGTGTCACCGGCGTTTCGGGGTCGGGCAAGTCGACCCTGGTCAACGAGACCGTCTATCCGGCTCTCGCCAACCGCCTTCATCAGACCAAGCTCCGTCCCGGTGCACACCGCGGAATCGAGGGGGTCAAGCAGATCGACAAGATCATCAACATCGATCAGTCTCCGATCGGCCGGACCCCCAGATCGAACCCCGCCACCTACACGGGCGTGTTCGACCACATCCGTCAGCTCTACTCACAGACCCGCGAAGCGCGTGCCCGCGGTTACAAGCAGGGCAGGTTCAGCTTCAACGTCAAGGGAGGACGGTGCGAGGTCTGCCGGGGAGACGGTCAGATCAAGATCGAGATGCACTTCCTCCCCGATGTCTATGTCCCCTGCGAGCAGTGCAACGGCAAGCGGTACAACCGGGAGACGCTCGAAGTCCGGTTCAAGGGCAAGTCGATCGCGGATGTGCTGGAGATGCCGGTCTCGGAGGCGGTCGATTTCTTCGCCGATATCCCGAAGATCTCTCGACGGCTTCGGACCCTCCACGACGTGGGACTCGACTACATCCGACTGGGACAACCGGCGACTCAGCTCTCTGGCGGCGAAGCGCAACGGGTGAAGCTCGCCACCGAGCTCTCCAAGGTCGCCACCGGCGACACCCACTACATCCTCGACGAGCCGACCACCGGTCTCCACTTCGCGGACGTGCAGCGCCTCCTCGGAGTGCTCGACCGTCTGGTCGATGCAGGAAACACGGTGGTGGTGATCGAGCACAACCTCGATGTGATCAAGACCGCCGACTGGATCCTCGATCTGGGACCAGAGGGCGGTGACGGCGGGGGCCAGTTGGTCGCGGAGGGAACCCCTGAGCAGGTCTCCCGAGTCACCGGCTCCTATACCGGTCAGTTCCTGGCAGAGATCCTCGGCCCGCCGATAAAGGTCAAGAAGAGGGCATCCAAGGGCTCTCCCAGTCGCAAACGTCGCGCACCAGTCGCCGCGCGCTAGCCGGGCCCCAGGTCCCGGGTTTGTAGGTATCCACCTTCGGCGGGCGCTTCAGAAGTGGTCCGACGATTCGCCAGGTCTCCTCGACTGCATCTTCTCTCGTGAACAGCTGTTGATCGCCTCGAAGGGCATCCGAGAGCAATCGCTCATACGGCTCGGGCTCTTCGCCCGGCTTGCGTTCGAAGAGGACCTCTAGGTCGGCCGGCTCGTAGGCATCCTCACCGGCCTCCTTCGCGATGAACCTGATCCGCGCTCCCGGCGTGGGGTTGAGCCTGATGGTCAAGGTGTTCGGCGGCGGCTGCGATTTCGGACCGAGCGAGAGGCGAGGTGGTTGCTTGAAGTGGACGATGATCTCCGTCTCGGTCACCGGCATGCACTTGCCGGCGCGGATGAAGAAGGGGACCCCGGCCCACCGCCAGTTCTCCACCCGTAGCTCGAGGGCGGCGAAGGTCTCTGTCGTCGACTGGGCTGAAACGCCCTTCACCTTCCTGTACCCGGTGTACTGGCCTCGCACATAGCGTTTCGGATCGGCCGAGGGCATGGCCTTGAACAGCTCCAGCTTCTTGTCTCTGACCGAATCCGGATCGTTCCCGGATGGTGGTTCCATCGCTACCAGCGACAGCACCTGGAGCAGGTGGTTCTGAACCACGTCGCGCAGTGCTCCCACCGGGTCGTAGAAGGATCCGCGATCTGCCACTCCGAAGTCTTCGGCCATGGTCATCTGGACGTGTGACACGTACTGGCGGTTCCAAACAGGTTCGAGCAGCGAGTTCGCAAACCTCAGATAGGAGATGTCCATCACCGGCTCCTTGCCGAGGAAGTGGTCGATCCGGTAGATTTGATCCTCGCTGAGCGTGCGACTGATCTCGTCGTTCAACTTACGAGCCGATGCGAGGTCGTGACCGAAGGGCTTCTCGATCTCCACCCGCGCTCCACCGGTGAGCCCGACCTCTCCGAGCCTGTCGACCACCTCGCCGAAGAGCGACGGAGGTACCTCCAGGTAGAAGACCGGCCGCGTCGCCTTCAGCTGAGAGGCAAGGTGCCGGAAGGTCCACTCGTCATCGAAGTTGCCTCCGATGTATCTCATCCGCTTCTCGAGTCGCGCGAGGGCTTTGCGGTCGACCTCGGGCTCCTCGGCCATGACGCATCGTCTGACGTGTTCCTTGAGATCCCCGTCCGCCCATTCCTGACGGGCGACACCGAAGATCGGACAATCCAGCATGCCGCGCTTCTCGAGGCGGTAGAGCGCCCGGAATGTCTTCTTCTTCGCGAGGTCGCCAGTGATCCCGAAGATCACCAGTGCGTCCGCTTCTCTGGAGGAGCTGCGTCTTGGGGACTTGGCGGCCATGGGACGACCGCAGGCTACCGCGATGAATAGGATCAATGCGGACCGCTACTACGAGGAGGGATCGTTGGCTGCGACGAAGAGCGAGATCGGAATGGTCGGACTCGGCCGAATGGGTGCGAACATGGCCCGGCGTCTGATGGCAGACGGACACAGGGTGGTTGCCTTCGACGTCGATCCAGATGCGGTGAAGGCCCTGGCCAAGGAGGGAGCAGAGGGCGCCTCCTCGCTCGAGGAGTTGGTTTCGAAGCTCTCGGCCCCGCGGGCGGTCTGGATCATGGTGCCTGCCGGCGAGATCACCGAGGAAACCGTGGAATCGGTCGCTGGCGTTCTCGATCAGGGGGACGCGATAATCGATGGCGGCAACTCCTACTACCGCGACGACATCAGGCGCGCGGAGAAGGTCGCAGAGGCCGGTATCGACTACCTCGACTGCGGAACGAGCGGAGGAGTTTTCGGTCTCGAACGCGGCTACTGCCTGATGATCGGTGGACCGGACTCCGCCTACGAGCGATTGGTCCCGATCTTCGAGGCACTAGCACCCGGGGTGGAATCAGCGGAACGGACGCCCGGAAGGTCGGGCACTCCGTCGCCTTCGGAGCAGGGCTACCTGCACTGCGGACCGAGCGGAGCAGGTCACTTCGTGAAGATGGTCCATAACGGAATCGAGTACGGAATCATGGCTGCGTATGCCGAGGGCCTGAACTTCCTCGAGGGGGCGGACGCGGGCCTCAAGCAGCGCGACTCCGATGCAGAGACCGCCCCGCTGGACAACCCCGAGTACTACCAGTACGAACTGGATATCCCCGAGGTGACCGAACTCTGGCGCAGGGGAAGCGTGGTCGGCTCGTGGCTGCTCGATCTGACCGCAGCCGCCTTCCAGGAGTCCCCGGAACTGAGCGAGTTCACCGGTCGGGTGTCCGATTCGGGTGAGGGGCGCTGGACCTCAATCGCCGCGATCGACGAAGGCGTACCGGCTCCCGTGCTGACGGCCGCTCTCTACGAGCGCTTCTACTCGAGAGGCCTCGGCGATTTCGCCGACCAGATCCTCTCCGCGATGCGCAGTCAGTTCGGAGGACATGATGAGAAGCCCGCGGAGTCGGAAGGTTGAGTGGAACCCATCAGTTAGAGGTCCTGCCCGACGCGGACGCCGTGGCTGCCCGTGGGGCGGAGGTGATCGCCGAGAGGGCAGGAGAGTCGATGTCGGACGGTGCCCACTTCAATCTCGCTGCCAGCGGCGGGAGGACTCCATGGCGTATGTACGGTCGACTCGAGGAGAGAGATCTCGACTGGTCCAGGATCTCGATCTTCCAGACCGACGAACGCATCGCGCCCGCCGGGTCACCGGAGAGGAATCTCACGCACTTGATCGCGGCGTTGTCCCCACTTGCGCAGGCCTCCCTGAAGCCGATGCCGGTGGAGGGCGGGGGAGGATCCGAACCGGATCTCGAGGCCGCCGCAGAGCGCTACGCGGCTGCAATCCCGGAGCGGTTCGACCTGATCCATCTGGGCCTCGGAGACGACGGACACACGGCTTCGTTGGTGCCAGGCGATACGGTGCTCGAGGTGACGGATCGAAAGGTGGCACTCACGAGCGCTCCTTACCAAGGAGCTCAGCGAATGACCCTGACCTACCCGGCCCTCGATCAGGCAAAGGCGCTCCTCTGGATCGTCACCGGCGAGGAGAAGAGGGATGCCCTTTCGAGCCTCCTGCAGGGAGACCGCGAGATTCCGGCGGGACGGGTTTCATATGCGGAGTCGCTGGTGATCGCGGATCAGGCTGCGGTCGGCTGAACGAGTTCCAGAAAAACCGGAAAGGACCGATGAGCGCAAAGGGAGACCAGGCAATCGATCAGTTGGCGATCGACACGATCCGCACCCTCTCCATCGATGCGATTCAAAAGGCTAACTCGGGTCATCCCGGGGCTCCGATGGGACTCGCACCTACCGCGTACACGCTCTGGCAGCGATCCCTCCGCTACGACCCGATGGATCCGACCTGGCCCAACCGCGATCGGTTCGTGCTTTCCGCTGGACACGCCTCGATGCTCCTCTACTCGGTCCTGCATCTGGCTGGCGTCCGGACGGTCGGAGAAAACGGCAAGCCCGGCGAGGATCTGGCTGTGCCGATCGAAGACATAGAGGCCTTCCGGCAGCTCGACTCACGCACCCCCGGCCACCCCGAGTATCACTGGACGGCCGGTGTGGAGACGACGACAGGCCCGCTCGGTCAGGGGGTTGCAACCTCGGTCGGTATGGCAATGGCTTGCAAGTGGCTCGGTGCGCACTTCAACGACGGCGAGATCAGGCTGTTCGATTACGACGTCTATGCGATCTGTGGCGATGGAGACCTGATGGAAGGCGTGGCCGGAGAGGCCGCATCGCTCGCAGGTCACCAGCGGCTCGACAACCTCTGCTGGATCTACGACAACAACCACATCACGATCGATGGATCGACCTCGCTCACCTACGAGGATGACGTCGTCGGACGTTTCACCTCCTACGGCTGGCAGGTTGCCCGGGTACACGACGCCAACGACACCGAGGAGATCGCCAAGGCGCTCGACCAGTTCAAGTCCGAGGAGAAGTTGCCGACCATGATCGTGGTGGACAGCCACATCGGCTTCGGCTCACCCAACAAGGTCGACACGGCCTCTGTCCACGGAGAGCCGCTCGGCGAGGACGAGGTGAAGCTGACCAAGGAGGCATACGGATGGGACGCAGATGCCCAGTTCCTCGTGCCCGACGGTGTCCGTGAGCGGTTCGCCGAGGTGTCCGGTGCACGCGGGGCCGAGTTGCGCTCCGAGTGGGAGCAGGCTCTCGAGGGGCTCGATCCAGATCGCCGCGCCGAGCTCGATCGGATGCGCGCCCGGACATTGCCTGATGGCTGGGAGGAGGCGATCCCCACCTTCGAGCCGTCCGATGCACTCGCCACCCGCAAGGCTTCGAACAAGGTCGAGAACGCCGTCGCCGGCGTGATCCCGTGGTTCCTCGCTGGATCCGCCGACCTGACGGGCTCGACCGCGGTCGGTATCGAAGGGGCGGAGGCCTTCGAGCCGGGGCAGCGCTCCGGCCGTCAGATGCACCTCGGGGTCCGAGAGCACGGAGCGGCCGCAGTAGCCAGCGGTCTGGCCCTGTCCGATCTGCGAGTCCTCTGGTCGACTTATCTGACCTTCTCCGATTACGCCCGGCCGGCGATCCGCCTCTCGGCGCTGATGAAGCTACCCGTAATCCACCTCTTCACGCACGATTCGATCGGTCTCGGCGAGGACGGTCCGACCCATCAGCCGATCGAGCAGTTGGCGGCGCTTCGAGCGATGCCGGGCCTCGATGTGGTTCGTCCCTGCGACGCCAATGAGGTCGCCTATGCCTGGCGCGCTGCGCTCGACCGGACCCACGATCCGGTAGCCCTCGTCATGACGAGGCAGGACGTGCCGGTCCTCGATCGCGCCGAACTCGGATCGGCCGAGGGAGTCCTCAAGGGCGGCTACGTGCTCGCTGCCGAGGAGGGAGATCTCGAGGCGATCCTGATCGCAACCGGCAGCGAGGTGGCACCGACCCTCGAGGCCCAGCGCCTCCTGGCCTCAGAGGGTCGGAAAGGGGTCCGAGTGGTCAGTCTTCCGTGCTGGGAGATCTTCGATCGCCAAGACGTCGCGTACCAGGAGGAGGTGCTTCCTCCCTCCGTCTCTCTGCGGCTGGCGGTCGAGGCGGGGTCGAGTTTCGGCTGGGAGCGTTACGTGGGCGACGAGGGCAAGGTCGTCGCAATGGATCGATTCGGTGAGTCGGCTCCCGCGGCCGCACTTCAAGAACGGTTTGGCTACTCGCCCGAGTCGATCGCCCAGGCACTGCGCGACATGCTGGCATGAATACTTCCGGGCCTCCTCCTCCGCTCGAGCAGAGGGCCGCCTGGAAGACCGTTGGGGATGAAGCCGAGAGGATGAGGACGGTCCACCTGCGGGACCTCTTCGCCTCCGATCCTGCGCGAGCCGACCAGATGACCATCGAGGGGGGTGGGCTGCTGCTGGATTACTCCAAGTCGAGGGCCGATAGGCCGGTTCTCGAAGCGCTCTTCGATCTCGCCGAACAGTCCGGGGTCTGGAGCCGTCGGGATCAGATGTTCGCGGGCGACAGGATCAACGTCTCCGAGGACAGGTCGGTCCTCCATGTCGCGCTTCGTATGCCCAAGGACCGCTCATTGATCGTCGATGGCCGAGACGTCGTGGCAGAGGTGCATCAGGTCCTCGACCGGATGTCGGCCTTCTCTGATCGGGTGAGATCAGGCGATTGGACCGGTCACACCGGCAGGCGGATCCGCAATGTGGTCAACATCGGGATCGGAGGCTCCGACCTGGGTCCCGTGATGGCCTACGAGGCACTGCGCCACTATGCCGACCCGAATCTCCGTTTCGGGTTCATCTCGAACATCGATGGGACGGACTTCGCCGAGACGACCAAGGGTATGGATCCGGAAGAGACCCTGTTCATCGTCGCCTCGAAGACCTTTACGACGCTGGAGACGATGACCAACGCCCGGACCGCACGGGAGGGGTCTCTGCGAGGGCTCGGAGGGGATGAGGCTGCTGTCGCCAAGCATTTCGTCGCGGTCTCGACCAACGCACAGGGAGTGGCCGAGTTCGGCATCGATACCGAGAACATGTTCGGGTTCTGGGACTGGGTCGGTGGCAGGTACTCGATGGACTCGGCCATAGGGCTCTCCACCATGATCGCGATAGGCCCCGAGGCATTCGCCGAGATGCTCCGTGGTTTCCACCAGATGGACGAGCATTTCCTCGCCGCGCCCGCGCCCGAGAACCTTCCGGCACTGCACGGGCTGCTCGCAATCTGGCACTCGCTGCTCTGCCGATCAGAGACGGTCGCGGTCCTGCCCTACGACCAGTACCTGCATCGGTTCCCTGCCTACCTGCAGCAGCTGACGATGGAATCGAACGGCAAACACGTACGCCTCGATGGCAGTCCCGTAGGTGTCGAGACGGGGATGATCTTCTGGGGAGAGCCGGGAACCAACGGCCAGCACTCCTTCTATCAATTGCTCCACCAAGGCACCCGGATCGTGCCGTGTGACTTCATCGGGTTCACCGATTCGCTGAACCCCCTGGGAGAACACCATCAGATCCTCTTCGCGAACCTGCTGGCGCAGTCGGCGGCGATGGCGTTCGGGCGCACGGCAGAAGAGGTTCGTGAGGCCGGCTCACCTGAGGAGCAGGTCCCGCACCGTGTGATGGAGGGAAATCGTCCGTCACTCACGATCCTCGCGGACCGTCTCACACCCGAGAGCCTCGGTTCGCTGATCGCCCTCTACGAGCACAGCGTCTTCTGCCAAGGCACCGTCTGGGGAATCGACTCATTCGATCAGTGGGGCGTGGAGTTGGGGAAGGTCATGGCGGTCGAGATCTCACCGCTCCTCGCCGCCGAGGGCGATCCTGGCAGGGACTCCTCCACCAACTCCCTGATCGCCCGGTACCGCGAGCGAAACGACCCTTAGCCGGAGATCCCGCGTGCGCCCAGTTGGGCAGCGCCGATCGCACCACCGAGATCGCCCAGCGCCGCCACGTGCATTTCCGGAGGGTCGTCGTCTTTGAAGAGATGCCGGTGCATGCGTGACTGGATCCTGTGCAGATAGCGATCCCCGAACCTGACGCCGAGGCCGCCCCCGAGAATCACTGCTTCGATATCCAGCAGGTTGACTGCAGAGGCGATTCCCGCCGCAAGTGCCTTGACTGCACGCTCCATCAGGGCGATCGCCATATCGTCTCCGTGCTCGACCGCTCGGTCCCAGATTCCGCTGGTCAGTCGATCCTTGTGGTGCTCCTCCATGATGTTGAACAGGTTCGTCTCCTTGCCGTCAGCGACCTCCTCGCGCGCTTTCATCTCCATTGCCTTGCGACCGGCATAGGCCTCCATGCAGCCTCGACGACCGCAGGGGCACTTTGCCCCGCCGCGACGAATGACCATGTGGCCTATCTCGCCAGCAGAGCCTCTGCCCAACCACGGCTTCCCATCGAGGATCAGGCCTCCGCCAACGCCGGTGCCCCAGAACACGCCGAGGATCGAGCCGTACGGCTTGCCCGCGCCGCTCGTGAACTCAGCCTCGGTCGCCACTTGGACGTCGTTTCCGATGAACGCCGGCGGGCCGAGCAACTCGGTCAGCTTGGGACCCATCGGTACGGTGCCAGCCCAGTCGGGGAGGTTGAGCGCGCTCGAAACGGTCCCATTCTCGCCATCGACCGCACCAGGCGACCCCACCCCAATGGCTGCAAGCCCTGAGGGCTTGCAGCCCGCTTCCGTGCATGCCTCCCTTACGGCGTCGGCCATCGCTGCGATCACGTCGTCGGGTCCGCCGGTCGTGGGCGTGGGACGACGCGACTGTCCGGTCACCTGCCCGTCACCGTCGAGCACCACCGTCTGGATCTTGGTGCCACCGAGATCGACCCCGGCGATCGGATCTTGCGACTCACTCACACCAGACAAGATATTCGGTGTGCAACCAGCGCGGAGATATCTGGGATCCTCGTCCCATGCCGACCCCGATGGAGTGGCGACTCTGGAATCGCAAACGACGCTGGTACGAACGCAATCGCCGGTTCTCAAGGAGATATCGGATAGCGCGTCACGCGGCCGCGGGGGGCTTCTTCATCAGGCCTCCGGTCGAGGGCGAAGTCCTGGAGGCACTCGATGACGGTCGGCTGAGGATCGGTCGAGAGACTCTGCTCGAGCCCGGTTGTTGGCTCACACTCGCGCCCAAGGCGACCATCACGATCGGCGAGGGCTGCTGCCTCAACCGGAACTCGATGCTCGCCGCCTACGAGGAGATCGTGATCGGCGATCACGTGATGTTCGCCAACCAGTGTTTCGTCGGCGACGCCGACCATCGGTACGACGATCCGGATCAGCCGATCACCTGGCAGGGCTTCGTCGGCAAGGGGCCGGTCAGGATCGGGGACAACTGTTGGTTCGGTGCCAACTGTGTGGTCACCGGGGGTGTGACGATCGGCGAGCGGAGCGTGATCGGGGCCAACTCCGTCGTCACCCGCGATATTCCGAGCGGAGTCATCGCCGCGGGGGCTCCTGCAAAGGTGACCAAGGAGATCGATTTCCGCTGATGATCTCCGTCGACGAACGCAGCTTCTTCCTGATCGTCGTTCTTGCCGTTGTCGCAGCTTTGGTGGCGACCCTGGTACCGAAGCGATTCGCGCCGCCCGTGATCGTGATCGAACTGATACTCGGCGTCATCGCGGGACCTCAAGTGCTCGGCTGGGTCGAGATAGATTCATTCACCGAGTTCTTCCGGAATCTCGGACTCGGGATGCTCTTCTTCTTTGCCGGCTACGAGATCGATTTCGACCGGGTAAAGGGAAGACCGCTGAAACTGGGACTCGCGGCCTGGGTCCTCTCGGTGGGTATTGCGTTCGGCCTCGGGGGAATCCTGGCTGCAGCCGGGCTCGTCATCTCGTTCCTCTTCACCGGCGCTGCCTTGACCTCGACCTCGCTCGGCGCCCTGATTCCGATCCTCAACGACGCGAAGGAGAGCAGGACCAGGTTCGGAACCTTCATGATCGCGGCAGCGGCCTGCGCCGAGTTCGGCCCGATACTCCTCCTGACATTGGTCCTCAGCGGGGGGCAGCCCTGGCGAGAGGCGCTCCTCCTCGTGCTCTTCCTGACGGTTGCTGTCATTACCGCCGTTGTCTCGGTTCGCGCGAGTTGGCGAAGTTGGCCTCTCCTCGAGCGTACGCTCGGACTGAGCTCTCAACTGGCGGTGAGGATCACGGTGCTGTTGATCTTCTCCCTCGTCTTCCTTGCGGAGGGACTCGGTCTCGACGTGCTGTTGGGCGGATTCGTTGCTGGGATGATCGTCCGGGCTTCTCTGCGAGGTAGGGAGACGAAGGAGTTCGAGTCCAAGGTCTACGCACTAGGTTTCGGATTCCTGATCCCGTTCTTTTTCGTGTCCAGCGGCGCCTCGGTCGATCTCTATTCGCTGTTCGGCAGCGTCAGCGCCGCAGTGAAGCTTCCCATCTTCCTGGTCTTGATGATCCTGGCTCGCGGGCTGCCCTCCTTGCTCCTCTACCGGAAGGAGTTCGAGCCGAGACAACGTGGCGCTTTCGCTCTGCTTTCAGCAACCCAGCTTCCTCTGGTCGTCGCGATCGCGACTCTCGGTGTAGAAGAGGGTCAGATGCTCTCATCTACCGCAGCTGCTCTGATCGGCGCTGCAGTCCTGACCATGCTCTTCTTCCCGTTGCTCGGAATCAGGCTGCTCGAGGGCAAGGAGAGGGGCCCAACCGGAGGAGACCGAAAGCGTGATTCGCTCAGGGCTGCAGCCAAGACGAGAGCATCCAAGGCCTGAGTTCGGCTACCAGTCCCAGGGAGAGCGGGCGGCGAGGCTCTCAGCGGCCAGATACTCCTTGAAGGCTTCCAGCTCCTCCGGTTCGACCGCGTAGCCGTGTTCAGGACCCGGGAACGTCCGCCGGCGAACCTCGTCCGCGTACTCGCGAGCGCCCTCGACCATGTCTCGGTGCAGGTTCGCGTAGCGCTTGACGAACTTCGCGGTGTGACCGGTGTGGATCCCGAGCAGATCGTGGAAGACCAGCACTTGGCCGTCGGTGGCTGGTCCGGCGCCGATCCCGATCGTCGGAACATCTAGGTGACGGCAGAGTTCCTCGACGACCTCTGAGGGAACTGCCTCGAAGACGATCGAGAAACAGCCGACCGATTGAAGGGCGAGCGCCTCCTCCGCGATCCGAGCAGCGGCATCGGCGCTTCGCCCCTGTGCCTTGTATCCCCCGAGGGCGTCGGCGGTCTGTGGCGTGAGCCCGACATGGCCCATCACGGGTATTCCGGCCCGCACGATCGCCCGTGCGCGATCCACCGATGCGCCACCGCGCTCCAGTTTGACCGCATTGCACCCCGATTCCTTGATGAAGCGCTGTGCGTTTGCGACCGCGTCCTCGTTGGACGCCTCGTAGGAGCCGAACGGGAGGTCGCCTACCAGCAGCGGGGTGTCGAGTCCCCTTCTGACCGCTGATGCGAGCATCACCATCTCGTCCATGCCCACCGGCACTGTGGAGTCGTGTCCGAGCACGGTCATCGCTGCGGAATCGCCGACCAGGACCACATCGACGCCAGCCTCCTCTGCGACCAAGGCGGAAGGGTGGTCGTAGGCGGTGATCATCACGATCGGTTCACCGGCGAGTTTCATCTCTCCGAGTCGCTGGATCGTCACCGGATCTCGTGCGGGGACTCCGCGATCGTCATCGGTGCGAATCGTGCTCATCTCAGCTCCTTCCAGCGAGGATCACGTTGTCGATAAGTCTTACTTCCCCCACGGTCGCAGCAACGGCAAGCAGAACCGGCCGTCCGTTCATCTCGGCAACGGGCGTGAGGTCGTCTGGATCTCTCGCCTCGACGTATTCGGGCTCGATCCCGCTCTCGACCAGGAGTTGCCGGACACGGCGGGCGAGTGAGTCGGTCGACCGTTCCCCCGACAAAGCCATCTCCGCCGCTTCCCGGAGGGCCTTCGGGATCGCCAACGCCCGCTCCCTGGACGGAGCGTCGAGCCGCAGGTTGCGAGAACTCAACGCCAGTCCGTCGGGATCACGAACCGTAGGAACCCCCCGGATTTCGATCGTAAGCCCTCGATCCGCCGTCATCCGCCGGATCACAGCCAACTGCTGGGCATCCTTCTCCCCGAAGTAGGCGACATCGGGCTGGACCGCATCGAACAGCCTCGAGACCACCGTGGTCACGCCTGCGAAGTGATCCGGCCCGCGCCTCTCCTCAGCGCCACACAGGACCGAGGTCAGCTCGTCGGTGACCCTGATGTTCGCCTCCAGTCCATCCGGGTAGAGGTCTTCGACCATCGGAGTCCAGAACACGTCGCATCCTGCTGCCTTCGCCAACTGAGCGTCCGCTTCGGGCTCGCGGGGCTAAGACGCGAGATCGCTTGCATCATCGAATTGGGTCGGGTTGACGAAGACGCTGACGACGACCTGGTCGGATTCGAGCGAAGCGCAAGAGATCAACGCTCGATGACCGGCGTGCAGCGCGCCCATAGTCGGCACGAATCCCCTGGCTCC
>JBJTBI010000006.1:0-2519 GCA_046091265.1 bacterium
ATCCCCCGAGATCAAGTGGGTGCTCGGCGATCCGAACGCCGTCTATTCTCGGAGGAAGGGGAACGTCTGGGTCTTCAGGTTGACCGGACCTCTCGATCCGGCAGGCTGCACGGCGCTGAAGAGGGACGGCGCTCGTGACCGCCGACTCTGGCAGCAGGAACTCCGGAAAGGCGAACCGACGGGGTGATCGGTACGGGCGCATATCTTGCGGCGAGCAGTTTGGTCCTCGCATATGTGGTGCTCACCGGCTGGGCGGCCGAGCGTCTTCGCACGACGGCCGATCTACGCGGCGGCCCGGCAGTCTCGCTCCTCGCCTGGGTGGTCATCGCCTTGGCGCTCTCGACGCTCCTCGGACTCTTCCTGGGACTCGTTGGCGCATTCGGGCGCTGGACCTTGCTGGGAGGCGCGGCGGCAACGTGTTTACTCGCAGAGGCAATCTGGCGAAGGTGGGGCCAGGGCCGCCGATCCGACCTGAGCCTGCCGAACGTGTTCGACCGTTGGGCGATGGTCGCCAGCGGGATCGTCTTGCTCGGCTGGCTCGGGGGGACCAAGTTCGGTTGGGACTCGGCCCTGGTGGGATTCGACACCTTGAGTTACCACATGCCGATCGCCCTGTCCTTTGCCTTCGAGGACGGTCTTCGGGGCTACACCTTCGTCGACGTCAGCTATCTCCATCACTTCTATCCAGCGGGCTCGGAACTCCTGCACGCGATCGGGATGTCTCTGGTCGACAGGGACCTGCTCTCGGTGTTCCTCAATCTCGGTTTCGGGATGGTCACCCTGCTCGCGGCCTGGTGCCTCGGCGAACGGTTGGGATCAGCCCGAGTCGGCCTGATGGCGGTGGTTCCGCTGATGCTCTCCGGGATCATGCTGCGTCAGCAGGCCGGTACCGCCTCGAGCGATCTTCCGGCGGTCGCCATGCTGGTCGCCGCGTTCGCTCTTGCCTCGACCGGTCTCGGTGCCGATTCGCGGCCACGCTCGGTTGCCGTCACGGCCTGGCTTGCGCTGGCCGGTGTCGCTGCGGGACTCGCGATCGGGATGAAGTTGACGGTGGGAGTCCCCGCTGCCGTGTTGACCGCGTGGATCATCTTTGCCGGTCTTCGTGATCGGTCGGCCCGGAGGGGGATGTGGATATTCCTGATCGGCCTCGTCGTCCTCGGACTCCCCTGGGAGATACGGAACTTCATCCTCGCCGGGAACCCGCTCCCGTTCATCCATGGAGTGGGACCGATCGACCTGCCGAGCCCCGCACGCGGATTCGAGGGCCGTGCGCCTTTCAGCGTTTCTCACTATCTGTTCAACCCCGATGGCAGTGCTGTGTTGGACTACTTCCTGCCGGGGCTCCACAAGTCCCTCGGCTGGAACTGGTCACTGGTGCTCCTGCTCGCCGCGTTCGGAGCCGTCAAGGGGTTGCTCTCGGGGCCATCGCGCAGTCGGGCCCTCGGCGCGGCTGCTGTGCTCGGCGCGGTTTCCTATCTGATCACCCCGTTCTCGGCAGCGGGTCCAGAAGGCTTCCCGGTCGGCTTCGAGTGGAACCTCCGGTACCTCGCGCCTGCGATGGCCCTCGGCTTGATCTCGGTCGCGGGTTGGGCAGGTTGTCTGGATCCGCGCAGACGACTCTCGCGCTGGTTGCCGGCTTTCCTCCTCCTGCTCGGAATCGCAACCACGACCACCTCGAGTGTCCTGTTCGTATGGAGGACGCTCGACGCAGCCTGGATCGCAGGCGCCCTCCTCCTCGCCTTCCTCGCGATCGTGATCTTGCGTCGACGGCCCTCATGGCTAATCCCCGTCGTGGTGGGCGCTTTCGGACTCGGGATGTTCGTGATCGGATTGGCTGATCGGGCCCGGTATCTCGAGAGACCTACGGGTGAGACGCCCAGCTACTACCGAGGGGATCTCCACCTTCAGGCGGAAGCCTCCAGGCTCGACGGGGTCGAGGTCGGCTTCACCGCGCAGTTGGCAGCCCTCGCTCAGTATCGGCTCCGTGGCGCGGACTTCGGCACAGACGCCAAGTACCTCGGTGTGGAGCAGCCCTACGGAGGATTCAGAGCGGTTCGAAGCTGCCGTGAACTCGAACGGATCATCCGGGAGCGGGGAATCGAGATCTTGATTGCGACCCCGGATCGCAAGTCGAACTCGCCCTTGCGCTACATGGTCTACTCGCGGGTTGCCTCCTCGCGGCCGATAGCCCGCGCAAGGTTCCTCGAGAAGTACGACACCTACGGGCTGGTCAACTACTACCGGGTGCTGCCTGACCGTCGGGGCTGTTTGCCTCCTCTCGACTAGGTGTAGGCAGTTGCCGCATCAGGTCGTCCGAGTGCCGTCTGAGGATCCTGTCGATCTCGGCCTCGCTCGGGAGTCGATCGTGATCGACGCTCAGCACGAATACGTTGATTCCCTGGGCGTCGTGGTACTTGAATCGGATCGCCGGGAAGTACTCGATCAGGACCTTCGCCAGTGACGGAGCCCGAGCTATCACGATCAGTTCGTTGTCGGGATTGACCAAGGCCCGGCGCACC
>JBJTBI010000007.1:0-5190 GCA_046091265.1 bacterium
GTCGTTTGACCAGGGCGAGGAAGGCGTCCGCCTTCGGGTCGCCGATGGCCGGGTTCCAGACGGTCTCGTTGAGGAACAGCTTCGCCTTCGGGTCGACCCGACGAACCGCCCGGAACGCCCGGTCGATGTAGCGCTCACCGAGCGCCAGATAGAAGAAGTTCGATCTCGAGACGATCGTGTTGGTAGTGTCCCAACCCGGCCCGAAGGTCTCGAGCGGCTCATTGACCACGTCGTAGATCTTCACCTCGCCCTTGTATCTGCCCACGACCTGTTCGATGCGCTCGTCCATCAAGGCGCCGAGGGTGGCGGCCGGATCGCTTGCGCCGGCCACGGCGTTCGTGACCCAGGTAGGTGTCTGATAGCGATGCCAGAAGAGCGTGTGCGCTCTGAGCCGCAGGCGATGAGAGTTGGCCCACTCGACCAGTGCATCGGTGTCGGAGAAATCGATGTTTCCCTGAGTCGGCTCCATCGACGACCACTTGAAGGCGTTTTCGTCACTGACCGCGTTGAAGTGGACGAGGATGTCGCTTCTCTCACGCTCAGGTACCCCTTGCGAGATCGACGCTCCGATCGCGATCCCGGAGCGCCTGGCGGCGAATTTCAAGGCGCACGCAGCCGGCCGGGGCGCGATGCGACACGATGCGGCTTCGGCTCGATCCTGGATGCGCGGGATGCCGCTCAGCAACGCTGCCGAGGTGAGTCCTGCGAGCACGATCACTGCAGCTGCCGTTCGGGTGAGTATTCGAACCATCTGCTTCATTGAACACCAGTGATGCGTCGGTGTTGCGACTGCTCAGGCGGGCTTGCGCTTCACCCGAGGAGGCGGCGCGCGGGAGCCTCTTGCCGCCACCAGCGGCCGGTCTGGAAGCAGGCGAACGAACCAGATCGAGATCAGTGCGAGGAATGCGGCTACGAACAGCGCCTGTCGCAGGGCGGAGATCAGTGAGGTTTCGTAGTCGTCGAGCGCCGCTACCTGCTCGCTCTCGGTCAGCCCCGACTTTGCCAGTTCCTGCTTTGCCTGCTCTTGTGTGATCACCGGTGCCATGGCGGTAGCGCTCGATACCTCGTTCTTCACTTGCTGCGAGATCCTCGGATCGTTCTGGATGTTGTCGACCAACGCGGCATTCAGTCCGGTGAGCAACACCGCACCGATCAGCGCGGTTCCGAGTGACATCCCGAGGTTCGACGCTGTGCCCTGCAGGCCCCCGGCTTCGCTCGCGTGTTTCTGCGGTGCGGCCGACATGATCGTGTTGCCGAGTTGCGAGATACCCGCTCCTACACCGATCCCGAAGATCGCCATCCCGGCGATGAAGAGTCCCGAGTCGAGTTTGGCGTTGACCGATCCGAGGATGGTCACGATGCCGACGAACAGGATCCCCAGACCGACCCGAACGATCTGTCTTGGCGAGAAGCGTTCCGAGAGCCTTGCCCCGATCATCGAGGCGGCCATCACACCAAGCGCCAAGGGAAGGATCCTCAGACCGGTCTCGAGTGAACTCTTGCCGAGGACGATCTGCAGATAGACCGGGATCACGAAGAACGTACCGGCCAGAAGCAGTTGCTGGACGACCAGCATCATCAGGCCTCCACGAAGCTGAGCGATCTTGATCAGACTGCTCGGGAGCAGCGGTTTTCTTCCGTCACGCTCCAGCGACAACTGTCGGCGCAGGAAGACGCCGAGTACGAGCAGACCGAAACTGACAAGCCACGGCACCAGGGACAGCCCCAGCAGCGAGGGCTCTCCGGGCTCCGGTGTGATCCAGCCCCAGACGCTCGCTCGGAGGACTCCGTAGACGATCAACCCGAGCCCGAAGGCAGACAGCGCCACGCTCGGTCGGTCGAGGCTCTCGTCTGCGCTCTTCGGCGCGTCCTTGATTGCGCTGGCGGTGAGGAGAAGACCGACCATGATCACGCTCTCGGCTGCGAATACATATCGCCAACTCGCGTATTCGGTGACCAGACCTCCTATGAGCGGTCCGGCCGCGGCTCCGGCGGCGGAGATGCCGCCCAGCAGGCCGAAGGCGATCGCCCGGTCACGCCCCTTGTAGTTGCTCGAGGTCAGGGCGACGGTAGCCGGGATTATCAGCACGGCGCCGAGGGCTTCGACGATCGACCAGCCGAGGAAGAGGACCTCGAAGCTCGGCGCCAGTGCGGTGATCAGCGACCCGACTCCGTAGACCACCAGACCGATCCGGTAGGTGTTCAGACGGCCCCAGATTCCGCCCAGCCGACCTCCGGTGAGCATGAGTGCTGCCATGGTCAGCGTGTAGAAGGTGATCGCCACCTGGAGCTGGGAGATGGTCGAATCGAGATCCCTCACGACCTGCTCAAGCGACACGTTCATCACGGTGGTGTCGAGCACCATCACGAACTGCGCGAGCGAGATCGCGACTATCGCCTTCCACTTGCCCATGACCCGGCCCCTGGCTATGCCCCGAGGGCCTTTGCCGCCAGATAGACAGTCAGCAGCAGGATGACCGCGCCACCGACACGGCGAAACCGGTTGACGCCGTCCACCAGCTCCCAGAAGGCAAAGCAGGCCAGGGCGACGTAGAAGACCGCGCTTGCCCAGTCGTTCGTTGAGCCGGTGGTCAACTGGCGCACGATCCAGGCAGCGATCGCAACCAACAGCGGAGCATTGGGGAACTGCGCTACCGGGTTGTCAGCCGGCCAGCCGCGCTGCCCGCGGCGCCACGCTTCGATGAGTCGCTGCTTCATCGGCCCATCCTATTGGCCCACGCCAGCACGAAAAAGGGCGCCCCGCTTTCGAGGGGCGCCCTTCAAACCAATCGGCTCTGAAAAGAGACTCAGCCAGTCACCGGCTGGGTCTGCTTCTTGACCTTCGCGGCGAACCAGGTCCGGAAAGAGGGACCGCTGCTTCCCACCTCTCTGAAGACGAAGGTGATCTGCTTGATCTTCACGGTCGGCTTGAACCAGGCGGCAGCGCCTTGGGTCTCTTCGCCGTCGCGCGAGGTGAGGATGACTCCATTCGAGAGGTTCTTGAGGCGTGGAGTGATCGTCTCACGCGATCCGCACTCTGGCGGTCGTCCCGCGGCCGGCACGTTGCAGAAGTTGAATACGTCTCCTGCCAGATCGCTTCCCGCGACCGCCCTGCCGCTCGCATCCTTGGCGGTGATCCGCAGACGATCGAGATCGATGTCGCTTACCGCGAAGCCGAGCGTGCCCGCCGGAGTGGGCCGCTTGAAGGTGTAGGTAGCGGTTGCCACCGACGGTCCACCAACCCGGATCTTGAGGTAGCGCACCTTGTTCACCTCAGGCGCATTGGGTCCGGTCGGACCGAACTCCGCGCCGAAAGGCGTGTCCTTGGTGAACCAGTCCTCGCCGTCGGTGCCGTTCAGCAGCTCGGTGTCTTCGCCGTCGAAGACCGATTTCTTGACCGTGTAGCCAGCGTCGGGAAACTTGCTACCGAGATTGAAGGTCAGCTTTCCCTTGTGGTTCTGCGCCTCGGTGTCATCCGGGGAGATGGTCCAGGTCGGATACCGCTCGATGTTCTGGGTAGCGGCGAACGCAACGCCCGCGGTGAGCACGGCGGTAGCAACAGCTGCCGCGACAGTGGTGATCTTGGTCTGGCTTCTCATCTCTCGATTGTTCCTTTCGTTTGGCCCAAAAAGCCGCTTGATTTGCTGTCAGGTTTCGACTAAGGGCGCAACATACCTGCAATATACCTGTATGGACGGCGGGCGACTCAACCAAACATTCTTCGAGGCGCGTGAGAGGGGTCAGGGCCTCGTCAGTTCGAACGCCATCTCCTCGAAGACTTCGACGTACTTGTCGACCGCTTCGTCGGTGTGCGTGATCGAGAGCGTCCATTCCTCCTCACGGCCCGGGGTCATGAAGATGCCCCGGTTCATGTTGAACAGCCACGCGAGCTCGCAGAGCTCGGCATCCTGATTGGCCTTGAAGGTCTCGTAATCCACCACAGGAGTGGGCGAGAAGGTCACGCAGCCCTTCGAGCCGATCCCGACCGCGTAGCCCGGCAGGTTGTGCTTCTCGATCACCTCGGTGCAGCCGGCGAGGATCCGGTCGTTCAGCCGGTCGAGTGTCTTGTAGGCGTCGGGAGTCATCACTTCCTCCAGGTTCGCCCGGGCGGCCGCCATGCAGAGTGGGTTTCCGTTGTAAGTACCCACCTGGTAGACGGTGCCGTCCTCGACCACCTTCATCACCTCGTCGGTGCCGCCGATCGCGCCGACGGGGAAGCCTCCACCCAGCGCTTTGGCGAGGGTGACCAAGTCGGGCATCACTCCGTACTTCTCGACCGCGCCGCCCGGGGCGATGGTGAGTCCGGTCTTGACCTCGTCGAAGATCAGGACCACGCCGTGCTCCGCGGTGATCCGACGCACCTCCTCGAGGTAGCCGTCCTCGGGCAGGACGACGCCGAGATTCATCATCGCGGCCTCCATGATCACGCAGGCGGGGAGGCGCCCCTCCTCTTTCATCTTCAGCATCCGACGCTCCATCGCTCCGGCGTCGTTGAACGGAACCGCCACCACTTGGTCCACGATCGCCTGCGGGATGCCGGCGCCGTAGGGCAGCGAGGCGAGGTTCTCGTGGTCGCCGATCTCGTCGTACTCGACGCCGATCGAGACCATCACCGTGTCGTGGTGGCCGTGGTAGGAGCCGAAGATCTTCATCACGTCGTCACGGCCGGTGTAGCCGCGGGCGATCCGGATAGCGTCCATGGTGGACTCGGAGCCTGAGTTGGTGTAGCGCCACTTGGGCAGTCCCCAGCGGCGCGCCAGCTCGTCGCCCACCGCGATCGCATCCTCGGTAGGGGCGGCGAAATGGGTGCCGTCGCCGTAGCGATCCTGCACCGCCTTGCCGATCGCGGGGTTGGCGTGGCCCTGGACCATCGAGCCGAAGCCGTTGTGGAAGTCGTACATCTCGTTGCCGTCCACATCCCAGACCTTCGGTCCCTCGCCGCGCTCCATGTAGATCGGCCAGGGCTCGCGGGCCTGGTAGGAGGAGGCGACGCCGCCGGAGAGGTGCACATCTGCCCGCTCGAACATCTCCTTCGACTTCTGGGTGTTCGCGTTGAGAGTTTCGGTCTCACGAGCGGTCAGCTCCTTGACCCGGCTGTGATCGATCTTGCTCGCGGTTGCGGTCTCCATCAGTTCATCCCCTCCTGGGTTAGTGGTCCTTATTTCGAAACTTGTGCCGTCGGGCGGGTAT
>JBJTBI010000008.1:0-23850 GCA_046091265.1 bacterium
GAGATGCTGATCGCGGACGGGCATCATCGCTACGAGACCTCGCTGACCTACCGTGCCGAGCGGATCGAGGCAGATGGACAGGCGGGGGAAGCCGACTTCGTGATGATGGCGTTGGTCGGACTCGACGACCCTGGTCTGACCGTCTTCCCCACTCACCGCATGCTGACCGAGATCGCAGACGACGAACCACGCCGGACCCGCCTGGGAGAGGGCATGCGCGAGCTCTTCGACATCGCCCAGGTGGACCACTCCGATCTCGACCCCGCAGGCGCAGAGGGCGTTGGCGTGTTCGGCTATCTCGACGCCTACCACCGACAACCGATGCGCCTCACCCTCAACGACGCCGGCCGCGCGGTGGTCGGGTCGGAGCTCGACTCGGCTTCTGCCGCCTACCGCGAACTCGACGCGGCGATCCTCGAAGCGGTGGTGTTCAAGCACCTCCGGGGCATGACCGAGGACGACATCGCAGCCAACCGCGGGCTGGCCTACACACCGCACGAAGACCGGGCGCTGCAGATGCTCGAGGGCGGCGAAGCCGACGCCGCGCTGTTGCTGCGCCCGACTCCCGTAGATGCAGTCGAGGCCGTCGCCGACGCCGGCGAGACCATGCCGCCCAAGTCGACCTACTTCTTCCCCAAGCTGCTGACCGGAGTAGCACTCAACCCGCTCGGTTAGCGCCCGCCCGCCGCTGGCCATAGGATTACCCGAGTGAAGATCTACACCCGAAAAGGCGATGACGGTTCGACCTCGCTCTGGTACGGCGGTCGAGTGGTCAAACACGATCCGCGCACCGAGGCCTACGGCTCCGTAGACGAGGCGAACTCCGCCCTCGGCGTTGCCCGGGCGCTCTGCGGTGGCGAGGACACGGAGGTCGCGCACGATCTACTTGCCCTCCAAAACGGACTGTTCGTGGTGGGTGCGGAGCTCGCAACGGCGCCCGAAGCAGCCGACCGGCTCGAGGACGGAATCAGTCGTGTGACCGAACCGATGGTCGCCGAGCTGGAAGAGGCGATCGACCGCTACATGGCGCGGGTAGATCTGCCTCCCAAGTTCGTCATACCCGGCGGCACCCACCTCTCGGCGGCTCTCGATGTAGCCAGAGCCTCTACTCGCCGGGCAGAGCGGCGGATCACGGAGTTGAAGGACTCGGGCGGGCTTGCCTCCGAGAGCGTGCTCCACTTCGTCAACCGCGCCTCAGACCTGATCTGGGCGATGGCCCGCTTCACCGATGTGGACGAGCCGGAACTCTTCGAGGGCCGCGGTGAGACTGGAGACAGCGGAGACGAAGGATGAGCGGGCAGAGGATGGTCAGCTTGACCAGGCGGGATGGCTTGACCAACGACATCGTCTGTCGGGAACACAGGCTGGTTGCCGACGAACCGGCCGACTCCGGCGGCACTGACCTCGGCCCCAAACCGACCGAACTCCTCGCCGCGGCGCTCGCCAGCTGCACCGCGATAACGATCGACCTCTACGCCGAGCGGAAAGGGTGGGACATCGGTCGACTCACTGCGGATGTGTCAGTAGGCGAGGCCTCTGACGGTTCCAGCCCGCGCTTCGAGGTCGAGATCGAGATCCCGACTGCACTCGATTCCGATCAACTCGAGCGGATCGAGACCATCGCAGGGAAGTGCCCCGTTGCGCGGCTGTTGAGGGCCGACGGGACAGAGGTCGCCGATTCGGTGACCGCCACGGCTTGAACGGCGCCACGCCATCGGGTGATCCTCTCGCAGGCTTGCGTTCCACCCTGCTCGACCCTGAGCATGCGATCGGAATGGAGGTCAAGGGAGGAAAGAAGGAGGCAGCGGTGCTCGTGCCGGTGTACGACTGGCCGAACTCACCAGGCCTTCTGATGACCGAGCGCAGGGCCGACCTGCGACGCCATGCGGGTGAGATCTCGGTCCCTGGTGGCAGGCGCGACCAAGGGGAGCATCTGGTCGACACGGCACTCAGAGAGGCCGAGGAGGAGATCGGGCTCCCCGCCGGTGAGGTAGAGGTCATCGGTGCCCTGCCGCCAGTCGGGACCTTCGTCACCGGCTACCGGATCAACGCCTTCGTCGGAGTGATCGGTGCGCCTGAGTCCCTCGCCCTCTCCCCGAACCCGGACGAGGTGGAGGCGATACTGAGAGCACCGCTTGGCGGCTTGCTCGACACCCGCACCCAGCGCAGGGTTCCGCAGAGCAAGATTCCGCTGCGGACCGACACCTTCGAAGCAGAGGGTCGACTGATCTGGGGGGCCACGGCGCGGATCCTCTCCCACTTCTTCGAGTTGGTAGCGGATCCGCGGCGGCTCTGAGTTCGTCTGGTGGCGACTGGCCCCCAGCAGGAGAGAGGCTGCTCAGCTCACCTCTCGAAGGCTTCCGGTCTCCACCTCGTAGACGAAGCCGCGTACTGCATCGGTCTTCGGGATGAAGGGGCTGGCCTGGATTCGCCGCACGGACTCGCGGACGCTCTCCTCCAGATCGGGGAAGGCCTCGCTCGCCCACTCCGGTGCCTCACCGACGTCTTCTTTGATCTGCGCCTTGAAGTCCTCGTCGGTAAAGGTGAGCATCCCGCAATCCGTGTGATGGATGAGGATGATCTCCTCGGTTCCGAGCAACCGCTGTGAGATCGCAAGCGATCTGATCTCGTCATCGGTCACCACCCCGCCGGCGTTCCTGATCACGTGTGCATCATCTTCCTGCAGCCCCAGTAGGCCCTGAGAGTTCAGGCGTGCATCCATGCAGGCGAGGATCGCGACCTTCTTGCCGGGAGGCATCGGGAGGTCGCCCTTGTCGAAACCCTCGGCGTATGCCTTCGAGTTCTCGAGGAATTCATCGGTAGCGGTCATCGGTTCCCTTTCTACGCGTTTTGGTGGAATAAATACCTAATACTTGATCGGTATTAGATATTTTTAGCAGGCGCTCGATCAGCGGGCCTCGAGAAGCGAGTCCATTGCATTCGCGGTCTCGACAGTCCACCCCTCCGAATTCCGCTCCCGCTCCAGGAACCTGACCGGGATCCGCCAGGTATCGCTGGCGCTCTGCACGATCGCCCGCCCCTCCTCGAGCCTGGTCGACTGGACCGATCCAACTGCTTCGTATGCGAAGCCCCTGACCGGCGTGTCGACGAGGCGCTCCATCAGGCTCTGCAGCCTCGGTCCATGGATTGCTGCGATCACTTCGGGTTCGGCCTCTGCGGTGCCCATCAGCCAGGCAATCGCTGCCACATCCCCGACCAGATCGAGGATCGTGCCCGGTCGGTCGGGGTCGGCAAGCGACGCATCGATGCCCGCCTGCTCGATCGACCGCAGCCCGGACTCGTCCCTACTCGTTCCCCGGACCTGCCACCCCCGGCCGAGGAGCTCTATCCCCAGCTCGCGGCCATGGCATCCGCATCCGACTATCAGCGCCCTCGCCATCGACCGAGATTACCCCCACCGGTCGCTGACCGACCAGCGACTCCGTTAGCCTCGGATCATGCCCCAAGCCCCCGAGTTGGCAAGCATCGATGGCAAAGCAGGGTGCACCCGCGATGCCGTGATCCCGGCCCATGACGACGGGCTGCTCCGCGGCGACGGAGTGTTCGATGTGGTCATGGTGTACGGCGGTCGGCCTCACGCGATGGAGGACCCTCTCGAGCGCCTGGAGCGCTCGGCTGCCGCGATCAGCCTGGCCCTACCGCGCGAACAGATCGAAGCAGAGGCACGGGCCCTGCTCGACCAGGCCGGAGAGGTGGACGCGCAGCTGAGGCTGGTCGTGACCCGCGGGGGCAGGCGACTGGTCTTCATCGAGCCCCTGGTCGACTGGCCGGAGACCGCTGTACTCGCAACCGTGACCTACGCCCCGAGCGTCATCCTCACCGGGGTGAAATCGCTCTCCTACGGAGCCAACATGCACTCGACCCGAATTGCGAAGGAGCGCGGTGCAGACGAGTCGCTTCTTGTCTCCCCTGATGGAACCGTTCTGGAGGGACCGACCTGCTCGATCTTCTGGGTCGACCAGAGCGGCGTGCTGAAGACTCCATCCCTGGAGTCCGGGATCCTCGATTCGATCGTGCGCGACAGGGTGATCGCCGAGATGGAGATCGAACAAGACATCTACCCGCTCGAGGATTTGCTTTCGGGAAGCGAGGCCTTCCTCGCCTCGACTACCCGCGAGATCCAGCCGGTATCCGCAGTCGACGAGACGGAATTCCCCGAGGCCCCGGGACCCGTGACTCTGGAGGCCCAGAACGCCTTCCGAGCGATGCTCGAGCGCGAGCTCGACAGCCAACCCGACTGAACTCAGACGGAAGGCGGGGTATCCCGCAGGTACCACTCGGCGTCCAGCGCGCCCTTGCAACCTGATCCGGAAGCCGTGATCGCCTGTCTGTAGGTGTGGTCGACCAGATCCCCGACCCCGAAGACGCCTGCGAGCTTCGTCCGTGTGGAGGGCTCTTCGCAGACCACGTAGCCCTCGTCATCGAGATCTACCTGACCCTCGACCAGGTTCGACAGCGGCGTGTGCCCGATCGCGACGAACGCACCCCCTACCTCGAGCTCCTCCTTCTCCCCGGTCTGGGTGTTCTCCATCGCCACCTTGGCTATCTTCCCGTCGTCTCCCGCGATGAACTCGGTCGGTGCGTAAGGCGTCATGAACTCGATGTTCTCCTGCTCCCTCGCACGGTCCTGCATGATCTTGGAGGCCCTGAACTCGTCGCGTCTGTGGACGACGGTCAGCTTGCTGGCGAACTTTGAGACGAAGATCGAGTCCTCCATGGCCGAGTCCCCACCTCCGATCACCACGACCTCCTGATCTTTGAAGAAGGCACCGTCACAGACTCCGCAGGTGGAGACCCCCATTCCCTGGAGCTCCTGCTCGCCAGGGATCCCCAGCCGCTTGGGCTCGGCACCCATCGCCAAGACGACCGACTTGGCGCGATGTTCCTCGCCGCCGACAACGACGGTCTGGATCTCGCCGTCGGTCAGGCGGAGCTCGGTCGCATCGTCGGTGATGAAGCGGGTTCCGAATCGCTCGGCCTGTGCACGGAATTCGGCCATCATCGCCGGTCCCATGATCCCCTCGGGGTATCCGGGATAGTTCTCGACATCGGTGGTGTTCTGCAGCTGACCACCCCAGGCAAACCCCTCCCCGACGAGCGGTTCCAGCTCGGCCCTGGCCGCGTACAGAGCCGCCGTGTAACCGGCAGGACCCCCTCCGACCACGATCATGCTTTCGATTCGCTCCTCAGTCACCGGAAAGCCATCCTAACGAGAGCAGCCGTCCCTCCTCCTTCCGGCTCATCCGCCAGACGAACCGTCCCCTGATCGAGCGGTCACCTCGGTCGGGGGAGGGAGAGGCACGCTCCTCCCCTCGGCTTCCCAGCGTGCGACTGTGTGTCGAAGCTGGAAGAAGGCGACTATCCCCGGTGGTATCGGCAGCCAGAATGCGATCACCCTGTAGGTGAGCACCGCTGCGAATACCTCGGTCGCGGGTATGTCGAAGAGGACGAAGGCCCCGATCATGCCCGCGTCCACCGCCCCGACTCCACCGGGTGCCAAGGGGAAGAGGTTCGCGACCATCCCGAGGAAGAAACCCTGGACGATCACTCCGAACGGGACCTCGACGTGGAAGGCTTGGAAACTCGCCCACAAGATCCCGATGCTAGCCGCCCAGAATCCGATTGCGCCTCCGAAGGCGAGCACCGCGCTCTTCGGATCTTCAGCGAACGCGAGGGCATCGCGCGTGCCCTGGGCGAATGTCGCGGGAGCGGAGGCGACCCTCTTGGCGACCTTCGCGAAGCGACCCGAGAGAGCCTGCTCCAGCCGACCTTCGATATCGCCCGGCAACAGGGCGAGCAAGGCGACGCTCAGGATCGCCGCTCCCGCAAGCGCCGCCGGGATGAACGTGGTCGATACCTTCCCGCCCCCGGGGAGGACTCCGGTCCGCAAGAGGATCCCGAAGATGATCAGTGAGAACATGTAGACCGAGTAGAGGATCACCAGGAATGCGACCATCCGGCCAGCGGCCAGCCGCCGCTCCATCCCGGCCTTCCTCAGTGCCCAGTAGGTGAGGAATATCCCGCCTGCTCCACCAGCCGAGAAGATCCTCGTAGCGGCGAGACCGGCCATGGTGATCTGGTACGACTCACGCCAACGCAAGTGGATGATCTTCTCCGCAACCACCCCGCGGAACAGTGCGACGTAGGCACCGAAGGCGAGTACGTTGAAGGCGAGTGCCACTGCGATCCAGTCGAGATCACCCCTCTCCATTGTGTGGAACGCGCCTTGGAGTCCGACGAGCCGCGGGAAGAGTACGTAGATGGCAACGGTGAGCGCGACCACCGCGATCACCGTCTGGATGATCCGCTTCGGAGCGGCGAAGAACTTCGGTTCGGCCTCGGCCAGTACCTGCTCCGGAGACTCAGCGGTCATCTCGCCGGCGAGTCGCTCCTTCTCCGCCAGATGATCCCCGGGCCTCTCCGGTGAAGCGGTCGGCTTCTCTCCTTCGACAGCCTGGTCTTCCGAGTCGGCCTTGTGGGGTTCGTCAGGCACCGGAATCACCTACGCGTTGGCGATGTCCTCCAGGGTGCGCAATCTGCTGCTGACGAGCTCGGCAACCGGCTCGAAACGGGGGTCCAGGAATCGGACCGCAGCGACCAGAGCGGCGCCCGCGATCAGATCCGTGACGTAATGCTCCCCCAGATACACGAGCGCAAAGCCGAGGGTGAGAGCGTAAGTCCAACCGATCGCCCCATCCACCTTCCCGGTTTCGGAGAGGAGGATTGCTGCCATCAGCGCGCTCGCGAAGTGGAGCGACGGCATCGCTGCCCAGGGGTTGCCATCGAAGGTCCCGTAGAGACGCTCCCACGCCGGTCCCCAGGTGTCTTCACCGACCTCGGTCATGATCCTCCGCACACGGTCATTCGTATGCCCTTCCTTCGACGCCCACCACGGCGGAGCGGTCGGCACGACCGCGTAGCCGACGCATCCGATGTCGTAGACCGCAGCAGTCTGCCGTGCGGCCCGGGCGAAGGCCTCGGGCTTGCGGGCCATGATCCAGATCAGCGCACCGTGCGGCCAGAAGAACCAGATCCAGTGCGCCCAGGAGAGAGCCTTGTCCATCGCGTTGCCGCGACCGAATCCCGAAAACGCCTCCTGGAGTCTCGTGTTCGGCAGCTTCCCTCTGCCGATCACCTTGTCGATCCGGATCGGGTACTGGATCTTGACCCTCTTGCGAAGCGCCTCCGGATCGTCGTAGGGCAGCTCATGCGAAACGATGAACGCCCAGCCCTGGAGGAAGTAGAGGGCGAGGTCACGTGCGGGGGTGCGCCTCGAGAGAACCGCAAGTGCAGGCGGTCCAGAGGCGACTGCGGCTGCGGTTGCGGCCGGAGGGATCTTGAGCTGCCTGCGAACCAGCGGCACGACAGCGGCAGCGCCCAGAGCCGCAAAGGCGGCTCCCCGCACCAGAGGACGCAATCTGGTGCGCTGCGGTGGTGTTCGGTCCGCTCGATACACAGGCGTGGCGAGTATAAGTCGGTGGGTGAGATCTCCGCGCAACCGAGCCGCCGAACGATGACTGGAACCGTCCAGCCGGTCCTCGAGGGAAGAACGCTTGCCGTCACCGGCGCGGGAGGTTTCATCGGGTCTGCCGTGTGCAGGCGAGCGAGCGGGCAAGGGGCCGAGGTGATCGGTCTTGACAGAGATCCAGCGGGAGTCGAAAGAGCCCGGATGGCGGGGGCCGGCAAGGTAGTCGAAGGTGATCTGACCGACCGGCACGCCGTCGCGGCCACGGTCTCGGGCGCCGACCTGATCGTCCACACGGCCGCGAACGTACGCGAGTGGGGATCTATGGAGGACTTCATCCGGGTGAACGTGAAGGGCACGGCCAACGTGCTGGAAGCTGCGCCGGAGGGATCTCGGGTCCTGCACTTGAGTTCGGTCGTGGTCTACGGCTATGACGATCCTGAAACACAGGACGAAACCGCTGCCCTCAGATCGGTCGGAATTCCCTACGTCGACACCAAGTCCGCCTCGGATCGTCTCGCCCGCGAGAGGGGGGCCGTGGTGATTCGACCCGGTGACGTCTACGGGCCGGGTTCGATTCCCTGGGTAGAGCGCCCGCTGCAGCTGATGAGACGACGGATGCTCGCCGTACCCTCGACCTCCTGGATGCTCCCCGTCTACGTCGACGATCTGGTCGAGGCGATCATGCTGGGTCTCGAGTCCGGTCAGCCCGGGGAGGCGTACACCGCCTGGAGCGGCGAGAAGATCACCTTCGCCGAGTACTTCGACCGGCTTGCCGAGACTGCCGGACTCCCCACTCCAAGGAGGCTCCCCGCAACAGCCCTCTGGCTGATGGGCGCACTCGCCGAGAGTGGAGCAAAGCTCATCCGGCGGCCACCCGCGATCGGACGGTTCGGAGCCACCTTCATCTCACGCTCGGGTGACGTGTCGAACGGGCGGCTGAGACAGCAGTTGGGATGGGAACCCCGCGTCACGATCGACGAGGGTATAGCGCTGAGCGTCGGCCCCGGAAACGGGGATGAAGCTACCTCCGTTCACGCTGGTCGGTAATGAGCCTCCGGAGCGGCGGTTACCTTCAGACTGTCTATCGGCAATTGGTCGATGTCGGGATGCGAGAGCATCCGACCTAAGACAAGGAGATCAAGTTGGCAGCAGCCAAGAAGAAGGCAGCGAACGTAGGACCCTCCGGCTGGGCAGCATTCGCCGGTGTGATCCTGTTCGTGATCGGTGTGTTCAACGTCCTCTACGGACTTGCCGCACTGCTCAACGACAGTCAGGTACTGGTAACGAATGGCTACGACGGTGTGATCATCTGGAACCTGACCACCTGGGGTTGGATACATCTGGTGATCGGCGCAATCATGGTCGCCACCAGCATCGGGTTGTTCACGGTCAAGGAGTGGGCGCGCGTGATCGCGATCATCTTCTGCGTGCTGAGCGCAATCGCTCACATCGGATTGATCACCGCCTTCCCGCTGTGGTCGATCCTGATCATCGTCCTCGACGTGTTGGTGATCTACAACCTCACGGTCAAGGGCGGGGAGCTGAAAGCCGCCTAGAAGCGGCTGCAGCCGCAACATCAGTGGTTCCGACCCGCGTCGGTGGGCCCGTAACGGCTCACTGACGCGGGTCGTTTTCGTTCTCACCCCACCGAGGCGGATGCTCAGGCTCCTCGGGATGCCTCACCGACCGCAGCCTGAATAGAATGGTCGCGAATTGCTCGCACCAGATCCCGCCAGCTCAAGCACCGGTTCCGAGATCAACACCCTCTACTGGATCGCACTAGCGATCGCCGCGGTGTTGATCTTGCTGATCAACATCGGATTGATCTCGATGCTGGTGCGCGGCCGTGCTTCCAAGGGCGGCAACACCGCCGGAGGACGGGCCCGACGCGGTTCGACCTTCGCGGTTGGCGGGCTACTCGCGGTCCTCGCGATAGGTGTATTCGTTGTCGGCGTCGTCTTCACCGAGAAGGCGGGGGTCGAGACGACGGCGGGCTCAGCCGCCCACAGCGAGAGCCAGATGGACGGGAGCGATACCGAGGCGATGGCTGCTCGAGGCGAGAAGACGCTCCAGATACTCACCTCGGGCCAGCAGTGGCTCTGGCGCTACCAGTACCCGGACGGAACCTTCTCGTACTACGAGCTCGTCCTGCCGGTCGGGCAGCCCGTCGAGATCGAACTCGAGTCGACCGACGTCCTGCACCGGTGGTGGGTACCCGGCCTGAGCCAGAAGGCCGACGCGGTGCCAGGCAAGACGCACGTGCTCAGGTTCACCCCCGACACCGAAGGGACCTTCGAAGGCGCCTCGTATGCCTTCTCGGGCGCCAACTACGCGACCATGAGGACGGTGGTCAGGGTGGTCTCCCAGGACGAGTTCGAGCGGTGGCTCGACGAGCAGGGCGCCGAGATAGCCGACGCCCAGAAATGGGTCCAGGATGACATCGCGAGGAACGGGCCGTACGGCGCAATCGAAGAGGCGGGTGACGGCCAATGAGCGATCCGATCAGAACCCATCCCGAGATCGCGGTCCAGGGCGTCCAGTCCAAGAGGCCCGGATGGCTGGACTTCGCCACCAGCTCCGATCACAAGGACGTGGGAAGGATCTTCATCGGCGCAGCACTGGGCTTCCTCGCCCTCGCGGTGGTCGAGTTCTTCCTCATGAGACTGCAGCTGATGCTCCCTGACAACACCCTGATTGCTCCGGTGACCTTCAACCGGCTGCTCTCTGTCTTCGGGGTGACCATGACCTCACTCTTCGCCCTGCCGCTGGCGATGGGGCTGATCACCTATCTCCTGCCGCTCCAACTCGGTGCCCGCTCTCTTGCCTTCCCGCGCCTCTCCGTGGTGGCGCTGTGGCTGTTCCTCTCAGGTGGTGTCATGACCTACGTCTCGTTCTTCTACACACCTCCGGAGGCGGGACCGATCGCCCTGCCGCCTCTCTCGGGCGACCTCGCGTTCATCGACAACAACGGAACGGACGTCTGGATCTCTGCGGTCGGACTCTCCACTCTGGGCCTGGTCCTGCAGGCGATCAACGTGATCGTCACCGCGTCGAGAGAACGGGCACCCGGAATGGCCTGGAGGAGGTTCCCGGTCTTTTCGTTCTCCGGTGTGGTCACCTCGTGGCTGCTGCTCATCGTAGGTCCGGCGATGATCGCGGGGCTGACCATGCTCATCATCGATCGCCATTACGGCGGGGTCTTCTTCAACGCCGGTGAGAGTGGCTCCCCCACCTACTTCGAACACCTGAGCTCGATCTTCACGACCGGCGTCTACCTGATCGTGCTGATCACTGCTATCGGCGTGATCTCCGAGATCCTCCAGACCTTCACAGGCAGGCCCCTCGCAAACAGGAGAGCGGTCCTCAGGTCGCTGGTGGCGGTCGCGGTCTTGGGCACCCTGGCTTGGATGCAGAACATGATGTCCGCGGAGATCCGGCCCGGATTCCTCTATGCGGCGATGGCATTCGCACTCGCCCTGATCGTCCCGATCGGCATCGTGATCTGGAACTGGCTCGGAGTCCTCGCCTCCGGTTCGATCAAGATGCGGGCGCCGGTCGTGTACGCCATCGGAGCCGTATCGCTGCTGAGCATCGGCCTCGCCGGGGAGATGATGCAGAGCCTGATCCCGGTCAACTGGCTCCTCGCCGGCACCACCGACTCCACCGCAGGCACGGGGCTCGTGCTGATCGGCGGCTCGGTCATGGCGGGCTTCGCAGGACTCCACTACTGGCTGCCCAAGATGACCGGGCGAGAGGTCGGCGAGGGGGCCGGGAAGGTCTTCGCCGCGTTGATCTACCTGAGTACCGTCGTGATCGCTGCCTGCTTCTATCTGGCAGGACTCGAGGGCCAGCCGGCCGATACCTACAGGTTCTTCGAGGGGCAAGGTCTGGATACCTACAACCTGATCGCCTCGATCGCTTCGGTCTTCCTCATGTTGGGAGTCCTCGGAGGGTTGACGAATCTCACCCTCGGCGTGAACCACGGCCGGCGAGTAGGTCACGACCCCTGGGGCGGCTCCACTCTCGAGTGGTTCGCCCTTTCACCCCCTCCGCCCCACAACTTCGATCTGGTCCCCGACGTGCGCTCGAGCGAACCGATGTACGACATCAGGCGTGGAGTGGCCAGAGATTCCGCCGGGGCTGCCGAAGCGGCCAAGAGTCCCGAGCCGGTAGCCTAGGTTCATGCAAGATCCTCGCGCAGGCGAGGCCCTGCGCCGGTTTCGGCGCCTCGCCCTGTCAACAGCACTGGTCACCTTCGTCCTCGTGGTCGTCGGCGGCATCGTGCGGGTGAGCGAGTCCGGTTTGGGATGTGGACCGTCTGGAAGCGGTCTCCACGGATGGCCACTGTGTGGTGGTCAGATCTTCCCGATCATCGGGAACGAAGCCTTGTTCGTCGAGTTCGCCCACCGGTTCCTGGCCGGGGTCGTGGTGCTCCTGATCGCGGTGATGATCTGGCTCGCCTTCCGCGACCTCCGCTCGCTGCGCTGGCCTGTGAGGGGATCGGTGGCAGTGGGCGTGCTGGTGCTGTGTCAAGCGGCTCTGGGCGGCCTGACGGTCGAGTTCAACCTCGACGAAGCACTGGTGGCCGCTCACTTGTTCTTGGCGATGATCTGCTTCGCACTCTTGATCTGGCTCACCGTTGCGGCCCGGGAATCCGGGAATGCTGACAGGAAGGAAGCACCGGGGATCCCTCTCACGAAGCTGCAGCCGTTCGTCTTCACGGCAGCAGGCCTGCTGCTGGCTGCGATGGTCGCAGGTGCCTATATGGCCGGTACGAAGAAGCTCGGCGCCGATGGTGCGGTAACGCCAGGTGCTCATATGGCATGCGGGAACCAGTTTCCGGGCTGTCTCGACCAGGGCCCATTCCCCTTCGGTCTGAACAGCCTGATCGATATCCACCTGACGCACCGTGTCCTCGTCTACAGCGCCGCGATCGCGATCATCGCCCTGATGGTCGCGGCGTGGAGAATGGGCTCGCGCAGCAGACTCCTGCCACTCGCCGGTGTCCTGCTGGTGACCCAGATCGCTCTCGGAGGACTGAATGTGTGGCTCGGCGAGAACGCGGCGCTGATCGCGGCCCACCTCACCACGGCCGTGCTGCTCTGGGCCTCGGTGATCCTGATCGGTTATACGCAGGCCTTCGCACCCGTCACGTCCTCGGTGGCCGTCAAGAGGCCCAGCACCAAGACGGTGACCGCGTAGGATGCGGGCGGAAACGACTACTTCGTCTTCGGGATCCACGGGGACAACCCAATCGGCTTCGAACGGAGTACACCCAGGCGGGGCGGCGGAGGCCGCGCTCGCCGGGGCCACTCCCGGTGAGGTCCGGGACGGGCTGATGAGGAGATCGATCAGGGCCGCCAACGACTACGTCACCCTGACCAAGCCCCGCATCATCTCGCTGCTCCTGCTCACCACGGTTGCAACGATGTTCGTCGCAGATCCCTCTGGACCAGGCATCGGAACCATCCTCTGGACGATGCTCGGCGGCTATCTCGCCGCAGGAGGAGCAGGTGCGAACAACCACTATCTGGAACGCGATAGCGACTCGAAGATGGAGAGGACCCGTGGAAGGCCTCTCGCATCCGGGAGGATCAGCCCCCTCAAGGGACTCTCGTTCGGGATCTCCCTCGGCTTGCTTGCCACCGTGCAGCTCGCTGTCACGGTCAACCCTCTGGCTGCCGCGCTCTCTCTGGCCGGACTGCTCGGCTACGTATTCGTCTACACCCTGTGGCTGAAGCCCAGGACGCCCGAGAACATCGTCCTCGGCGGTGCAGCGGGTGCGATTCCGCCATTGGTGGGATGGGCAGCCGCCACCGGCGGATTGACCCTCGATGCCTTCTGGCCGTTCGCGGTGGTCTTCTTCTGGACACCGCCTCACTTCTGGGCGCTGTCGTTGCTGATCTCGGATGACTACGCCAAGACCGGGACCCCGATGCTCCCGAACGTCCGGGGCGAAGCGGCTACCCGGAAGAGAATCCTGCTCTACACGCTGGTTCTGGTCGCGGTCAGCCTCGCGCCCGCGTTCACCGGGCTGTTCGGGGTGACTTATCTGATCATTGCCTCGCTCCTCGGTGCAGCCTTCATCGGCGGCAGTATCGCCTTGGACAGGAAGCCTTCTCGCGAGTCTGCGAGGAACCTCTACCTCTGGTCCCTCGCCTATCTGGCCTTCTTGTTCTGCGCTATGGCCCTCGACCGCGTCCTATAGAGTTACTCTCGCAATGGATCGCAACCGGGCACGCTCGAACATCAAGATCGGTCTCTGGGCCGGAGGTCTGGCGCTCCTCGTGTTCGCGATCGCCTTCTACATCGCAGTCCTCTATCTCGCATGAGTCAGCCCGAGAAGCCCTCCGAGATGATCTACCTCCCGGCGCCTACCGCGCTACCGGTGATCTTCGCTGTCGGCATCGTCTTCGTGGTACTCGGGTTCTTCGCTTGGTGGCCTTATGCAGTCGTGGGTGGCATCGTGGCGGTCGGTACCTTCATCGCCTGGATGCGCAAGAACCGCGCGGAGATAGCCCGTATGCCCCGTGAGCAGGAAGAAACGCCTGCCCGGATCCCCCTCCGCTGAGCCCCGCTTCGATTCGCCAGCGGACCTTCGTGCCATTCGTCGCAAGCAGAGGCGGAAAACGCCGCAGGGGGAGGCGGCGCGGTCACCCGCTCCCGATAGGATTGAGTAGATGAATCGCTCCCGAACCCTCGGCTCGATGCTCCGGATAGCAGTAGGTCTCGTGGCCACAGCCTCCGTCGTTGCGCTGTCCGGTTGCGACCTGCAGGAGGATGCAGATACTGCGCGCGGTGAACAGCTCTTCGTCCAGAAGTGCGGCCAGTGTCACGCCCTCACCGCCGCCGGCACGCAGGCAAACATCGGACCGAACCTCGACTACGCCTTCAAGGCATCGCGAGCCATCGGGGCAGACCAGGACACGATCGAGGGTATCGTCACCCACCAGATCAAGTACCCGAGGCCAGCCGACCCGAAGGACATCCACCTCTACATGCCCGCGGATCTGGTCACCGGCGACGACCTGCGTGACGTCTCGGCGTACATCGCAAGCGTGGCAGGTGTACCCGGAATCAAGCCCCCGCTTTTCGTCCCCGAGGAATTCTTCGTCTCGAACTGCGGCGGCTGCCACATCCTCGGTGCAGCAGGGACACAGGGTGTGACGGGACCGAGTCTCGACCAGAGCATTCTCGGACAATCTCCCGCTTGGATCGAGAACGCGATCGTCAACCCCAACAGTGAGGTCGCGGCTGGCTATCAGGCAGGGGTCATGCCCCAGAACTACGGGCAGGTAATGACCCCGGACCAGCTGCGGCAGCTGGTCGAGTACCTCGAGAAATCAGTCAACGGCTGATCCCCCACTCTCGACTGCCGTGCCGCCGGGCATAGGCGCTGTCAGCGATCGTCGTCGGGCGATGAGATCGCCCGACGGACCCAGAGCCCCGTCCTGACGAGCCCCACCAAGAGGAGCAGCCCTGCTACCACCAACGCCACCGTACGGGAGATCAGGACTGCGGATGCGACGATCAACGCGCCGGAAACGAGTATGAGGACGACGAGACGGAACGCATCCCCTTCGCTCCTGAACGGGTTGCGCAGATCATTGCGGCCCGACGGCCCCCCGGGCGAGTCCGGTGCGATCGGCTTGCCTCTAGAGGATGTAGACGGTGACGAAGACGATCACCCACATCACGTCCACGAAGTGCCAGTAGATGCCCGGCAGCTCGAGTCCACGATGGTCCTCGGCCTTCGGTCCGAAGTGCCCCCGCCAGAGACGTATGTTCACGATGCTGAGGAGGATCAGCCCGATGATGACATGGGCACCATGCAGACCGGTCAGGCCATAGAAGATCGATCCGAATGCGCCGTCTCGGGCGCTGAAGCCGACGTGGATGTACTCGTTCAGCTGGATGAACAGGAAGGTCGCACCGAGCAACCATGTCACAGCCATCGCGAGCGTTGCCGCCTTCCGGTTGCCGCGGCGAATGCCCTCCAGGGCCCAGTGGATGGTGAAGCTCGATGAGACCAAGATGGCCGTATTGACCCCCGCCACCATGACGGGCAGTTCGTAGGGCTCAGGCGGCCACGGACCATCGTTGACCACCACACGGAGGAAGAAGTAGGAGGCGAAGAACGCTCCGAAGAGCATCGCCTCCGTGACCAGGAATATCAGCAGACCCAGGGTGGTCTGATCGACCTTCGAGCTCTTGTTCGCCTCGGGCGGCCCGTGGTGATGATCTCCGGTTGCGTGACCGAGGGTCACGGATGCGCTCTCCATCAGGCCTCTCCTTCTTCCGACTCGGTGTCAGTACCCACGGCTGCCAGTGCCGCGGCTCTCGTCGCAGGAACCCTCGCTCGGCGTCCGGAAGACTCGACGTGCTCCACGGGTTTTCCGGTGAGCTTCTCGGCCTCCTGAACCAGCCCTTGCTCGATCCATTCGGACTTCTCGCCCTTGAGGGTGGAGATCAGGATGTCGTCGAGACGGTAGTGGGCATTGGCGTTGCGGATCGCCGTCAGCGGATCGGGGCTCATCGGCTGACCGGTGGCATCGATCTCCTTGTCGTACATCGCGCTGAGCGTCCGTGCGAGGTTCTCGCAGATCTCCTCGCGGCTTACCTCGCCGGATCGGGGCGCGATGAAGGTGTAGCGGTGCGGGCTCTTCTCGGCACGCTCAAGCAGACGGCTGACCAACTCCTGACTGTTGATCGTCTTGGTGGCCACCACCAGCGTGTGCGTGATGTCCCAGTTGACTCCGTCGTCGTCGACCCGGACCGGAATGTGCTCGATCGGGATCTCGTAGCGGGACCGCGCCCAGTCGACGAAATCTCTGCGCAGAGGACCGAATCGGGTCTCATACAGACACGAGAGGAGGATCCGATCGGGATCGGTGGCGCGGATGGCGTCGTCGAGAGCGAGGGGAGGATCGGGGTCCATCACGCCTCCAACCGAAGCGATGCCGAACTCGCCGAGGACCTGAGAGGTGACATCGACCCTGCTCTGGGCCGAATCCCTCGCCTGATCCGGGTCGACCATCTGGCCGACCTCAGCTTCGTTCCGGGGTGCGATCAAACCGAAGTAGTCGGCTCCTGCCGAGGCCATCTCACGGCATGCGCCGAGGAGCTTCCGGCCGCCTGCGACCTCGTTGAGGAACGCGAGGACACGCTTCTCGTCTCCCGTCCTCGGCGGGTTGTCAGGCTGCGGGTAGTTGGCGGTATCCGAACCGCTCACGGGCCAGATCCCACGGAACCGACCGTTGCCGGTTTGGGTTGCTCGACTGTTGCCTTGTCGTCACCGGCGAGGATCGCATGACGGGCCCCTGGGACACCGAACTCGTACGGACCGCCGACCACGCGCGGAATCTCGTCGAAGTTGAACACCGGTGGGGGCGAGGAGACCAGCCACTCGATCGTGTTTGCACGCCACGGGTTGGCGCTCGCCTTCGGACCGTACTTCCAGCTGACGACCACGTTGTAGACGAAGATCAACTGGGCGAGACCGAGGATCGCCGATGCGATCGTGATCTCGAGGTTCCAGGCCGCGAACTCGGCTGAATAGTCGGCTACGCGGCGCGGCATACCCTCCAGTCCGATCCAGTGCATCGGGATGAACGTGCCGAACATGCCCGCAAGTGTCATCCAGAAATGGACGCGGCCGAGCCGCTCGTCGTACATACGGCCGGTGATCTTGGGGAACCAGTGGTAGAGCCCCGCGAAGATCGTGAAGACCGATCCTCCGAAGAGGACGAAGTGGATGTGCGCCACCACGAAGTAGGTGTCGGAAACGTGGATGTCGAGCGGAACCATGCCCAGCATGACGCCCGAGATCCCGCCGATCACGAAGGTGAAGATGAAGCCCAGGGAAAAGAGCATCGCGGTCGATTGGAGATGGATCTTCCCCTTGAACAAGGTGCCGAGCCAGGAGAAGATCTTGATGCCCGTTGGGACCGCGATCAGAAGCGTGGTGATCATCATCGGAACACGCAACCAACTCGACATCCCAGAGACGAACATGTGGTGGGCCCATACCGAGTAGCTGAGCACCACGATCCCGATCAGGGCGAGAGCCATCAATCGGTACCCGAACACCGGCTTTCGGGCATGCGTGGAGATGACCTCCGAGATGATCCCGAAGCCGGGCAACATCATGATGTAGACGGCAGGGTGCGAGTAGAACCAGAAGATGTGCTGGTAGCTGATCACGTCACCTCCCATCGCGGCCTCGAAGAAGTTGGTGTTCAGGACGCGATCGAACAGCACCATGAACTGGACGCCTGCGATGAATGGAGTAGCCGCGACGACCAACAGCGAGGTCGAGAGGTTGGCCCAGACCAAGAGTGGCATTCGCCAGAAGTTCATACCGGGTGCCCTCATGGTCACGATCGTGACCAGGAAGTTGATCGCGGTGGCGATGGACGACGCCCCTGCGAACTGGACCGCGAGATTGAAGAAACTCTGCCCGATCGGCGCCCCGGTCGATAGCGGGGCGTAACCGGTCCAGCCGGCGTCGAAGGTGCCTCCAGGGGCGAAATAACTCGCCATGAGGAGCGCGCCAGCACATGGCAGCAGCCAGAAACTGAGGGCGTTGAGGCGCGGGACCGCCATATCCGGGGCCCCGATCATCAGCGGCAGCACGTAGTTGGCGATGCCGGCGAACATCGGGATGATGAAGACGAAGATCATGAACGCGGCGTGCGTGGAGAAGAGCCCGTTGTAGGTATTCGGGTCGACTATCTGGGTGCCCGGCTGGGCGAGCTCCGCCCGCACGCCCATAGCCGCGAGACCACCGACGAGGAAGAAGAAGAAGGTCAGGACCATGTACTGGATACCGATCACCTTGTGGTCGGTATTCACCTTGAAGTAGTCCTTCCAGTTCTTCGCGCCGTGGTCGGCATGGTCATCCGGCACGGTCGGTCCGCCGGCGATCCAACGCAGCCAATAGTCGAAACAACCGATTCCCCAGAGGAATCCGAGAGGTCCGGTGATCAGCGCCACTACGAGCTGCGGGTAGCCCGTTTGCTCGGTCTGGATCAAGGGAAGACCCGATGCGGCCCTGAGGGCCACCACGAGGCCGTAACCGAATGCGGCTCCGATCACCAGACCGTAGAGCGCGCGCCACCAACCTGCTTGTTTGAGTGCTACCGGCATGTGTTCCTCTCTTCGCTCATCTTAGTTTCCTCAGACGTCCTTGCCATCCGCCGGTCGATCGGGAACCGAGTCCTGCTGTCGTACCCACTTCTCGAACGCAGCCTGGGACTCGACCACCACCGGAGCACGCATCACGCCGTGTCCGGCGCCACAGAGCTCGGTGCAGACGAGCTGGAAAGAGCCCGTCTTGTTCGGGGTCACGAAGAGGTGGGTGGTTACACCGGGCACGTTGTCCTTCTTGACCCTCCACTCGGGAACCCAGAAAGAGTGGATTACGTCCAGCGCGTGCATACGGAACTCGACCTGCCGTCCAACCGGAACGTGGAGTTCGTAAGAAGTGGCGTCCTGCTCCCGGTAGTCGAATGACCACTGGAACTGCTGGGAGTAGACGTCCACGACCATGCGGTCGGGCTCCTTGCCCTCGATCTCGTCCAGGACCACCCAGGAGTAACCACCGAGGAACAGCACCATGATGGTCGGAATCAAGGTCCAGGCGATCTCGAGCTTCGTGTTTCCGTGGATCGGCTCGCCATCCGAGAGGTCGCCCGGCTTGGCCCGCCAACGCCAGACGAAGTAGATCAGCGCCACCATGACGAGTGAGAAGACGAAGCAGGACATCACGATGGTCACCGTCAGGAGGTCGTCGATCGGCCCCGCGGCTGTGGACGCGGCCGGACCGTTCCAGTTCGGGATCAGCATCAGGAAGGTGCTGATCACCGTGATTACGATCGTGGCGCAAGCGAGCTTGAGGACTGTCATTCGACTCATGCGTAAATCATTCTATTGACCGCGAGGACTAGATCCCTTCACGGGTGAGGGAGCTTGTCTAGATCGCCACTAGCGGCAGCTACGACAGCGGCGGCCATGGCGGGCCAGGAGTAGGAATCCGCGGCTGCCGTGGCCAGCCTCTCGCTGACCTGGACGTGCTCGGCCGGCTCCATCCTGAGCCAGTGGAGCAGGCATATCGCCAACCGCTCGATCGAGTCCGGCCCGACGGAGAAGGAGAGGAACGGGGCGTCCTCCGGGTCTAGCGCCTCGCCGAGCCGATTGGACACCTCGAGCATTCCCGAGTGATCGGCCGATACGAAGGGAACGCCGCAAGCAGCAGCCTCCGCGGCGACCATGCCGAAGGCCTCGGGGAAGGTGCGCGGCATGACCAGCGCGTCCGACACGGGGAGGACCTCCGCGACTTCGTCGTGATCGAGTCGGCCGGCCCAGAGCACAGAGTCAGCAGCGACCCGGCCCATCTCGACGTACCCCTCCGGAGGATCGCGCAGGAAGCCCGAGAGGATCCGAAGCTCCCCTCCTACTCGCTCGCCCTCGAGCTCCCTGCCGCGTTGCGCCATGCGAGAGGCTGAGTCGAGATCCCCCGATGAGATCGAGGACCACAGGCCGTGCAGACCCTCCTCGAAGGAGCCGAATCCGACCACCAGCAGTCGCGGGGTCGGTCGTCCGTCGGCGACCAGACCATCGACCACGATCGGCCAGGCCGCCAAGAGCAGGTCCACACCTTTGTTGACGAGCAGCTTGCCGACATAGACGACCCTGGAACCTTCGGTCGAGGCGAAGCCCTTCAGAGCCGGGAGGGCAGCCTCGTCATCCCTGCCGAAATCTCCGCTTGTGCGAGCAGGGTCGGAGATCTCACCGATGAGTCCCTCGATCGACTCCGTACGGACGACCGCCTCATCCCCGGGGCGAAACCGCTCGATATCTACGCCAGGCGGGGCGAGGCGGGTCTTCGCGGGCAGGTCGGGGTCCTCCATGACATCCCAGAGCGCTTGCGCGGTGAAAGACGATCCGACCAGCACCGCTTCGGCGGCCTCGACTCCGCGGCGGGCCAGCGGGACGAAGCGTTCCGGGTGCGGGATCACGGCGTAGGAGAGATCGCTGCCATGGACCTTGATCGCGAAGTCGAGACCGGCTTCCGCACAGATCGCAGGACCGGCGATCAGGTGGTTCGCGAGAGCCGCGTCCATCTCCCCCGCCAGATCGATGATCTCCCGAATCGCCCTCACATTGGCATCCACGTACTCGTCGATCTCCCGATCGCTGAGATCTGGGAAGGCGCGCGCGGTGAAACCCTCGTAGTGGTCGACCACGAAGACAGGAAGCAGTTCACCGATCTCTGGCAGATAGACCGTGACGCTCCCTTCGCCGGGAGAGGAGCCGCTGGTCTGACGGACCTGAAGCCCCTTCTCGCTCCAGATACCGACCGCATCCACCCAAGGCAGTGACTCGGCCTCACGATCCTGAGAGAGCAGATGCACCTCGTGTCCCAGCGAAGACAGTGCCTGAGCCAACTCGGCGTTGTAGACGTTGCTGCCGGTTCCCCGCAACAGATAGCCGTGGAAGATCAGGATTCTCACGCACAGGTTGTAGACCGGTTGGCGGTCGAGGTGTTGGCCTCCCCGCCCCCTGTTTGGATATCGTCCCTCGAACGATGCAGAACCCCAAGCAGAGATACAGGCTCAGGGCGCCGGGATCGGGCCGCGAGGCGATCGCGGAAGCGTCACCTGGCGGGGTCTATGTGGATCGCGAGAGCGGCGAGGAGATGACCGCCATCTCGGCGCTCCTGCCTCTCGCTCCCTCGGAGTCGGCCCTCATCCGGACCCCGGAGAACCTCAGGGCGTGCAACCGCTGCGACCAACTGATCGGGCTCGACGTGAGCGACTGCCTGTATTGCGGCTTGCGCCAGGAACCGGTCGGCTCCGAGTGAGTCTGCGTCGGCCAATCGCCGGCGCACTCCTCGTCTGCCTCGCGGTGTTGCTGCCCGGCTGTGGCTCGGACAGCACCGAAGGGACGACTACCGAGTTCGAGATCGACCTCCCGACGCCTGTGACCACGGTGGAGGAACCGGTCATCCCGGAGGGAGTCGACCCGAACCTCCCGGATACCGAGCAGAACGATCTGCCTCCAACTCCGCGAACACCCCAAGAGGCCTTCGAAAAATTCTGCGAGGAGAATCCTGAGGCCTGCGGCTGACGCAGCGCCCCACCCGCGGCCTAGAAGCCTCCGGGCGCCTTGACGATCGAAGCCGAGTAGAGAAGCCTGTTGGTCTTGTACGAGCAGGTGAATCTGCGCTGCCGTCCCAGCTTCTGGACCGGACTGCCCGCCTTGACGTTGGCACTGGCGCTCGCTCCGGAGCCAACGGTGCAGCCCCCCTTTGCCTGGGAGGGATTCCGGCTTGCGCGCCAGGAGTTGCCGCTGGGCAGGGCACCGACGAACACAGGCGCCCAGGTCGGGATGGTCAGCGCCGCAACGTATCCCTTGTTGATCAACAGAGGCTGATGCAGGGTGAAGGTGGTGGTGGAACCGAAGAAGGGCTTCAGTTCTTCCACCGGAGACTGCTTGACCAAGACATAGTCCTGCTTACCCTTACTGATGCTCTTGTTGATCGGTTTGAGGATCGAGAGCCTGGCCTTGGCGGGGCCACCGAAACCCTCGAAGCGACTGTCCGCGCCGATGTCGCACCCCTCGCTGAGACATCTCTCAGCCTTCGCGCTGGGCTTTCCGAGCTTGATCGACCATGCGACCACCTTCGCCTTCCAGGGGGCGACGAACGGTGACTTCTTGCCGTCGATCGCAAGTTGGAACCCGGTCACCTTCGCCTCTACGAAGCACTGGCTGCTGCCCTTGCTGAGAGGACAGGACGGCGTTGCCGGGGCAGCCGCGCCGAGGACCTTGAGGGTTACGCCGAAGGCGGGAAGGGCCGCGAAGGCCGCGATTGCGATTACGCCAACCGATGCGAGCAGCCCCAATCCGGCCTTGCCCTTACGGGTTTTGAGGAATCCCTTGATCTGCATGCCTACATTGAACACAGTCCGGGGCTTCGGGTTGCGATCTTCCTGCCAGTACGAAGCACGGCTCAGGCGTGAGCACGCGTAAGATGGATCGATGCCCGCAATCGAGACCCACGACCTCGAACGAGAGTTCGAAGGATCGGTCAAGGCGGTGGACGGTGTCGACTTGGCCGTTCAGGCTGGAGAGATCTATGGATTCCTCGGTCCGAACGGAGCAGGCAAGACGACGACCGTCCGCATCCTCACCACCCTCCTGCAGCCAACCGGCGGACGGGCAATCGTCGCCGGCCATGATGTGGCAACCGATCCCGGCTCGGTCAGGCGATCCATCGGAGTGGCACTCCAAGAGGCTGCCCTGGACCCTCTGATGACCGGCCGCGAGCTGCTCGATCTCCAAGCCACACTGCACGGGATTCCGAGTTCGAAGCGCACGTCACTCTCGATCGATCTGTTGGAGCGAGTCGGACTCACCGAGGCCGCCGACCGACAGGTCGGAACCTATTCGGGAGGGATGCGCCGGCGGATCGACCTCGCGTCGGCTCTGGTTCACGCACCCGAGGTGCTCTTCCTCGACGAACCCACGACCGGCCTGGACCCGGTCAGCCGACAGGCGATCTGGAACGAGGTCGAGCGACTGAACGACGAGAGCACGACGGTCTTCCTGACCACTCAGTACCTCGAAGAAGCAGACCAATTGGCCGACCGAGTGGGGATCATCTCGAACGGCAAGATCGTTGCCGAGGGCACACCCGCCGAGCTGAAGGCGCAGGTGGGTAATCCCCATCTGGAGATCTCCGTCGAAGGCGGAGCTGAGGCCGCAGATTCGGCGGAGGTGGCGCTGGGAGAGTTCGGGAAGATCCTCCCGCCGAAAGACGGCAGGCTCCAGGTCGAGATCGCCGGTGGGGCCGGGGACATCTCTCCAGTGGTGAGGGCACTCGACGAGCGAGGCATTGCGGTCGCGTCGCTCGAACTGGTTCGACCGACCCTGGCCGTCGTATTCGTGGACAAGACCGGCGAGCACCTCGAAGGCTCCACGACGGACCCCGAGCCCGAGTGAGAGGCTTCAGATCCAACCTTCGGGTCGTCGGCCAACTAGGTCGTCGCTCGGTCCGCCAGACCTTCAGACGACCTCAGCTCGCTGCGCCGCTGGTCGTCTTCCCGACCATCTTGTTGGCCATCCAGACTGCGGGCGCAGGGAGAGCCGTAGACCTTCCGCAGTTCCCGGAAGTGAACGGATTCCTCGACTTCATGCTCGCCGGCGCGATGATGCAGGCCTGCATGCTGGCCGGGAATACGGGGGCGATCGCACTGGCTCTCGACATCGAGATGGGGTTCGACGATCGCTTGTTGGCGGCACCGGTCTCGCGCTACTCGTTGCTGCTTGGGAGATTGATGGGGACCGCTGTGATGGGT
>JBJTBI010000009.1:0-10153 GCA_046091265.1 bacterium
GTGGGTCTCTGTGACTCCAAGAGCGCTGGCGGCACCCGGGGAGCTCGATCCGAGCTTCGTCAGCGGTGGTTTCAACACGAATGACATCAATGCAGTAGCGGCGCTTCCCGATGGTGACGTGTACGTCGCGGGTTCTCCTACTGATTACGGGTCCTCGACAGGCCTACACGGTTTGGTTCGGCTTAACTCAGACGGCTCGCTGGATACAGGGTTCACGATGACCGGTACGGGCCTCGATGCAGACTTGGTCAGCTACACCAACGGCTACCAAGTCGTATCGGTGAATGCGACCGGTGGCACCTTCACCTTGACCTTCCAGGGTCAGACCACCAGCGCCATCGCGTACAACGCTGATGCCCCGACTATGGTCAGCAAGCTCGAGGCGCTCAGCAACATCGGGGTGGGCGAAGTGGATGCCAGCACGTCGGGTTCGGCATTCAACATCTTCCTCGGGGGGTCGCTGGCCGATTCCGGCACGGTTCCTCTTCTTAGCGCAAATTCCTCCGGACTGACTGGCGGCACCCAGACCGCGGCCGTGGTTTCAGCCGGCTACGGGAAGACGGTTACCGATATCGAGGTTCTCCCGGATGGAGATCTCATTGCGGTGGGCAGCTTTTCCAACTACAACGGGATCCCACGACGGGGCATAGTCCGGCTCAACTCCGACGGCACCCTCGACACCTCACTTGCCTCGACCGCAGGCACCTTCGGATGCAGCAGCACATCGAGTTCGTCTGGGTGTTATATCCAGAGTCCACGTGCCGAGCAAGTGGTCGCGCTTCCAGACGGTGACTTCCTGGTAGGAGGGCAGTTCGACCGCTACGCGGCCACCAACGGTGTCAACAACCTCGCCCGCATCAACGCAGATGGCTCTCTCGACACAGGCTTCAACTCGGGAGCAGCTGGTACGAACAGCATCATCCGAACCCTCGAGCTCGAAAGCAGCGGCACGACCGCATTGATCGGTGGAGACTTTCTCTCCTATAACGGGGCATCGAACACCAACAGGATCGCCCGCCTGGCCGTATCGAACGGTGCTGCATCCGCTCCCGCCGTCAGCCAGGGGAGCGGTTTCAACCAGTACGTTTCCGCGATCGATGCGCGTACGGATGGGAGCATCGCAGTGGGTGGACTCTTCGGTTCGTATGACGGTGCTGCCAGGGCTGGCCTGGCGCAGCTGAGTCAGGCAGGGCTGCTCGATCTGAATTTCGGCAATCCAGGCCTCACGACTTGGGTCGACGGACTCGCCGTTGGACAGGACGGGAAGGTCCTGGCAGGCGGCGGGTTCAAGACAACGACCGTTCCCGAGAAGGGAAACCCTATGCGGTTCCTCCCGAGTGGGGCACCGGACCCGGCGTTCGACCCGGGTTCCGGAGCAACGGAGGGCGCTTTCCCACCTTCGGTTCGCGAAATCGCAGTCTCACCGGATGGTGGAATCTGGATCGTCGGCGGTTTCAACCAGTACGACGGCGTAACAAGTATCGGCAATGGGATAGCCAAGGTGCTCAACGTGAGGCAAATTCGTTTCACGAAGGCTGGTGCCGGTTCGGGCTCGGTCACGTCGTCCCCGGCTGGCCTCGATTGCTCGGCGAATTGCACCGTCTGGTTCGATCAGGCATCTGCGTCCACCTTGACTGCCACTCCCGCCGTCGGCTCGGTGTTCACTGGATGGAGCGGTGCCTGCTCGGGGACAGGACCTTGTGCGCTGAATCTCACCGAGGCCAAGTCGGTTACGGCCACCTTCGCCAAGCCACCATCCAAGCCAAGCGTCAAGTGGAGTTACTCGAAAGCCAAGCGAACCGTGAAGGCCCAGGTCAAGAGGGTCCCAGGAGTCACCTACGCGCTGAAAGCCACCAAGGGAAAGGCCAAGAAGCCCGGCAAGTGCAAGCTCAACCAGAAGACCAAGAAGATCGACTGCACTGTCCGGCTCTCGAGGGGAATTTGGAAGGCGGCGGTAACCCCGAAGGCCAACGGGCTCTCTGGACCGGTGGCCACGAAGCGCTTCAGGATCCGATAGGCCCTTGGCAAGACCAGGTGCGGTGGATCGGCTGAGATCGATTGGTGCCGACGATCAGCAGGCTGGAAGTAGTCTCTGTGAAGAGGGCGACACAATCACGTTCGTTCTTGAGCAGGCCCTACACGGGTTTCTCAGGGCTCGAAGCCCGTGCCGATTTCAAGGCAGCTTCCATTGCCCTAGAGTCAAGCAGTCTCTTCGGCGGGCCTTGAGGACCATCTCACCGAGTGCCATGGGCGATTGAGCACGGCGATCTCCCGGGATCTAGCAACGCCCGGTTGCGTCGTAGCGAGAAACGTAGCGGGCCCCCGCTATTGAAGGCCTCCATCGAGAAGACCCATGACAGGCCCGGAACCCTCTGATAGGGTCACGCGAGTGGAGGGTACCGAGGTAGAAGAAGCTTTCCGGAAGTGGCTCCAGCGGAAGGGAGGCTCCAAGAGATGAGCGTCAGGACGGGGCTCGTCCTGATCGTCGTGTCCATCGCGGTTGGCCTCGTGGTCGGAGTGGTCGCTGGATTTTTCGGGCTGGAGATGCCTTGGTGGTCTTGGGCGATCGTCGGAGCGGTAGTCGCAGTCATCACCAGCGCCTGGGAGGCAAACAGTCGGCGGAAGAAGGCCCTAGGCCAGACCGAGGTCGAAGAAGAGGGTCCCAAGTCCAAGGAGTAGCGGCCGCGTCGATCGGGCCGGTGGCCCCTAGCAGGTAGGTTTAGGCCTCGTGACCACTACGCCGGAGACAGGCCAGTCCCCCCCTTCCTCCCATGCCTCGTTCGCGAGGCGTTGCAGGGCGATCTCGGAGTCCGGGATCTTCCAGATGACGATCTTCGGCGTGATCCTCGCCAATGCAGTCGTCCTCGGGCTGGGCACCTACGACTCGATCGAGCGCGAAGCGGGAAGCCTCCTTCAGCTCTTGAACGAAGTATTCCTCGGGATCTTCGTGCTCGAGATCCTGACCAGGATCGCCGCTTACGGGAAGCGACCTCAGGACTTCTTCAAGAATGGCTGGAACGTCTTCGACTTCGTGGTGGTTTTCGCCGCTTTCGTGCCCGGAGTGAGAGAGAACGCGACACTGCTCCGGCTGGTACGCCTGTTGCGGGTGGTCAGGGTCATCAGCGTCCTGCCGGATCTGCGGGTGCTGATCTCCGGAATGGGTCGCGCACTACCTCCGATCGGAGCGATGGCAGTTCTTGCGGTGCTGCTGCTCTTCACCTACGGGATGATCGGCTGGGAGTTGTTCGGAGATGCCCTTCCCGAACGCTGGGGTGACATCGGTCAGGCGATGCTGACCCTGTTCACCGTGCTCACCCTCGAGGGGTGGAACGAGATCCTCTTCACCGCGCAGGAAGTGCATCCGGAGTCGTGGATCTTCTTCGTGAGTTTCGTGCTGATCGCCTCATTCCTGCTGATCAACATCCTCATCGCCATCATCATCAACTCGGTCGAGGAGGCACGGAACGCTGAGCGTGCCGAAGCGTTCGAGGATCGACTCGAGGAGGCCGAGAAGAGGGGAGAGCAGATCGACCCGCTAGAGGATGCCCTGGGGCGGATCGACGAACTCAAGGGTGGCTTGGAGGAATTGAGAAGTGAGGTCGCGGCGATCGACCTTTACGAGAGACGTGAGGCTGGGGCCAAGGCCGATACCCGCGACCAGACCCGTCGACGGCTCCGCCCATCCGGCAGGCGTGGCCGAGGGATGTGAGCGGCGGTCAGGGGATCAGGACGACCTTGCCGATGTTTCGACGCTCGGCGATGATCCGGTGCGCTTCGGGCGCGTCTGCGAAAGGCACCACATCGCTCACGACGGGGCGAACCGCGCCGCTCGCAATCATCTCCTGAAGAGGATCGATCCAGGGCGTGAGGGTTCCGCGGTCGTCCCAGAGACGCAGCATGTTGAGCCCGATCACGGCCTTGCTCTCGCCCATCAGGTCGATCAGGTTGAAGCCGCGCATCATCCTCAATGCCTGCGGCAGCGCCCTGGCGATCGAGCGCTTCTCGCCCTGCAGGATGCTCGAGGCACCGAAAGCGATCAACCTGCCGCCGGGGCGTAGCAGGTAGTAGCTGCGGCGGAACGACTCTCCGCCGATCGCGTCCATGATCAGGTCCATTCCGGGTAGGTCCTCGTCCCAACCCCTCGTCGTGTAATCGAGAGGATGGTCTACTCCCTGCTCGCGGATCGCGTCGTGTTTTCCGGGCGAAGCGGTACCCCAGACCTCAGCTCCGGCGTGTTTGGCGATCTGGGTGGCGGCTATGCCTACTCCGCCCGCGGCCGCATGGATCAAGACCCGCTCTCCGGGTTGGAGTGAGCCGTAGCCGATCAGGCCCGCCCATGCGGTGGCGTAGTTGACGGGGATCGCGGCTCCCTGTTCGAAGCTCAGTGGTTCGGGTAGGGGGATTACATCCGCGACCGGCACGACCACCTGTTCTGCGTAGCCACCGAATCTCGTGCCAGCCATGACCCGGGCTCCGACCGGGAGCAGCGAAGAGTCGACGCCTTCACCATGTTCCGAGACCCTACCCGCCACCTCGTAGCCGACGACGCAGGGGATGGGCGGTGCGTCCTCGTACAGGCCGGCGCGAGCCATGGTGTCGGCGAAGTTGACTCCCGCCGCCGACACATCGATCCGGACCTCCCCGGCTCCGGGTAAGGGCGAGGGAGCCTCCCTGACTTGGAGCACTTCGGGTCCTCCGCGCCTGGTGATCATGACCTCACGCACGAGTGCAGCCTATGCGATGTGGGGTCGGCAGAGTCGACCTCGATCTCGCAGATTCTTCAAGGGTGTGATCTCACATTCGAAGCCCTGAACCCTCATGTCGAGGCAGATCACTCCGTCCTGCGTCTGCGCAGGACCTCGAAGGCGTCGGAGATGGGGATGTCTCGGGAGGCCAGTACGACCTGGAGATGGAAGAGGAGGTCGGCAGCCTCTTCTGCGACTCTCTCGTCGGACTCCGAGGCGACGGCCCGTACTACCTCCTCTGCCTCCTCGGTCACCTTGGACCCCGCCAGATCGGGATCGTCGAAGAGCGTGACCGAATAGCTTTCCTCGGGACGGGTTGCTTTACGGGCTTCCAGCGTGCGCTCGATCTCGGCGAGGATCTCGCCGGCGATAGGTGAAGGGGTTCCGTCGACCGCCGTGAAGAAGCACGAGCGCTCACCCGTGTGGCAAGCGGGTCCCGCTGGCTCCACCAGCGCAAGCAGCGCGTCGGCATCGCAGTCGAAGCGGATCTCGATCAATCTGAACCGGTTTCCTGAAGTCGCGCCCTTGTGCCAGATCTCTCCTCGAGATCGGCTCCAGAAGTGGATCTCACCGGTGGCGTTCGTCAATTCGAGGCTCTCGCGGTTCATCCACCCGAGCATCAGCACTTCGGCGGTCCGAGCATCCTGGATGATGCAGGGGATAAGCCCCTCGCCGTCGTAGATGAGTTGCGTTCCGTCGGTCATCGACTTCGAGTTTAGGCGCGCACCAAGGTAATTCTGAATGGCGCGATGCCTGCTCTCAGGCTGTGCGGGCGGGAATGCCAGCAGCGGCCATGGCTGACTTCACCTCGGCTATCGAGTGTTCTCCGAAGTGGAATATGGAGGCCGCCAACGCAGCGTCCGCGCATCCCTCACCGAGCACCTCGACCAGATCTTCGACCGAACCAGCTCCGCCCGATGCAATCACAGGTACCGGCACGGCTTTCGATACAGCCCGTATGAGATCGAGCTCGTACCCCGCCTCGGTGCCGTCTCTGCCCATGCTGGTGAGCAGGATCTCTCCGGCCCCGCGTTCAACCCCCTCACGCGCCCAGGCGACGACATCCTTCCCCGTTTCCTCCCGTCCACCACGAATCACGACCTCCCAGCTGTCGTCCCTCCCCTTAGCGTCGATGGCGAGAACGATCGATTGGGATCCGTAGCGATCAGCGAGCGCTGTGAGGAGAGAAGGCTCCGCAACGGCTGCTGAGTTCACCGAGACCTTGTCGGCACCTGCGTCGAGCAGAGCCTTGGCGTCATCGACACTGCGGATGCCTCCTCCGATCGTGAAAGGAACGAACACCTCCTCCGCAGCCCGTCGAGCGAGTTCCACTACCGTGTCGCGACCCTCGTGCGAGGCCGTGATATCCAGGAAGACGATTTCGTCGGCGCCTTCGCGGTCGTATCTGGCAGCCAGTTCGATCGGGTCGCCAGCGTCGCGGAGGTCGACGAAGTTAGTCCCCTTGACCACACGTCCGTCGTCGACATCGAGACACGGGATGATTCTCTTGTAGGCCATCGAAGGGAAGTTAGCTCCGCGGTCGATCGCCGAGTGCCGCCAGCGCTTCACCTACGGTGAATCGACCCTCCAGCAGTGCTCTGCCGACGATCACACCCTCTAGTTCCTCTGACCGCTCGGTGGTGAGGGTGTCGAGGTCTTCGATCGATGACACGCCGCCCGAGTAGATGACTCCTGATCCCGCCGCTTGGCATATCTCGGCGAGCGCCTCGGTCCGCGGCCCCTCGAGCAGGCCGTCGGCCTCGACGGGGGTATAGAGGAACCTCATCACCCCCAGAGCCGACAGCTCCTGAACCGCTTCGGCGACAGCTCGCCCTGAGTCTCTGGCCCAGCCCTCGACCGCGACTGAGCCACCGCGAGCGTCTACCGCGACGACTATCCGATCTCCGTAGTCCTGCGCGAGCGAAGCTGCGAAGGATGGATCTGCGATTGCCGCTGATCCCACTACGGCCCGCGCTGCGCCTGCCCCCAGCACCTTCTCGACTGCTTTTCGGTTGCGTAGCCCACCGCCTGTCTGGATAGGAATGGAGGTGCTCGCGACGATTTCCCGGATGGTCTCGAGGTTCGCCGGACTCCCGCTCCTCGCTCCGTCCAGGTCGACCGTGTGGAGGATGGTCGCGCCCTCCGCCTCCCACTTGGCGGCGAGTTCGGCAGGCTGATACTCGTAGTCGAGACGCCTCTCGTAGTCCCCCTGCTGAAGACGGACTACCTTTCCACCCAGCAGGTCGATCGCGGGGTAGAGGTTCACCGCTCGCAGACCTCGACGAAGCGTCGCAGCAACCCCAGTCCGGTCGCACTCGACTTCTCAGGGTGGAACTGGACTCCCCAGATATTGCCACTGGACACCGCGGCGCAGAAACTCTCGCCGTAGACGGACGTGCCCAGCGTGTCCTCCTGGTTCCTAGGTCGGGCTGCATATCCATGGACGAAGTAGAAGTCGTCGGCGGTTTCCCCGTCACCGACCAGCGGATCGGATTTCTCCCATGTCACTCGTTCCCACCCGATGTGAGGGATCTTCAAACCGGGTGCCGAGATCGGCTCTACGGAGCCTTCCAACAGGCCGAGCCCTTCCGCTCCCTCTCCCTCGCTGGATCTCTCGAAAAGGAGCTGCATTCCGAGACAGATGCCCAGAAGCGGCTTTCCATCAGCGATGCTCCTCCCGATCAAGTCGGCGACTCCTTGCGCTCGCACCCGCTTCATCGCTGCCGGAAAGGCACCCACACCTGGTAGGACCAATCCGTCTGCGGCTTCCGCGGCGGCGACCTCGGAGGTGACCACGACCTCAGCGCCTGAGCGCTCGAACGCCTTTGCGACTGAACGCAGGTTCCCGATACCGCAGTCGAGAATCGCGAGCCGTGATGTCACCTGATACTCGCTGCAAGTTTCTCGCAGAGGTCGTCTATCTCCCGAGCTCTCAGGACACGAGAGACCTGATTGGCGACGAGCCTCGCGGTCGACTCCGAGATCTCCTCTTTGATCTCCAGGCCGTTCTCCGCCAGGGTTCTGCCGGTGTCGACGAGGTCAACTATCGCGTCGGCGAGTCCGGTGAGAGGTGCGATCTCGACCGAACCCTTGACCTCGACTATCTCGACTTGACGACCAGACTTCTCGAAATGGCGAATCGCCGTGCGCGGGTACTTGGTCGCAATCCTCATCGCTCCCAGCCGGAGGACCACATCTTCGAGGCTCGCTCCTTGCGTGGGCGCAGCGAGTGCCATCCGGCACCTTCCGAATCCGAGATCGAGCAACTCGTAGAAGCGTCTGTCGTCCTGCTCGACGAGCACATCCTTGCCTGTCACTCCGACATCGGCTGCTCCAGCCTCGATGTAGGTGGGCACATCGGACGGGCGCATGGTGATCAACTGGATCTCACCTAGATCGAAGATGAGAGAGCGACTATCGCTCCTCAACGCAGTGAGGTCGAGGCCCATCTCCTCGAGTAACTCGAGCGTAGGTTCGAACAGCGAGCCCTTGGCTACTGCCAGACGGAGTGGTTCTGTTCCACCGATTGAGGCACTCATGTTCCGCTCCTTCCCGCGGTGGTCTGCGCGGTGTGGAGTCGTTCCAGATAGAGGGAGAATCCGGCTGCCCTCATCTCGCTTCCGAATCGGGGCATGAGACCGTCGTAGCGGCCGCCGCCACCGATCGCACGACCCAGAGCGGGGTCGTAGACCTCGAATACGGCACCCGTGTAGTAACCGGGATCCCGGAGCAGCCCGAAGTCGAATCTCACCCGCTCCGATAGACCCCTCGTCTCCAGTTCGGAATATGTCTCTTGGAGTCGGCTCAAGGCCTCCTGTGTTCCGCCCGCCGCGATCTCACGGGCTCGCCGGAGCGCTTCTTCCCCGCCTCGAAGGTTGGCGAGTTCCAATAGTCCTCGGGCCTTTTCCTCTCCTACCTCGGATGCCAAGAGGACATCTCTGAGGCCTACGAGATCGGTCCGAGAGAGTCTCTCCAGGGACTCGGCAACTGCCTGTTCGCTGTAGCCGAGTTCACCCATCAGGTCGCTGAAGAGATTCGAGTTCCCCAGACCGACCACCGCACGATCGAGTCCGACCGCGTTCAGGGCCTGACCCAGTACGCCGATCACCTCCGCAGTTCCGGTGGAGTCGCTCGACTCCGGCGCCTCGTAGAGCTCTACGCCCACCTGTCTGACCTCTCGCGGCTCTCCACGCTTGGGATCGGTGACGCGGAAGACACTTCCGGAGTAGGCGAGGCGGAGGGGGGTATCCGAGTCCACGAAACGGTCGGCTGCGAGACGAGCCACGGAGACGGTCATATCGGAGCGGAGCGCAAGCAGCTCACCCCGGTCATCGAAGAAGCGGAAGGCAGCGTCGGATCTCACGTTTCCTCCGCGGCTGGCTACCCCTGCAAACTCGATACTCGGTGTTGCCACGGACTGGTACCCGTTCATTTCGAAAACATCGAGCAGGGCCGATTCCGCTGCGCGGAGTTCGCTCATCTCGACCGGCAGTGTGTCTCTGGTCCCGGGGGGCAATCCATAGGTCATGTGTGGAACCTTAGAGGCGTCGTCTTTGGTGGCCGCAAGAGCGTTTCCATACGGCGAGACAAGCCGCATCCAGGTGGAGCGGCAATAGAATCACCGAGTGCCCAAGAACCACGACTGGGATCTGACGGAGGAGGTCGCGCAGGAGGTCGAGTCCGCTCTCGCTGGTCGTTCTCTGGAAGTCACCGGCGGCAGCGAGAAGTCTTCTTCGGCGGACCTCGTCACGGAGATCGATCTTGCCCTCGAGGCCGATCTCAGCAAATCCCTGACCCGCTTGCTGCCAGGCTCGGCATTCCTCGGAGAGGAAGGGGGAGGCGAGCTCGGAGACGGTCCTACCTGGGTGGTAGACCCGGTCGACGGCACCACCAACGTCGTGCACGGCTATCCCGTTGCTGCTGTGGGAGTTGCACTCTGGTCGGAGGGCGAAGTGGTGCTGGCTGCCGTACGCGATCTGTTCAGAGGTCTGTCGGTGACGGCGATCAGGGGCGAGGGGATCAGATGTTCCACGGATGACACCGTCTTCGAGGTGTCCCGGGTCGACGATCTGAGCGCGGCATTGATCGGGATCGGACTTCCCTACGATCGATCTGAGGCAGACGAGATGTTCGGGGTCGCCAGAGAGATCTTCGAGCGCTGTCAGGATCTGCGAAGGGGAGGGTCGGCAATTCTCGACATCCTCGATGTCGCTCTAGGCCGTCTCGACGCTCATGTCGAGATCGATCTGAGGCCATGGGATGTGATGGCCACTGGGCTGATCCTCGAGGAGGCTGGTGGAAGACTCACCGATTGGGGCGGCGGCGGAATCGTCTGGACGGGCGCTTCCGACACCAAGCGGGTAATTGCAAGCAACGGATTGCTCCATGACCAGATCTCAGGGATTACC
>JBJTBI010000010.1:0-2157 GCA_046091265.1 bacterium
CTTGACCGCAGATGCGGCTGCGAGGCTGGCGACTCTCGCAGACAACACCGAGCTCGGCTCTGGATTCAGGGTTGCGATGCGGGACCTCGAGATCCGCGGCGCGGGGAATCTGCTGGGAACCGAGCAGTCGGGACACGTGGCGGCGGTCGGGTTCGAGCTCTACTGCCAGATGATCGAAGAGGCCACCGAGGAGATGCAGGCCAGTCTCGAAAGCGGTGACGGGGATGTGGAGGGTGAGTCCCGACCGCCGATCCGGATGGAGATCGAGGCAGATGCCTACGTCCCCGCGAACTACGTTCCGTTCGAGGCCGCCAAGATCGATCTGCACCGGAGGATCGCTGCGGCGCGTGAACCTGGTGAGATCAGGGCGCTGCGCTCGGAGATCGAGGATCGTTTCGGCGCGCCGCCGCAGCCGGTCGATAACCTGCTCGCTCTCGGTTTGGCTCGACTGCGGCTCGATCGAGCAGGGGTATCGGTGGCCGAGGTGAGGGCAGGCAAGCTCCGGATCGAGCCGTTGGAGATCTCCAGCGACGAAGCTGCAGAGCTACGTACCGAGGTCGACGGCGCCCTCTACGACTGGAAGGCTCGCAGGCTCGAGGTTGCGGTCCCCGAGGGGGTACCCGATGCCGCTCTGACGGCCCTGGGAGCCGTAGCCGAGTATCTGGCGGCCAGCGGTACCACCGTCTCGGAGTAGGGCGTATATCCTCTCCATGATGTCCAAGGCAAGCTCACTGTCCGGGCGCACCGCGCTGATCGTCGGCGGGTCGGTGCTGCTCGTCGCGCTGGTCCTCTGGGCGGCCTTGACCGAGCCGTCGGCCAAGGGCAGTCCGTCCGGTGACGTGGTTGCCGTGGTCAACGGCCAGGATGTCACCAGAGCCGAGATCGACCGGGCCATCGCTCAGGCATCGAAGCGTCAGGGTCTCGACGAGCCCCCTGCACCGAACTCTCCGCAGTACGACTCGCTGCGCGATCAGGCGATGAACGACCTGTTCGACCTCTACTGGATCGAGGGCGAGGCGGAGGATCTGGGAGTGACGGTCTCTGAGCGAGAGACAACCGATCGGCTCGATCAGGTCAAAGAGCAACAGTTCAAGGGAGACCCAGCGAAGTACGAGAAGTTCCTCGAGACCTCCGGCTACTCAGATGAAGATATCCGACGTAGGGTCGCCCTCCAGCTGTTGGCTCAGAAGATCCAGGCGAAGGTCAACGAGGACGCCGGTCAGGCCAGCGAGGAAGACGCCTTCAAGTACTACGAGGCGAACATCGCCAGTTTCGAACAGCCCGCGAGCCGCGACATCAGGTTGATCTTCAACAAGGACCGCGCCAAGGTTGCTGCAGCGGTGACCGCGCTCGAGTCAGACGACTCCCCCGAGAACTGGGACAAGGTCGCGGCCGAGTACTCGACCGACCCGAGCAAGGATTCTGGCGGCGTGCGCGCCGGCGTCACCGAGGGGACCTTCCCCGAGCCGCTGAACTTCAGGATCTTCAACGCCGACACTGGAGAGCTGGAAGGTCCGGTAGCCGCCACCGGTGGCTTCTATGCCTTCCAGGTCGACAAGGTGACCGAGAAGAGCGCACAGCCGTTCGATGAGGTCTCCCAGCAGATCCGTCAGCAGCTGACGGCGCAGATCCAGCAGGAGGCCTTCGCCTCTTTCCTCGGCGACTATCGGGACAAGTGGACTCAGATCACCGTGTGCGCAGAGGACTTCCTGGTCGACCGCTGCCGGAACTTCGAGCTCGTCCCGGCCGAGTGCACCGAGCAACAGTTGGCGACCACCGGGTGCCCGCCCGTGGTAATCAGCAGCTCACCTGCTGCTCCGGGGGGCATCCTCCCGTTCGTCACCACCCAGGGAAAGCCGCAGCGCCCGCACGGACCCGGTGAGGATCAGTCTGCCGCACCGGCTCCATCCCTCCCCGGTGGCGGAATCCCGAGCGGCTGATCGGACGGAACGCTCTTTGGTGGGCGAAGTGAGCCTCCGTGCGAGCGAGCGTCTGGACGAGATCACGAGGCCGCGTCGAAGGGCGTGTCCTGGACCAGAACAGGCAGTGGCTGTTCCGTCATGTTGCTCGTGATGTTTGCATGCCGGCTCTGGAAACTGCGCAGCCGGGGCATGAGCCAGCGGTTGGCGAATGTGGGCAGCACAGCCAGTTCCAGGA
>JBJTBI010000011.1:0-7463 GCA_046091265.1 bacterium
GCGCACCTGGCGGTCACGTAGCCGCGGCCGTTGCCTCTGCCGATCTCGATCTCGAAATCGGTCAGTGCAGCGAGACCGTCGAGGAAGGTCGGGACGGAGATGTCGAGGCGGTAGCCGAAATCCTTACCGCTGCGCGATGGCCGGATCGTCCCGAGGAGCGCGCCCCCGTAAGCCGCGCTCTCCACCCGCGCGAGGATCACCAACTGGGGTCGCCCAGTTCCGGCTTCTGCGGGACCCTTGAACGCCGTCAGCTCGGTCGCGAGCTCCTCGTAGCCGTAAGGATGACTCTCGTCCACCGGCCAGGGAAAACGGGCCACGGCAGCGCCAGTCCCGAGCACGGAGTCTGGACAACGGGCGATTGCCAGCTGGGTGCTGAGGCTGTCAAGCCACTCACGACGACATACCTTCTGTCGCGCGATCCTGCCGTTGAATACGAAGTCGTCGTCGAAGTTGAAGCTCGCGTACACCGTCGGGCTGGGGATCCTGTTCGGGGCGGTTTCGTTCAGCGTCGTGGAGGTGATGGAGATGACAGCTGGCTTGCGCTTGTCGCGCTTCAACTTGGTCGGAGAGACCCCTAGCCCGAGAGTCTGGGTTTGAGCCGCGTGACCCGAGCCGGTCTTGACCACGAAACAGGCGAGCGCAACCACGACCACGATCTTGACCCGCCTCTTGCGCCGGTCGCGAGCCGTGGGGGCAGCCGCCGGAGCGGCAAAGAAATCTCTGGACCTCTCTAGAAGCGCCTCCATCAGATCAGGACCTGAATCCTAAACACCCTGCTCGACCGGAAGTTTCACTCTCTGACCCATTCGACCGAGAAAGGAAGAGGGGCGGCTCGCTGGCCGCCCCTCTTTCCGGAAACTTATGCGTTTCGCTTGATTCGGATCCGACTTGAGAGAGTCTCAGCCGCACTTCTTGCTGTCAGACGCCGGCAGGTAGCTGTCCGGGTTCTGGTCGGCTCCTCCGCCTGGCTGGTCCTTGGTCGAGAAGTAGAACCTGCTCGACGACTTGAAGGTCGGCTTGCCGCACTTGGCCTGGATGAATCCGGGCTTGTAGCCGTTTCCGACCGTCACCTCGAACTGGGTCAGTACCGTGGTGCCGCCGGTCAGCAGCGGGATTTGGACGTCCAGCATCTTGCCGTAGTCCGCACCATTTGCCCAACTCGGCTTGTTGACGACCGTACCGATCAGAGCCGAACCGGTAGCCAACGCGTCGTTACGGGAGAACAGGATCACGGTCGGGTTACCGGCGGTGTCGTTCTCACCACGGAATCCCGTCACCACCACCTGGGTCTCACCGAGAACCTCGAACAGACCCGGAACCCGGACACGGGCGACTCCGCCGCCGATGATCGAATTCGGGCAGGCTTCCTTGGCGAGATCGGTGCTGAGACCAGCGATAGCCGACTGCGCGCAGGTCGCGGCCTTGCTGAAGTCCCACTTGAGGTTGCTAGAGAACACGACCTGGGCCCGGACTGCCGGATCGGGGATTCCCGTACCCGGATAGGCGCCGTTACCGGTCGCTGTACGGAAGGCCATGGCGACGTTGGTCCACTTCTTCTTGGTGATCTGCTTGCCGCTCGGCACGGTGAACCCACTGACGAACCCGAGCTCGTTTCCACTGCCCGCGCCCTTCAGCTTGGCCGTTCCCTTGCTGACACCAACGTACTTGGCAGTCTGGTACTTGCCCGTCGCCAACGGCACGCTCGGCGTTGGCGCTGGTGGCTGGGGGGGAACAGCCATGGCAATGCCGGTGAAGGCAAAGAGGCCCAAGGCCGCACCTGCGGTTACAAGAACTTTTCTTCTACGCATCAGATTCCTACCTCTCCTGTCGTTTTCAGAACCCCTCTGGGATCCCTGTCTACTGCATGAAACACCATTGAGTGATGGTGCGCACTCAGTATAAACCCGCATACATCGGATAGTTGCGGTCGCCTGCGAGGTTGGTCGCTAAGGAAGCGGCCAGACGTGCTGGTACTGGGTGCTCTCGGCGGGGAACCCGATCGAGGCGAAGTCCCCTTGCTGGACGCAGGTGGGCGTCGGAACCGTGTTGGTGCTCGGCACGCCGCCGAATGCGAACTGCTGGATCCGGCTGAACTGGAGCGGAGTGAACGGGGTGCCCCCTCCGTTGGTGATCGTGGCGCTGGCACCGCCCGAACACTGCCTGGTCTCGAAACCAGCGAGCGGGCCGAAGGAGAGGGGCGTCGCTCCAGTGGAGACGGCCGCCACGTAGGGGTTGCCGCGGGAGGTCTCGAAGCGACCGATACTTCCGCTGCCGACCAGGGACTCCGGGTTCAACGCGGTCGAGGTGCGCAGCACCTTGACCTTCCGGGTCGTGCCCGGGGAGACGAGGATCGCATTCGTCGCCGCAGCGACGTTGCCCAAAGTAGAAGCGAACTCGCGACGGTAGTCACTCAGTCCGTTGAGGATCGGCGTCACCTGACGAGTGAATGGCGTCGACTGCGCCAGCAGCGGCTTGAACCCACCCTGAGCCGCGGTCGAGGTCGGATCCACCATCGTCTGCAGCGCGGGTATGCCGGCGGTCGAGTTGTCCTCGACCTGCTTCAGACCAACGAAGAATCCCTCGGCCTGAGGCGAGAGCTTCGCGAGCTGCTCGAAGGTGCCACTGAGCTGCTTGGAGGCAGGCAGCATGCTGTTGACCACCGGCTGCGCGGTGGAGGAGAAACTGTCGAGCTTGCGTATGGTGAGCCGCGACTCGCGCAGGAAGGTGGGCAACGCCACGAAGAGGTCGCGGAGGTCGTCGTCGCGATTGCCGGTGGTGGTGAAGACCGTATCGGCGTTCTCGATCAGCCCGCGCAGCTGTCCGCGCCGTTCACTCAAGGCTTCGAAGACCTCACCTCCGTTCCTCAGCAGGCCGCTGACCGCTGCATCCTGGGTGGCGAGGATCTGCACCAGCCGGTTGGCGTCGGCGGTGAAGGGCTCGAGCGTGCCGAAGGCGGTCGAGATCGCGTAGCCGTTGCCATCGGTCGCCGCCGCGGAACCCTGCATCCAGACCCTGAATGCGAGGCGGGTCCTCTCGTCGAGAGAGCGGAATATCTCGTCGAGCTGAACCGACTCGGCCACTTGCGCGGGCGGCAGGGTGGCACCCTCCGCCAATTCCGGCCCGCTACGCGTTCCGGGAGTTAATTCCACGTAGGTCTCACCGAGCAGCGTCTTCTGGCGCAGCATGGCCCGGCTGTCGGCAGGGAGCGGTGCGTACTGGGAGTCGAGTTCGATCGTCGCGGTGGCGGTTCCGGTCTCCCCCTCACCGTCTCCCGTGTTGAGGTCGATCGCTTTGACCTTGCCGACCGAGACGTTCGAGATTCGCACGTCCGACTCCACCGCCAACTGGGTTCCTTCCTTGAACGGGATCTTGACCCGATAGCCCTCGGGGGTGAAGGGGACCGGACCACCGAACGAACTCCAGAGGAAGAGGAGCAGCCCGAAGCACGAGAACGCGAATACGACCGGAATCAGGACCTGCGAGAGCTTTGGTTTGGCTTTACCCATGAGCGATCAGAAAGGAGCGATGCATTGAGAGGGGTTTGCGGGATTGGGACGACCGATCTGCTGGATCGTGGGAATGCCGGCAAGAGCGATGACGGTGCTCAGGTAGGGGTCATATGCCTCGACCGATTGCGCGTAGAAGCGGGTGTTGCAGTCGAGCAGCGCAGTCGCTCGCCCGAGCGGGCCGTTCGCATCCTCGAGGCTGAGCGTGGAATTGGTGTTCCGGTTCAACCACTGCAACCAGAAGAGGTAGGACTGCTTAGTCGCGGAGTTCTCGGGGTTGTAAGCGAGGGCGTTGAAGATCGAGTTGAAGTCGGTCAACCCCGACTTCAGCGGCTCGGTCGAGTAGCCGAGTCCCTGCGATGCGAGCTGGAGCGCCTTGATCGGCCCTGGCGAGCCGCCTCCGTAGAGGGTCTGGGTGAACGGACGAACCTGAGTCTGGAGAGGCCCCACCGTCTGAGTGAAGAACGGCTGCAGCTCCCGAAGTGCTGGTGCGAGCGCCTTCGCCCCCGGCAGCGACTTGGTGAGGGCGGGCTTGGCCTGGAGCGAGAACTCGTTGCCGTAGGTGACCGCGTTCCTCGTCGCCTTCAGCGCTCCCGGCAACTCACGGATCGCCGCACGCAGAGAGCTCTCCTGCGCGGCGAAGCCTGCCAGTGCCTGATCCGAATAGGTGACGAAGTCGGCAACGGCATCATCGCTTTCGGCGAGCGCTGCCGAGACCAACCCGAAGTTGTGGATGCCCTCGGCGATGTCCGTGCGGCGAGCCGCCATTCCCTTGTTGATCAGGCCGATATCGCGCACCGCAGGCTCGAAGCGCCTCATCACATCGCCGAGCCGGCGGCCCTTCTCCACCCCGCCGAAGCCCTCTGCACCTCCGGCCAACAGGAGCTTCAAGTAGTCGCGGGTATCCGTGTCGAGAACCGTGAGGAACTCGTCGGGGTTCACGTTCGGCTCGGTCTGCGACAGCGGAAGGGTCTCGCCCTCAGTGACCTGAGGCGCATCCTCGGTGCCTGGGTCCAGAGCCAGCACCATGTCGTTCAGTCCGGTCTTTGGCCGCAGCAGGATGCTCGCATCCCGGTGGATCAGGTCCGAATACTCTTCCTCGACCTCTACCGTGACCACTGCGGTGCCGTCCTGCTGCTCCACGCCAGTGACTTCTCCGACGCGAACTCCTGCGATATCCACGGACTGACCCTGACCCGGAGTGACCGCCTGCGCGGTGCTGAACTCGGCGCTCATCTCGAAGGTCTTCTTACCCAGACCGGGGAACCATTCGGGGAAGTCGGCACGCTGGTTGACCAGGATCACGAGCGTGGTCGCCACGCCGGCGACGACGATCATGAGGATCGCCATGAAATCACGCAAGTGTTCTCTTATCGCTTTCTTCATCTCTCAGCTCACGGTCCGTAGGGGAAGGACTCAGCCTGCGGAGACGGCGCGCCTACCGCAGCCGCAGGCCCATTGAGGTTGGGGATGGACTGGTCCTGACAGAGAGCAGAGGTGCTGAAGGCTGGCTGAGTCGTTCCCCCGGTCAGATCGAGAACCGGCCGAGTGCCGAGCGGCGCTGCCATCGCGTTACCCCAGAGGAGGTTCTGCGGACCCTTCTCGGGGTTCGTGGCGGAAATCGAGGTGGGACCGCCGCCGGGCTGGGTCCGGAAGAAGCGTCCGTTGCCATCGAATCCCTGCGTTGCGCCCGAGAGATTGACCGCGCCGTAGAAGAAATCCATGTAGCTGGGGTTGCCGGTCGAGAAGGTGTCGGTTCCCGAATCCTGGATCGGAGTGTTGCCGGTGGGTATGAGCACCTCTGTGCCGCACTTCGAAAAGCGCTCGGTCTGGGTGAACACGCCGGGTCCGAACACTCCGGTGCGACCGGCAGGTTGACCGGTCTGGGCGAGTTGCGAAGCCGTCCACGCCAGCTCATTCGCCTGGAGCAGCTGGGAGGTCTGGGTCAACCATGGCGTTCCGGTGGTGATCGTGTCTGGCAACTCCCGAAGGCCCGGCGTGATGCCGCGAGTCCAGGCGCGCAGCGCAGGCCGCGTCTCGTTCAGATGCCTCAGCGAAGGCTCGGCCTGCTTCATGGTCGGGCCGAGTTCCCCTACCGCGGCCTTCAGACTCTTCGACTCGGCGGCCAGCGCACCCGTGAAGGTGGCGTAGTTGGTGATCAGGCTCTGCAGCGACTGCTCGTTTGCCGCCAGTACACCGAGCACGATCGCGTTGGACCTGAGGAGGTTTCGGAGATCGTCGGGCCCGGTTCCCTGCAGCGCCTCGTTGACGATCGCACTGTCGCGACCTGCCTGAGCGCCGTAGTCGAGCGCTGCGTTCAAGGCCTCTCCGCCGGTTACCGGAACGACGGTGGTGTCATCGGTGGTACCCGAAGTCGAGGTAGTGGGCTCCTCGTTCAACGCCGTCCCGAGGCCGCTCAGGGTCTCGACCAGGTTCTGGCGATCATCTGACTGGAGGGCGGTGAGCACCTCGTCGATCTGGACCGACGTCGCAGTTTGTGTGATCGGAATCGTGTCACCGCTCGCCAACTCAGGTGTGCCGGGGCTGCCCGGTCGGAGATCGATGAAGAAGTTTCCTTCGAGGAAGATGCGCGGGCGGATCTGCGCGTAGGCGTCGTCGTGGACGGGCTGGCCAGCCTGATCAACCGTGAAGGTGACCTGAGAGACACCGTCGACCCTCTCCGCCGTGAGCACCTTGCCTACGTTCACTCCGGCAACTCGCACCGGAGAGTCGGTCCGGATCTTGACCGCGTTCGCGAAGACGGCCTTGAGGGTGTACGGATTACCGAACGGCAGTTCCTTGGTCCATGCGAAGTAGGTCCCGACGACCACGGCGATGATCGCGATGATCGCGATCCGGGCGCGATGCGGCGGATTCCCCTTGCGGTATATCCGCTCGTCGTAGTCGCGTGGTTTGTTGGTCTGTTCGCTCATGGTCTTCTCTGGGCTCACTTCGGGGAGGGGAGCTGGTCCTCGGTCACGACGCCTTGGTTACCGGGCGGATTGCCGATCACCTGTACCTGCCTCGGGTAGGGCTCGTTGCCGGCCTCACACTCGCGCTGATCCTGACCGGGCGCAGCCGTATTCGGGTAGGGGTTGTAGTGCAGGTAGTTGTCGCCCGGACCCTCTGCGGGGATCTCAGAGGGGGTTCCGATGTTGTTCGCTCCCTCACCGAAGTTGGGGGCGCTGAAGGAGATGAAGCGCAGCAGCGACCCGAGGCTGTCCCCGGTCGAAGCGAGATCCGCCGCGTTCCTGAACAGGAGCGTTGCGTAGTTGCATGTGCTCTGCGCTGGACCGACGAAGGTCACCAGCGACTCCAGGTAATCACTCGCTCCGATCAGGGAATCGAGTCCGGTTCGAGCCGTCGCGTCGTTCGAGAGGTTCAACACCTCTGCGCTCAGCCCGGGCAACAGGGCATTGAATGCGGGCGCACCCTGGAGAGCCGGGATACCCTTCACGATCGCCTGTGAGATTGACGGTCCAGCCCTGCGCAACGCAGCCATACCGGGCCGGAGATTCGCGAAGAGCCTCGCGGTATCGGTGAGGAAGGGACGGATCCTCGGCATGGTCTCGATCGTCACATCCTCGGTCGCGGGTCCCTCGCTGATCGCCTCCTGGATGTAGGGGCGCGAGACATCTGCCAGCGCCTGGAAGGTCTTGTCCAGTCCGACGAAGGCCTGAGCCTGCTGCTCTCCTACCGGTCCTGCCTCGGCCGAGGCGGCGGCGATTGCACGCACGAAGCGGTCCAGCCGGGTTTCGGTCGAAGCGAGGTTGCCCATTGCCCGCGGTAGCGACTCGGTCAGCGGCACCAGGTTGCCGATTGCCGCATTGATGTCTCCGCCACGCCCGGCGAGGCCGTCGCCGAAGTTCTTCAGCTGGACCTGGATCGCCTCTCGGGTCGGCTCATCGAAGGTGTTGAACACCTGATCTATGTCCACCGGCTCTGGCCGGGCTTGAG
>JBJTBI010000012.1:0-8124 GCA_046091265.1 bacterium
TCGAGCTCGGCAAGCTGGTGCGCGAAGAAGGCGTGCTCGTGCGACCGCTTGGCGACGGCGGGGCCACCTCTCCCCCAGTGACCGCGGAACTCGAGCACTTCGGTGAGATCTCGTCTGCGATCGCGGCAGCCCTGGAGGAGCTCTGATCGCGAGACCTTCCGGCAAGCTCCGTGTTTCAGGACTCAGATGACCACCACCAGGAACAAACTGATCACGGGCCTCGTACTCTCCACGGCACTCGCAGGGGTGCTGCTCACCCTCGCCCTGTCTGAGGCCGGTGCCGCCGGTCAGCCGTGGACCGCTTCGAGAGATCACGCCAAGCTGACCAGGATCTGGGCGGTAGGCGACGTGGGTGAGGGCGCGCTCGGCCAGTCCAACGCCGATCTGATCGCCTCGAGGAAGATGGAATACCTGCTCTATCTGGGAGATGTCTATCCCTCCGGTACCGCCGCCGACTTCGCCGACAACTACGACCCGACCTTCGGCCAGTTCAGCGCCAAGACGGTACCGGTCATCGGCAACCACGAGCACCCGACTCGGTCACTCGGCTTCGATCCGTATTGGACAGCCGAGCGCGGATCCCCCCCTCCGCCCTACTTCTCCTTCACCTCGTCGGGTTGGCAGTTCGTCGTCCTCAACTCGGAGAAACCGACCGGGGTCGGCTCAGCCCAGCACACTTGGCTGAAGAACCTCCTCGCCAACACCAAATCCCGGGGCAACTGCCGGATCGCACTCAGTCATCGTCCCCGTTACAGCGACGGCTCACACGGGGACCAGTCGGAGATCGAACCCCTCTGGGGCCTACTCGCCAACAGGGCGAGGATCTGGCTTTCCGGTCACGACCACAACATGCAGCGCTTCGCTTCGAACCGCGGCATCGTCCAGTTCGTATCCGGGGCGGGCGGTCGCAGTCACTACCCGCTCGACGAGCCGAGCACGACACCTCTGGAGTTCGGCAACACCAGCGCCGACGGAGCGCTCCGGTTGACCCTCAAACGCTGGCCTGGTCGAGGCTCTCGGGCAAGCTGGTCGTTCGTCTCTGCGGATGACGGCACAGATCTCGATGTCGGCTCTCTGGGCTGCAAACGCAGACGCTGAAGGAAGGTCGCGACTACCTGCTCCGTCCAGACCGGGCCGGATAATCCCACTCCATGCTCTGCGCAATGACCGGCCGGGAACACCGCCTTTTCTGGATGCGCTCGGCATGGTGGTGCCAGGACTGTCGTCAGAAGATCGAATCGTGCTGCGAAGGGGGCGGGTGTCCATCTGTTGTCGAGGCGACGGGCGGTTCCGTCGGCCCGCTGGCTGGAGCACCGGGTCCGGAGCGAGTCCGTTCAGTCACCCGCTCCTGATCCGTTCTCCATCTCTGCCCTTACACGGGCGTCTCCTTCTCTCGCACGCTCGACCAACTTTGCTTGACCACCCGAGACCGCGGTCCTGACCGCCTCGTCGCCCGCGCCGATGATCCGCGCTGCAAGCAGACCGGCGTTTCGGCCTGCGCCGATGGCAACCGTGGCCACCGGAACCCCAGATGGCATCTGCACGATGGAGAGCAGCGAATCGAGCCCGTCGAGATCTTTCAGAGCGACAGGTACTCCGATCACCGGGAGGGGTGTACACGCGGCGAGCATGCCCGGCAGGTGCGCGGCGCCCCCTGCGCCGGCGATCAACACGCGCAGACCCCTACTCTCCGCCTCGGAGCCGTAGGCGACCATCTCGTGCGGGGTTCGGTGCGCCGAGACGACACGAACCTCGTGGGGTACACCGATCTCCTCGAGCGCCTCAGATGCCGGTCGCATCGTCTCCAGATCAGAGTCGCTCCCCATCACGATTCCCACCACCGGTTCAGACATCCTCTACCTCCTCGCTTGCATTGCCCTCAAGGATCATCACGGTTGCCAGCGCGGAATCGCGAGCCGAGTGGAGGTCGGGCCCGCGGACTGTGACGTGACCCAACTTCCTGCCCGGGCGGGCCTCCTTCCCGTAGATGTGCAGATGAGCCCCTGGTATCGCGGCCGCCGCTGCCAGACGAGACCGGGGATCGCTCCCGTCTGAGGGACCCACCACATTGACGGTAACCACTGCTGGTGCCGTCAATTCGGCGCTCCCGAGCGGCCACCCGAGAACCGCCCTCAGGTGCTGCTCGAACTGCGAGGTCTCGGTCCCCTCGATCGTGAAGTGGCCCGAGTTATGAGGCCGAAGCGCCAGCTCGTTGATCAACAGATCACCACCGGCGACGAACATCTCCACCGCGATGACGCCGTGCGAATTCGTTGCCTCGACGATCGAGATGGCCAGCTCCTCGGCCTCACGGCGCAAGGCCTCAGGAATGGGGGCCGGAACGAGGATCTCCCTGCACATCGCGTCGCGCTGGACCGTCTCCGCGACCGGGACGGCACGGGTCTCACCAGTCGTGGAACGGGCAACGACCACCGCGAGTTCACGCTCGAGCTCGAGCTTCGGCTCCAAGAGCAATCCGGCAGAAAGTTGCTCAGCGGGGATCGCCTCTGCCTTCTCGTCCTCGACCATCCAGACGCCCTTTCCGTCGTAGCCACCGGTCGGCGACTTCGCCACGATCGGCCAGCCGTACTGATCACCGAATTCCGACAGTTCCCGTCTCGAGCTGACCAGCCTGTAAGGAGGCAGCGGAAACCCGAGTTCCCCCAGCCGCTCCCGCGCATACGACTTGTCCTGGGCAAGGCGTTTCGATCCGGCGGACGGCACCACCCTTACCCCCTCGTTCTCGAGCTGTTCGATCATCTCGGTGGGAACATGCTCGTGGTCGAAGGTCAGCACCGCTGCCCCTTCGGCGAGTCGACGCAGGGTCGTGATCTCGTCATACGGACCGATCAGGTGATCTGCGCCCGCGTGAACAGCGGCCTCGTCTGGGTCCGTAGCGAGCACCTTGAGCTCCACCCCGAGATCGATCGCAGCCCGCTGGGTCATCCGGGCGAGTTGACCGGCACCCACCATGGCTACACGAAAGCCCCTCGGTTGCACCGCCGGGATGGCCGACGCAGATTCCTCAGTCACTTCAGCCACCGACCAGCCACTTCGACAGCTGGAGATACAGCGGGACTCCGACGATGAGGTTGAACGGGAAGGTGATGCCGATCGCGAGCGGCAGGGAGAGTCCGGGGTTCGCCTCGGGTACGGCTACTCGCATCGCGGCGGGCGCGGCGATGTAGGAAGCACTCGCGGCCAAAGTGGCGAGTAGCGCCGTGTCACCGACACCTAGTCCTATCACGGTTCCGAACAAGACCCCCAGCGACCCACCTACTACCGGCATGGTCACGGCGAAGATGATCGGCCTGATACCTGCCTCCTTCAACGCACCGATTCGGCTGAAAGCGAGGAGCCCCATGTCGAGCAGGAAGAGTGCCAGGACGCCGGTGAAGGGAGCCACGAAGAAGCCGTCGAGATCCTGTAGGCCCTGCGCACCCAGGATCAAGCCGATAACCGTCGCGCCGAGCAGAACCAAGACGCTTCCCGTGGTGAGCGCATCGCGAATCGCGTGACCAGAGGTGTCGCCGGTCGACCCGGCCCGTCGCGCGAGGGCAACACCCACCGCGATGGCCGGTGCCTCCATCAAGGCAAGGACGGCAGGCATGAACCCTGAAGTCGGCTCTCCGATCTGCTCGAACAACGCAACCGCTGCCCCGAAGGTCACCAGGCTCACGGAGCCATAATGAGCCGCGATGGCTGCCGAGTTGATCCTGTCGAGCTCGACCAGCTTGGAGAGGAGGAGGTACGCGATCAACGGAATCGTCAGTCCCAGGACCAAACCGGCTGCGAGCGCCAACCCCGCCTCGAATCCGAGTCCGGCCTCCCGCAACTGTGCCCCGCCCTTGAAGCCGATGGCAGCCATCAGATACAAGGCGAGGGTCTGAGCGACCTGCCGCGGAAGACCCACATCGGACTTGACGGCAGCGGCGAAGGCGCCGAGTGCGAAGAAGAGGACCCCAGGGGAGAGGAGATTCTGGAGGGCGGTGCTCATGCAGCAGGACTATATACGCTATATAAGACAGGTATTGCGAAGCCGGTATCCGTAGTCCTTTTTATTCTCCGTATCGATGTCAGACTGGAACTTCCTCACCAATTACGGTCATGTAGTCGTCTACCTCTCGAGCAACCCGGACGCGAGGATCCGGGATCTGGCGGAGGCGATCGGGATCACCGAGCGTGCCGCCCAGCGAATCGTCAGCGATCTTGTCGACGCTGGCTACCTGACGAGGACAAAGACCGGAAGGCGAAACAGCTACGAGATCAACCCAGAGGCCCCTCTTCGGCATCCCCTGGAGCGGGATCACCAGGTTGGCGAACTGGTTCGGGCCTTGGGTGCCGCGAAGGCCGAAGACTGAGGGCTATCGGCCCTTGGCGGGGTTCGCCTCAGCCCAGGCGATGATCTTCTTGGAGTCACCGATACCGGTTCCGTCGTCGAACTCGAGCGCGGGAACCCAGGTCTTACCGGTGATCTCCTTCACCCTCCGGCGCTTCGGCTGCATCCACAGAGGCAGCGGACCGAGGCCGTAGACCTTGACGACCTCAGGGTCGTAACCCGCGTCGAGCAGCGCTTGATAGGCCTCAGCACAGGGGTGCTTGTGCCCGGCGATCCGCGGGTTCTTCCAGACCCCGTAACAGACATAGAGTTCCATCAGCCGCAAATGTTAATCGACATCCGCCAACGGTGAAGAGCGTGCCACCCGCTGAGACCGTGTGATCACACTTGGGCTGATGTAGCCGGTGACCTCGGACATCTCGATCACGACCCAGCGGACCCCAACGGCCTGGTGACCCTCGATCGACCTGACGGCACGGCCGGTCCGATCAGCCTTGACGACCACTCCGATGTGACCCTCCCCGTAGGCCACGAGGTCCCCTGGTGTGGCCCGGAGCGTCCAATGCCCTGTCCGCTTGGCCCAGCGAGTGAGATCGCGAACCTGGATGGCGACGCTTCGACCACCGTAGGAGCGACGCAGCAGGGACGTGCCGAGGTAGTCGGAAAAACCTGCCTTCGACCAAGACCAGGTACCGAATGCGACGCACCATTGATCGCCGATGCTGTACGGAGCGATCGACCCGCGGCCGAAGTGGTACCTCGGGACGTTGTCGCTTCGACGTTCGCGAACGTCGCGGTTCAACTCGGTGCGGACCAGGTCGATGATGGCGCTGCGGTTCGCCGTGGGAGCGGGTGGAGGTTCGGGGATCGAGGGCGGATCGGTGTCTACGACGATTCCTCCCGCAAGCGCTTGCGTGGGGACCGCGAGCAAGAACAGGAAAGCCAGGAGAGTGGCCACGGTAGTCAGTTGTCGTCCGATTCGAGTCGCCATGGTTCGAGCACCCTTCACCCTTCGAGATGAGACTCCTGCCGGGTCACCTTGCAGCGAAAGGCGAGGAACTCAGGGTAGGCAAAGGGAGCACTCGCTTCGGGAATTTTCTTACAGCGCAATGCTGTGAGCTGCGAGATCGGCTGACCGTCGCGCCGATCCCGGTATGGAGATGGCACAAAGCTCAAACGTCGGGCTTAAAGGTCCGTCCGGCTGCGTAGATGGCCGAAAAAGTATCCGAGAGTCCTACTCTGTCCAACGGATTACGCACCGCAACGGTAACTCATCTAGGCGGTCTCGACCAGATCCTCGAGCCCTCACGGCTTGTCTGCTTGCTCACCCTGCCCCGCCAAGTGCGGACTCAGGGCCTTCATCAACTCGAGCGGCAGAGGGAATACGACGGTGGTGTTCTGATTCGAGCCGATCTCCAACAGCGTCTGCAGATAGCGCAACTGCAGAGCAACGGGATTGGGGCTGATCAAATCCGCGGCTTGGGCTAGCTTCTCGGCTGCCTCGAACTCGCCTTCGGAGTTGATGATCTTCGCTCGCCGCTCGCGCTCGGCTTCGGCCTGACGGGCGAGGATGCGCTGCATCTGTTCGGGGATCTCGACGTCCTTGATCTCGACCGTGGTGACCTTGACGCCCCACGGCTCGGTCTGCTCGTCGATCACGCGCTGGAGGTTCTCGTTCAGCTGCTCGCGCTCAGCCAGCAGCTGATCGAGCTCCGCGCTGCCAAGAACCGAGCGAAGCGTGGTCTGAGCGATCTGAAGCGTCGCCGTCTCATAATCCTCGACCTCGACTATGGCCCGGTTGGGATCGATGACCCTGAAGTAGGCCACCGCAGTCACTCGGGCGGGCACATTGTCACGGGTAATCACCTCTTGAGGCTCGATCCTCAGCGTCACCGTTCTCAGCTCCACCCGCTCCATCCGATCGATGAACGGAATCAGCAGGATCAGGCCCGGCCCCTTCTGAGCGATCAGACGACCCAGCCGGAATATCACTCCTCGCTCGTACTCGCGAAGGATGCGGATAGCGGATGAGAGGAAGATGACCAGAAGAATGGCCACGACGATCACTACTCCGATTGCGACTGTCATACGTTCTTCTCCGATCCGGTCGACGGTGTTTGACCGAAATCGCCAGCGGGGGCAACGACCAAGGTCAATTTGTCGACCGATTGCACTTTGACTTCTTCACCAACTCCTATCGGGGATCCCTCGACCGTGCGGGCACGCCAGAGGGCTCCTTCGACGAAGACCTGTCCTTCGGGATCGAGCGACTCCCGAACCTCTGCGGTCTGTCCTATCAACTCCTCCCAGCCGGTCATCACCCGCGAGGTCCGATACGCCTCCCGGACCTTCCGCGCGGCGAAGATGATCAACAGCCCGATCACAAGGGCTGTTCCGATGATCACCGGAACAGGGATGTCCACCCCGCTCTCCCGAAAGAGGAGACCGGAACCAACCAGGAGGACGATCCCGAGAACACCGAGAATTGCGCCGGGAAGGTGAGCCTCGGCCACGAGCATCACGAGCGCGAGTACGAGCAGTACGATCGCCCAAGTCATCCTGCTGCTCCATCGGGATACCTCTGCACGCTCTGACGCCCTTCTGGGGGTTAGGCCAACGAATTCCAAGGTTAACCCATCGGTCCCGCTATCCCTAGGAACGAATGCCATCGTTTGAATCTCCTTACTGCACTCCATCTGGGTTCCGTAGGGGCTGATAGTTTCCCCGCGGTGAAGAGGGCTGCCGCACTCATCTGCTCACTCGCCCTCCTTCCGGCCTCGGTAGGTCTGGTCGCCTACGGCGACGACACCAAGACGGTCAGCTCGACTACACCGAGTGGCGAGGTGGTGACGCGAACCGTCCCCGACGTCAAGTTCGCCAAGGCGAGATTCGTCCTCCACACCGGCTTGGCGCTCGGTGCCTTCAAGCGCTGGATCTACGACCCTTGGAAGGCGGGCACGTTCTCGCAAGGGGCGGAGGGACGGAAGAAGGCCCTCGCAAAGGCCGGGCTCGCTGGGGTGTTCGCTCTGACCCAGCTCAAGGAAGCACGAGACGCTGCCCTCTCTGATGATCAGTTGCGGGGACTGGGAGACAAACTGTCACCGACCATCGGACTGGTCAGTGCCTTCATCCCGGGGCTGGAGAACGGCAAGATCAACACCGTCCAGATCATCGCGCTTGCCGGAGCCTTCGCCGGGATCAAGTCACTGGCCGCCAAGGACGGTGCGCCGGTGAAGCCGATCATCTCCAAGATCCCCGGCTTCTAGCTCGCACCTGGCGAGTCCCTGCCGCTGACCTACTCGCCCGGGGCTACGCGGTAGTCAGTACGAGTGTCAGCATCGCGAGGGAAGTGAAGACCAGCGCGTAGGTGTAGAGCCACGGCAGGCGCTTGCGACGCAGGAAGAAGAGAACCACCAGGAAGAAGGCCACACCAACTCCCAGCGCGGGCATCAAGCCGGCACCGAGGTTGCCCGCGATCACCGTGTAGGCGAGGGCGTACGGAACGACCGAGAAGGTCGCCTTGAGCAGGTCGGAGCGGTCGGAGCGGAGCACGAACCAGGTCAGCACCCCAAACAGGATCAGGAGGGTCGAGAAGGCGATGACGCGTATCCAGCCGTTCTCATCGGGATAGGAGACGGACAGAGCCTCGAGGCCCAGTACCACCAGGTGGTGCACTCCCGAGATGAGCGCGATCAGCGCCACGAACATGGCCAGGCCGCCAACGGCCAGGATCAACGCGGGTCGCAGGTACGTCTTGGAGAAGTCCGTGATCGAGTCGACCGACC
>JBJTBI010000013.1:0-4612 GCA_046091265.1 bacterium
TCCTGCAGTGGGAGTATCTCGGCGGCCTGCCGCCCATGCGCACCGCGGCGGTGATCGGAGCCGGAGCCTGGGGAAGCGCGGTCGCGGTGCTGCTGGCTCGCGGCGGGCTGGAGGTCGAACTCGGCTGTCACACAGAAGAGCAGGCCGGGAAGCTCGCCAAGAAGCGGGTGAACGAGGAGTATCTACCGGATGTCCCCTTCCCGGAGAACCTCACCCCCAAGCGAGCCGCCGAGATCGAACTGGCAGGAGCCGACCTGGTGGTGCTCGCCGTGCCCTCGAAGGCCCTGCCCGCAGCGGTGGGTTCGATCGGCACCAGAGTCGCTTCGCGCTCAGCGGTGCTGGTGCTGAGCAAGGGGCTGGTTTCCCCGATGGGCGCGTTTCCGATCGCCTATGTGCGCGATCGCCTTCCGGCGCGCGCCTATGCGTGTCTCGGCGGCCCGGCTCACTCAAACGAGGCGGTCTCGGGCACTGCCGCGCTGGTGCTCGGCACCTCCGACGCCGATCTGATGGCGCAGCTCGGTGAGGTATTCGACGACGCCGGGCTGTTCTGCGAGCGCACCGACGACATCGTGGGGGTGGAGATGGCCGGTGCTGCCAAGAACGCGGCGGCGCTGGCGGCCGCTGCAGGCGAGCCGCACGGCATGAACGCAGCAGGCATAGCCGCGGCCGAGGTCTGGCAGGAGTGCGTCGACTACGCCACCGCAAGCGGAGCGAGGATCGAGACCTTCAACGGCCTGGCGGGTGTGGGGGATCTGACCGCCACCATGCTCGCCCCGAAGAGCCGCAACCGCCGGGCCGGCGAGCTCCTGGGTCGCGGCGAGGCCACCACCGAGCAGATCCCCGGGATCATCGGGCAGACCTCGGAAGGGCTCGACTCGGTGCCCTTGATCGCAGATACCCTGCGCGCCAAGGGCTACGACGCGAAGGCGCTCGAGAGCCTCGCCGCGCTGATCCGCGGCGAGATCACGAACGACGCCTGGATCCAGACCGTCCGGCGAGCCGGGAGGGAGCGCAGCGCCGCATGACCGCCACGCTGCACGCCGAGCGGCAGGACCGTTCTACCGTGACCTCCGTGGCCGACCCAGCGAATCGCCCGTCAGGCAAGGAGCCGGCAGACCTCTCGCCCGAGCGCAAGGCTGCGCTCGACCGTGACTTCGATCGCCTCTACCGCGAACACCTGCGCGATGTCGACTCGTTCGCGTACTACCGGGTGGGCAACCATCACGATGCAGAGGACCTGACAGAGCAGGCCTTCCTCCAGGCCTACCGCCACTTCGACCGCGCCCAGCGCGAATCCGAAGGCCGCTCGCTCAGGCCGTGGCTGATCAGGATCGTCCAGAACCTCGCCTACAACCACTACCGCGACCGGGCCCGCAAGCCCCAGGCCTCGATCGATCTGGTCGAGCCGATCGCGGCGCCGGTCGGAACCGAGCGGATCGCAGAGGACCGCGAGGAACTGGGTCAGATCATGCGGCTGATCCGCGATCTCCCCGGCGAGCGCCGCGAGGCGCTGATCATGCGCTTCGCGCTCGGTATGGACAACGCCGAGATCGCCCGTGCGATGGGTCGCTCCAACGGCGCGACCAAGGTCCTCTTGCACCGCGCGGTCAAGCAGCTCGAGGAGATGGTCGCTTCCGAAAGAGCGGGAGGAGAGACGAGATGACCCCCGAGATGCCGCGCCCGGAAGAGATCAGAGGCGGAATCTCCGAGATCGAGGCGATGCTCAAAAACGCTCTCCAGCCGGTCGAGCCTCCCGAGCAGATGGTCGAAAAACTCGAGCAGCGCCTGTCGCTGGTGGCCGATCAGGCCAACCAGGATCTCGCCAGCTGGCGAGAGGAGCTGTCCGAGTCGGAATTGCGCTCGCTGCGCGACCCGCGCAACTGGGTCCGACCGGCGGCCGCCGGTGCCGCGAGCGTCGCGGCCGGAGCCGCGCTGGTGGTTCTGGGCCTGAGGCGCAGGGCGCCCGACACGAAAGCGGTCGAGTCGAGCCTCAGGCAGTTGGCCGAGGACGCCCAGCGCCTGACTACGGCAGGCGCTGGGGAGCGGACTCAGCGTCGGGACTTCTTCTGCTTCGACTTCTTGCCGCGGGACTTCTTCATGGCCTTGCCGGCCTTCTTGCCCTTCTCGGCCCGCGCACCGCTCAGTGTCGCAGGTGAGTCGGCACGGCCGGATGGATCGTCTTCGATGACTTCTACGGGCATCGGGGGAATGCAGAGTTCAGCTCCGTCCGGGCAGAGGTACGGCACGGGAGGCACGCAGAGCTCCGCACCGTCGGGGCAGGAGTTGGGGGGCAGCGGCCTATCGGATCCGTCGCCCTCGATCTGACCGGAGTCACAGGCGCCGATCAAGAAGTCGACGTTGCCGGTTGCGATCGCGTCCCTGAACTCGGCACCGTTGCGGATCAGGGCGGCATCGAGTTCCTCGTCGGCGCCCCATGGCCAATCGATCACGTAGAACTGCCCTGCTCGTCCGATCCACACCGTCGCCGAGGTGCCGCGCTCGATCACACACCTGTCGGCCTCAGGGTCGAAGACGATCTCACACTCGCCCGCGGCATAGTTGCTGCCCGGCACCGAGACGATCTCGGGCGGGTCGACGCAGATATCGGTGCCGTCGGCGAGGCTCCAGCAGCCGAAGGCCGGCTGCACATCGACGCGATCGCCGTAGTCGTAGGTGCACTCGATCGCGGTGCGGTCTGCGGTCGGCTGGCACTCGGGCGGCAGCGGCGGGTAGCCGTTTTCGACTGGAGTCCGCTCGCCACCGTCCGGCGATCCGGCCTCGTCGGCGAACGCGGACGGGGCTGCGACGAGCATCAGTGCCGAGGCGGCTGCGATTGCGATTCGGAGCTTCACGGAGCAAAAATACTACCCGACGGGTCGGTTTTCATGGTTAACGAATGATTCAGGGAGCGGAAACCCTCGATGCCCGCCACGCCCACAGGCCGAGAGCGGCCAGCACCGCATAGAGGCTGACATCGAAGGTGCTGACCGGGAGCAGGTCGATCAGCCGGCCGTCCTCGGCCACGAACGGGATGCCGCTCTCGCCCAGCGCGGCGATGCCGAGCACAACGATCACCAGCAGCGTGATCGCACCGACGAGCGCCCCCAGCGGGGCGTGGTCCCGCGCGGCGAACAACAGGGGTGCGCCGAGAGCGATGAACGCGAGGTTGTCCCAACCGTTGCTCGCGAGCACGCCGTACACATCGGTCGAGGCGACGGCGCTTCCGGTGCCGAAGTCGGCCGTGTAGAAAAAGCCCACCACGCCGGTGAGCAGGAGGAACGCTCCCACCACCAGGCACCACAGCCGGGCCGTCGACGCCCCGGGCGAGGGCGCGGTGGAGATATGTGGCCGGGTCGTACTCACCTCTTGCGAAAAGGTAAGGCAATCGGCACGGGCCCGGAGCAGGCCGGCGATGGCACCGGGCTAGGCTTTGGGTCAAGTGACCCCTGTCCAGGAGTGCTACCGACATCCCGGCCGCGAGACCGGCGTGAGCTGCTCGGCCTGCGTCAAGCCGATCTGCCCGGCTTGCATGACCTCGACCTCGGTCGGCATGCGCTGTCCCGAATGCGCCGGAGAGCGGACCAAGGTCCACACCGCGCAGTCGATCGCGACCGGCGCCGAGCCGCGGGCGACCTACGCGCTGATCGCGATCAACGTGGTGGCGTTCATGATCGAGGCCGTGTCGGGCGCGGGCTCGGTGGCCTTCGGCGGAACGGGAGGGTTGGTGGCGAACCTAGCCGTCTACGGGCCGGGCATCGCGGTGGGGGAGTGGTGGCGGATCGTCACCGGCGGCTTCCTCCACGCAGGGATCCTGCACCTCGGTCTGAACATGCTGGTGTTGTGGATCCTCGGCCGGCTGCTCGAGCCGGCGATCGGAACGCCGAAGTTCCTCGGTGTCTACTTCGCCGCCCTGCTCGCCGGATCGTTCGGCGCATTGCTGCTCACACCCGACTCTCCCACCGTCGGAGCGTCCGGTGCGATCTACGGATTGATGGGGGCGACCATCGTGGTCGCCCGCGAGCGCGGGGTCCAGCGGATCGCCCAGGAGATAGGGATCTGGCTGGTCCTGAACATCGTGATCACCTTCTCGGTCAGCGGGATCTCGATCGGCGGCCACCTCGGTGGTCTGGCCGCCGGCGTGATCTGCGGGTTCGCGGTCTCGCGTCTGCCCGAGCAGGGTCAGTGGCTCGCGCTCTCCGGGGTGGCGGTCGCATCGGTGCTCGGGTCGCTGCTGAGCGCCGGCGCTCTCTGACCCCGCCCTCCGTCTCCTCTCCAGACAGATCTCGCAAGTTCCGTAACGGGCACTTGACTGCTCTGTTCGCCAATGCGAACATATGTTCGATTACTGATGGATTACCCAGAACTAACCGCATGCGTCCGGATCCCGTGCTTTTCGCTCAGCTGTGCGATGGGAGAGGACGCCAACAGGCCTGACACACCACCCCTGGCGCTGGCGCCTGAACCCGGCTCCGCTCAGTTGATCGGCGAGTGCTCGCCGTCCGCGACCGCCATGGGGCTGAGGCCGGGCATGCGCCTCGCCGAGGCACTCGCTCACGATCACCGACTCGGTCTGGTCCAGCCGGACGAGGCAACGGCGCATCGCGTGTGGGAG
>JBJTBI010000014.1:0-19174 GCA_046091265.1 bacterium
GACGCACCGCCGGAAAGAGAGTCGCTGAGTGCCGCAGTCACCTCGGGGATGGCGATCTCCACCTGCATCCGGTATCTCGAGCGACGATGTCTGATCACGGCAAGAGCCAGGACCGGGCCCGCGGTTGCGAGGAGCATCAGCGGTCCCACCCCCGCCACGAGGACGGAGAAGAGCAGCATCGCCCCACTGGCGACCAGACCCAGACGCCGACGCTCGGCCTGATCCGGGAGATCACCCTCGTCACCTGCCCGACGAAGGGGAATCAGGCTGGAACGCAGCCACTCCGTCAGACCGGGAATGGACCGAACCACATCACTCGCCGCAAACGTCAGGAGTGCACCGGCCAGCACCGCGCCGATCATGATGGCCAGGGAGTTCTGGAGGCTCATCACTGCGTGGACGGATGTACGTCCACAGGCTCGATTCCCTCCGCTCCGAGTCTCGCCACCGCGGTCACCAACCTCTCTCCGCTCGCGACCCGGTCGATCTGGACTATCAGGTCGAGGGCTCGGACGAGCTGATCCCTGATCCTGCCTGCTTCCAGCCCGCCTCCCGCGAGCGTGGCCAACATCTCGAGTCGGACCAGCGAGTCCTCGGGCGAGTTCGCATGAACCGTAGAGAGGGCGCCATCGTGGCCCGTGTTCAAGGCGATCACCAGATCCAGCGCCTCGGCCCCCCTGACCTCTCCGATCAGCAGTCGATCGGGGCGCATCCTGAGTGCGTTGCGGAGCAGATCTCGGATCGTCACCTCTCCACGACCCTCGACGTTCGCGGGTCGTGACTCCAGCCTCACGACGTGCTCTTGGGAGAGACGCAGCTCTGCCGCATCTTCGATGGTCACTATGCGCTCCGACGGATCGATGTGGGCGGAAAGGGCGTTCAGCAGCGTCGTCTTGCCGGCACCGGTGCCCCCGCTGATCAGGATGTTCTCGCGCCGCTCGACCGCTCGAGTGAGGGTCTCGAACATTCTCTCGCTGAGAGTCCCCTTCTCGATCAGGTCCCTCAGCGAGGGTCGCTCTGCTCCGAAGCGACGTATCGACAGGCAGGCTCCATCGATCGCGAGTGGCGGCACGGTCACATTCACCCGGGAGCCGTCCACCAACCTCGCATCGGCCATCGGGGAGAGTTCATCGACCCTCCGGCCGAGCGGCGCAAGCAGTCGCTCGATCGCATCATCGAGTGACTGCGCGTCCCTGAAACGCACATCCGTGCGCTCCAACCTGCCCCGGCGCTCCATCCAGACGCGATCATGGCCGACCACGAGCACCTCGTCTACCGATGGATCGGCCAGGAGTTCCTCGAGCGGGCCGAGCCCGAGTGCCTCACGCTCGATCAGCTCCCTCAGTTCTTCCCGCGACCGACTCGAGAGCAGCGCCGCATCACGCTCGACGAGCTCGGCGATCGACTCCTCGGCCGGGCCGAGTGACCTTCCGGCGAGCGCCGCGGACCGCGACTGGTCCACGAGCCTCTCTCGCAGAGTGACCGCGAACGACTCGAGCCATGATGAGCGTACGGTGGAATCCATCATTCGCTGAGGCGGAAGTCGAGGTGCTTCTCCCCCGCTGCAGCGAGAAAGGAAAAGGGGATCCAACTCGCCGTTGCCGTCCCGGCCTGAGAACCCGTCGTTGGACAGGTGGGCGTCTACCGGATGAACTCAGCGCAACTGAGGACCCCGGAAATCGACACCCTGGCCGATTGTGTTGGGTCAACATTGGGGACGGCTGTCGAACGAGTTCGAACCCCGACTTCCAGCCTACCACCGTCGCAGAGCGACGAGAGCGGTTATCCCTGATCCTCCAGAACCCGCCAGGAAGTGATCGAGCCGTCCCTCAGGCCAACCGCTATCTCGACCTCGGTCGTGTCGGCCACCTCACCGGACTCCCTCCATACATACTCGAGAGCGGCCAGGACCGTCACCCCGCCCTCGCTCGCCTCGAGATCGATCAGGCGATACCGACGGTCCAGATGGTCGAAGCGTTTGGAGACCCACTCTGCAGCGGCGTCTGGGCCGACGAGGTCGCCTCGAGCAGTGTGGATGGTGATCGACTCATCGGAGAGCGAGCGCAGGGACTCAGCATCAGCGCGGCTGACCGACTCGAGCAGCCGCTCGACTACCGTCCTCGTGTTCTGATCAGTCAGCTCGCCCACGCTCGCGCAGACGCTGGATCAGGCGCCTCGGCGCCTTGCCGAGGCTCGATTCCGGGAAGAAGCTGGCAGCCAGGAACACCGAACCCACGACGATGAGCAACGCTGGCCACACCCCGAAAGCGTCGGGTCGCCTTTCTCCGGAGGGGACATCGAGTCCGACCACGTAGAAGAACAGGATCAGGCCGGCAGCACCAGCCCAGGTCAGACCCCGGGCCCCGATGCCCACTCCGGCGATCACCGCCACGAGGCCGACCAGCAGCAGGGCTAGCTCCCAGACGATCCCGGAACCGGCGCTGTCCACGCCCGCAACGGTCGGGATCAGACCGAGCGCTGAGGTGATGCCGTAGCCGCCGGCGAACACGGCTACGGCGGTCGCTGCAGTGAATGCCTCAGACGCGTGACGCAGAGGAAGATCAGAGGCGACCTCCTCGAACTCCGATTCGACCCTCCGATCGCTGCGGTCAGGGGCGCGCCAGAGGACCACACCGATCCCGGCGAGAACCAGTGAGTACAGGAGCATCAACCCTCTGAAGGCGCCGAAGCTCTCGGCGATGCCTCCGTCGAACACGGCATCGAGAAAGCCAGCTAGAGCCACGGCTGAGAGCAGACATGCGAAGAGGATCAGGAATCGCACTCCGGCCCTTCGAGCCGCGCAGGCGGAGACCACCGCTCCGAGTCCGAAGGACCAGAACACGTTGATCCCGTTGGATGCATCACCGGGCTCGCCGAGCCAATTGGCGAGTTGGCGCAATGCGAGGACGGTCAGGATCACTCCAACCGTGAGGAAGAGCGACTGCCAAGGTCGGGTCGCGCTCTCGGAACGTGAGCCTGACAATCCCATCCAGAGCACCACCATCGCCGGAATGCCGAGGATGACGAAGGAGGCGAATGCTCCGGCCGCGCTGCCGGTACGGAGTACCCACATGGCAACCCCGATGGCGATCAGCAACGCGGCGAGCTCTCGGAGCAGATCCCGGGAAGCATCCGGTGCGAGTGACTTTCGCACGGACTTGCTGCCTAACCTTCCAGAGCGTTCTTCAGATCCTGGATGCGGTCGTAGGCCCGCTGCAGAGTGCTGCGGTCGAGCCGACCCTTCTTGAAGGACTTCTCGAGAGCGTCGAACGCGCTCACCGCGGCGCCGTTAGTTCCAGCGAACAGGACGAGATCGACGCCGGCCCTGATTGCGCGGAACGCGGCATCCCCGGGAGAGGTGCCCGCAGCGGGCGCCTCGAGATCGTCGCTGATCACGACTCCCTTGAATCCGAGTTGATTGCGCAACAGGCCATCGATCACCTCTGAGGAGTAGACGGCCTGCTCGTCGCCGGAAACGGCGGGATAGACCGCACTGGAGACCATCACCAGACGCGCCCCTGCCTTGATCGGAGCACGAAAGGCCGCGACATCAGCCTGGACCTCGTTCGCACTGGCATCCACCGTGACAGGAGCGAAGTCGGTGTTCTCGGTGGCGAGGCCAAGAGCAGGGAAATGCTTCGGGGTTGCCGCAACGCCGGCGCCCTGCATGCCCTCTACGAACGCGGCACCGTATCTCCCGACCGTGGTCGGGTCGCTGCTATAGATCCGAGAGGCGATCGTGTCGGCCGTGTCGTCGTGAGCCACATCGACCACCGGTGCGAGGTTCACATTGATACCGAGTGGCTTCAGGAATTCCCCTGTCTTCCTTCCCTCGGAGAGCGCCGCGTCCTCGCCTCCGGCAGCCTCCATGTCGTTCGGCCCGATATCCGGTGGGCCGGGCAGGCGCTTGACGTAACCACCCTCCTGATCGATCATCACCAGGACGGGAGGCTGTCCTCCGCGAGCCGCTGCCTTCTGGAGTTTCGCGGCGAATCTATCCGCATCCTCCGGACGTCCGGCACCCATCAGGACACCGGAGATCTGACCGCGCTCGACCCGCTTGATCATCCCCTTGCTCGGACCCGAGTCACCCACCTTGCCGATGATGGTCTGACCGATCATCTCCGAAACCGTTGGCGAGGAACTGGAACCCCCGCCGTCGCTGCATCCCCTCACGAGCAGGGTGAGCAACAGCACCACCACCGCAACGAGGAGGATGCCTCCCAGCAGCGCACCGACTCGCCGTCGCTTCAACTCGGAACCGGTGGGTCGAGCTCCCGCGTTGCCGCCCGTAGCCGACGCTGCGGCAGGCGCCTCGACTCCGGCGGTGCGTCTCTCCCGGGTGACCGGTTCCTTCCTGCCCTTCCTCTTCCTCGACTTCTTCTTCTCGCCCTGCGCCTGACCTGCTGCCCTTTGCACGCCGGTATCGAAGGGATCGGGTGCCGTCTTCCATTCGCCGGTCTCGAGCGGGTCGGGGATGGACGAGGGATCCACGACAGGAATCTCCTCGATCGGGGTGGGAGGTCCGAGCTCGGTAGGCTCCGGGTCCGGAAGCTTCGGTCGCCAGTCGGCGTCGTCTACCCCCGGATCGTCTCCGCGTGGCGTGTCGTCGGGTGGCCTCCCCTCGATCACTGACCCTGCCCCTCAGGACTCTTGGGGGCGGTGCGACCGCCGAGTCCCAGTTCACGCAACTGGACTGGATCGGCAGCTGCGGGAGCGCCGGTCAAGGGATCCGCTCCCGAAGCCGTTTTCGGGAATGCGATTACCTCACGAATCGAGTCTGAGTCATGTAGCAGCGCCACAATCCGATCCAAACCGTAGGCGATTCCACCGTGGGGCGGTGCCCCGTGACGGAGGGCCTGCAGCAGGAATCCGAACCTGTCCTCGGCGACGTCGTCGGGGATCCCCAATATCTGGAATACGGTCGACTGGACTTCCGGGTCGGAGATTCGGATCGATCCGCCACCGACCTCCCATCCGTTCCAGACTACGTCGTACGCCCTCGCCCGCGCTGCACCCGGATCGGAGGCTTCCAGAGCCCCATCTGGGGATGTGAAGGGGTGGTGCAGAGGGTCCCAAGACCCCGTTTCCTCGTTCGCTGCGAACAGTGGCCAGTCCACCACCCAGACCAGGCGGTGCTCTCCCTCCGGGATCAATCCGAGCCTCTCTCCCAGCCTGCTGCGCAACTCTCCGAGAATCTCGGCCGAGGCCATGGGTGAGTCCGCGACGATCAGCAGCACGTCACCGGGCTCTCCACGGAGCGCCTCATTGGCAGCCGCGATCTCACCTTCGCTGAGGAACTTCGCGATCGGGCACTTCCAGCCAGCATCCTCGACCACTGCCCAGACCAACCCCTTGGCTCCTATCTCCTGCGCCTCGGAGACGAGGCCATCGAGCTCGGAGCGTGACATCTCGTGTGCGCCCGCGTTCAGCGCGCGCACCACCGCTCCACCTTCGATCGCATCTGCAATCGCCTTGAATTCCGAGCCGCGGAAGACGTCTGTGATCTCGCTCAGCTCGAGGCCGAACCGCACGTCTGGTCGATCGGTCCCGTAGCGTGCGATCGCCTCGTCGTACGGGATCCGCTGCATCGGAAGCTCCAATTCGATCCCGCACTCACCCAGAACGGCGGCGAGCAGTCGCTCGTTCAGCGCGATCACGTCCTCAGGCTCGACGAATGACATCTCCACATCGAGCTGCGTGAAGTCTGGCTGTCGATCGGCGCGCAGATCCTCATCGCGAAAACATCGGGCGATCTGGAAATAGCGCTCGACCCCTCCGATCATCAGGAGCTGTTTGAACAGTTGGGGAGACTGCGGCAGGGCATAGAAGGAGCCCTGACGATGGCGACTCGGCACCAGGAAGTCCCTCGCTCCTTCGGGGGTCGAGCGGGTGAGAACCGGTGTCTCGATCTCGAGGAAACCCTCCTCGGAGAGGAACTCCCGCATCGAGCGCGCCACTCTGTGTCTCAACTCCATTGCCTCCCGCATCCGATCGCGACGGAGGTCGAGATACCGGTACTTGAGTCTCGTCTCTTCGGACACCTCGCCGGAGAACGACTCGATCTCGAAAGGAGGAGTCTCTGCGTGAGAAAGGAGATCCGCCTCGGCGACCCTGATCTCGACCGAGCCGGTTGGCAGCTCGGGGTTGACGGTCTCCGGGGAACGCTCCATGACCGCACCGGAAACGCTCAATACGTCCTCGGAACGGAGCCTGTGGCCGAGGTCGAAAGCCTCTCCAGCATCCTCGGGATCGAACACCAGTTGGACTAGACCAGTTCGGTCGCGCAGGTCGATGAAGACGAGACCACCGTGATCACGTCGTCGATGGACCCAGCCAGCTACTCGTACCGTCTCCCCCACCCGCGCAGGGAGGACCTCGCCGCACCAGGCGCTGCGGAAGCGATTCGATTCGGGGGAGGGCAAACCGGATGACATGACTTCTCAGTCTCGCAAGATGTGCCGTCTCGATGCGGGAGACGCCTGCCGCTCAGGAGGCGTCAGGAGAAAACCTCTCCAGCAGGCCCGATAACGCGACGGTGACCTGCTCACCGCTCTCCATGTCCCGCACGACAGGCTCCTGGTCGGTATCGAGGATCACGCAGCTCGTGGCCCCGACACGATCCGCCTGTTTCATCTGCCCCTTGATCGCCCTCCCTGCCAGATCGAGATCAGCCGCCACTCCGGCCCGTCGCAGATCTACCACCAACTTCAGCGCGCGCTGGCGATTCCCGTCATCTGCGACGACGAACACCTCTGCTCGCGGCTCTGGAGCCTGCTCCGGCATCGCCAGGACGAGCCTCTCTACTCCGGCGGCCCAGCCGACCGCAGGGGTCGGCGCGCCTCCCAACTGCTCGATCAAGCCGTCGTAGCGTCCACCTCCGCCCACTCCCGACTGAGCCCCCAAGCTGTCGCAGGTGAACTCGAAGACGGTGCGCGTGTAGTAATCCAGCCCCCTCACGAGGCTGGGATCGAGCTCGTAGGTGACGCCGAGATCGTCGAGAGCCCCCTTGACCACCTCGAAGTGTTCGGCGTCCCCGGCATCGAGCCGGTCGAGCATGGTCGGAGCCTCCGCCATCACCTTGGCCGTTCCCTCGTGATCCGCGTCGAAGGCGCGCAACGGATTCGAATCCATCCGCCCTCGTACCTCCTCGGAGAGGTCCGAATCGTTGGCTCGCAGATACTCGCGCAACTCCTCGAGATACGCGGCTCGGGAGTCGACCGAGCCGAGGCTGCCGAGACGCAATCGCGCATCGGTGATTCCGAGCATCGAGATCAGATCGGCCAGCAGCGCGATCAACTCCGCATCGACCAAAGGCGAGTCCGACCCGATCGCTTCGGCACCGATCTGCTGGAACTGCCGGTAACGGCCAGCCTGGGGGCGCTCATGGCGGAAGAAGGGACCCGAATACCAGAGCTTGACCGGCTGAGGCCACTTCTGCATTCCGTGCTCCAGATAGGCCCTGCAGACCGACGCGGTTCCTTCGGGCCGGAGCGTCAACTCGCGATCGCCCTGATCGGTGAAGGAGAACATCTGCTTGCTCACGATGTCGGTGCTCTCGCCCACGCCTCGGGCGAAGAGCGAGGTCTCTTCGAAGACCGGGGTCTCTATCCGCGCGTAACCTGCGCCCTCCAGCAAGAGGCGAGAGGTGTCCTCGACCAGCCGCCTCGCAGGCTGCTGTTCGGGTAGCGCGTCGAAGGTCCCTCTGGGTGCCTTGAAGGAACTGCTCATTGGTTCACGACCTTACCGCCGCGGGCAGATCACCCCGCCCACAGCCCTCAGGTTCCGCCGGAGATCCCGACCAGGAAGGGATTGCTGGCCTTCTCGGCTCCGAGCGTGGTCTGCTCCATGTGGCCCGGATAGATCACGGTCTCGGGGTGATGCGAATCGACCAGTTTCGCGATGCTGTCGAGCAAGACCTTGGGGTCGCCTCCCGGGAGATCCGTGCGACCGACCGAGCCCTTGAAGATCACGTCGCCTGAGAACATCGCACCGTGGTCGGGGAACGAGTAGGTGACATGACCGATGCTGTGTCCCGGAGTGAAGATCACCTCGACCTTGGTTCCTCCGAGTTCCAGCGTCTCTCCACCGGCGATCGTGTGCTCGGCCTCCCAGGCGCGCAGCGGGGGTAGTCCCGGAAAGGACATGTAGGTATTCGGGTCGGCGAGGATCGGCGCCTCCAGTTCGGGACACCAGACGGGCGCGCCCGTGGCCTCGGCGATGTCTGCAACCGCACCGATGTGGTCGAAGTGGGTATGGGTGAGCAGGATTGCCTCGACCTCCCCTCCGGCATCCTCGATCGCCTTGAGCAGGATCGGCGCTTCATCGCCGGGGTCGACCACCAGCAACTTCCCGTCCTCTCGAGGGCGTACGACGTAGGTGTTCTCGGCCACCGGGCCGACCGTGTAGGAAGAGACCTGCACCAGTCCGACCTAGCCGGACTTCTTCTCGCCCTTGTCAGGGCTGCTGGCCTCTTTGCCTTTGCGAGAGGCAGCGATCCGCCGCTCTTCTATCTGACGAGCGCGGCGTCGATAGAAGAAGCTGTCGGTGTAGTAGCTGAGGGGAATGTAGAAGGCCAGCATGAAGACGGCGAGGGGCACCGAGGCCCCGACAGGACGGCTGAAGACGACCACCACCAGCACGAAGAAGATGCCGGCTGCAGCGAGGCCCTTGAAGATCGCACCCTTCCAGGTCGGTGGCTTGGGCGCAGCGGGGCCGCGTTTCTTGGCGCCAGCCTTGGCCCTGGCCCGCGCTTCGGCACGGCTCCGCGGACGACCGCTGGTACGCCGGTCGATGCTGCCGGCTTGGGTTCCGCGGTGCTTCCTCTTCCGCTTGCGCTTCGACTTGGCCACGGCGGGAAATCTAGACCAGCAGGCGCTCGATTACCTTGCGGTCGGGGTCGAATCCCTCGATCGGTAGGTCATCGGGGTATGCCTCGAGCGCCGCGTGCGGCGTCAGACCGACCAATTCCACGGCGACCACCGTGGCGCCATGGGACCCGGCGAGGCGTCTGGTGCGCGAGATCACCTCGCGAAGTGGCACAGCTACGGGATCTCCGATGTTGACCGAGATCTGGGTCCGGCCCTCGGTCCAGGGGAGTGCGATCGCCCGCAAGCCGATGGGACCGCCTCCTGACTCACGCAGTTCAGCCGCAACCGCGCGCGCGGCTCTGAGATCAGCGGTGTCCAGTTCGAGATTGAAGGCGACCAGCGGCGGGCGGGCCGTCACCAACGTTGCGCCTGCGGTCGGGTGGAGAGAGGGTGGCCCGAAATCCGGTTTCAGCTCTCCACTCGCCACCCGCGCCGTCAGCTCCTGCAGCCCGCCGCGGCGGAAGAAGGCTCGTTCGGTGCGCTCGAGGTCCGTAGCCATCTCTCCGTAGAGGAACACGGGTATCCCCGCCTCAGCGATCTTCTCGGCAACCTCGAGGGCAACAGCGGCCGCGATTTCGCGAAGGCCATCGTTCGGGTAGACCACGGGACAGACATCGGTCGCTCCGATGTGCGGATGCAAGCCATCCCCTCGGGTGATGTCGATCAAGTGAGCGGCCTGCGTGGCGGCGGCGGGGAGGGAGGCGAGTAGGTTCGCCGCCTCGGCGAGCACGGTGATCACGGTCCTGCCGTGTCGAGCATCCATGTGTGAGTCGAGGACTTTGCACTCCGCCCCCAGCGTCGCCTCGAGGGCGCCGACCACGCGCTCGTCGGATCCGACCATGAAGTTCGGCACCGCAAGCAGTCTGTGGGGCCCGTCGCTCATCGGTGATGCAGAGGGTAGAGAGCGCCCGACCGGGCTGACAGACGCGGCGCCGCTACGATTGTCGCGTTCGCCGGAGTAGCTCAGCTGGTTAGAGCAGCGGAATCATAATCCGCGTGTCGCAGGTTCGAGTCCTGCCTCCGGCATGAAGCGCTCAGATCAGGTGTCCGCGAATCAGGCTCTGCGGGTCCTGCGTCTACCCCTGTCGCCGAGCAGAGCGAAGGCGAGCATGAGCCCGAGGATCGCTGCAGCTGCTCCGACCCACATCGCATCGCCTGCTGCGATCTCGAACGCCTGATTGACGCTGCTCTTTGCAGCGACGGTCAGGCCGATCGGCGATTCGGACCCGGTCATCACGTTCAGCAGGTCAGAGATCTGCCAGCCCTTGAAATCGACGGCTGAAGAGTTGACCGCCTTCTCGAGCTTCTTGGTGGCAACTCCTTGGAATACGGTGGTCGCCGCGGCGACGCCGATGGAACCGCCGATCATGCTGGTCGCCTTGTAGACGCCCGAGGCGACACCCTCGCCGGTGCCGGAGGTGGTCACCGCCAGTTCGGTGGCCGGAGTGATCTGAAGACCCACCCCGATCCCGACCAGGATCAGGCCCGGTAGCAGCGATGCATAGGTGCCGGGGAGGAAGGTGAGCACCACGCACCCTGCAGCCAAAAAGGCCATCCCCAGAGAGATCGCAAGCAGGAACCTACCCTGCCTCGTCCAACGCTCACCGATCACGTTGCAGAGCAGGATCGCCGCGGTTGCCGGCAGCAGCATCGCGCCCGAGACGAATGCGCTCTCGTTGAGAACGATTTGGAGATACAGAGCCATCAGGAACACCACCACCGCGAAGGAGATGTTGGCCAGCAGGTTCGCTGAAACGGCTCCCATGAATTTGGGCCGCCTGAACACCGACAGGGGAACCAGAGGATCCTTCGCCCGCCGCTCGACCAGAGCGAAGGCTGCAAAGAGGATCGCCGATCCCAGGAAGAGCGCCAGCAATTCACCGGTGGCTGCCGTATCGAAGGCGACCAGCGCGTAGGAGAGCATCACCAGTGCGCCCATCAGGATCACCGCTCCGGGTACGTCGAGCTTGCCGCCGTCGTCCGAGCTGGACTCAGGGGTGGTCTGCCGTACGAGGAACAAGGCGAGGAGTCCCAACGGGATGTTGATCCAGAAGATCGACTGCCAACCGAAAGCATCGACCAGACCACCTCCGATGAGCGGCCCAACTCCCTGACCTACCCAGGCGGTTGCAATCCAGATCGCGACCGCCTTGGGGCGTTCCTTGTCGGGGAAGCCGACCGCGACCAGCGCGAGCGAGGTAGGCAGTATGGCCGCCGCTCCGATCCCCTGGATCACCCGGCCGACCACCAGCTGCTCGTTACCGGTGGAGGTACCGGCGACGATCGAACCCAGCAGGAGCAAACCGCCGCCAATGAAGAAGATCAATCTCCGGCCCCTGAGGTCGCCGAGCCTGCCGCCGACGATGATCAGCGAGCCTGCGAGGAAGTAACCGGAGACCGCCCACTGCATCGAGTCCATCGAGGCCTTGAAGTCCTTGCCGACGGTCGGCAAGGCGATGCTCATGTCGGTGGCGGTCAGCCAGACCAACGCGGTGAAGGTGCAGAGGCCGAGGAGAGACCACCAGCGCTTGGGATTGACAGCGGCTGCCATCGAGTCGGCACCATAACCCCCCCTCCGGCGGTGTGGCAGTCCGGCGGTGTGGCAGTCCGGCGCCGAGTCTAGGTTTCACCGCGTGGTCCCGGACCCCGTTCAGGTTCCTCTCTGGCTCGATCTACCCGCGGTCGTGGTCTCGGCTCTCGGCGGAGCATTGGTCGGCGCCCGCAGGCACTTCGATCTCTTCGGCATCATCGGCCTGGGCTTGGTCACCGGCCTCAGCGGCGGTTTGATCCGCGACATCCTCCTCAACCAGTTGCCGGTCGCCCTGAAGTCACCGTGGTACATCGTGGCTGCGTTGAGCGCATCCATCGTGATCGTGCTCAGCGCCCGCCTGATAGACCGGGCACTCGTACTGTTGGTCGTGCTGGACGCCGCCGCACTGGGTCTCTACGGCGTCACCGGGATCAACAAGACACTCGCCCTCGGACTCGGTATGTGGCCGGCTGTCCTGGTCGGACTGATCGCCGCCCTAGGCGGCGGGGCGCTGAGGGACATCTCCACCGCCAATCCTCCCGAGATCTTCCGAAAAGGTGGTCAGCTCTATGCCACCGCGGTCTTCGCCGGTCTGATCGCCTACCTGATCGCCTGGAACCTCGGGGCGAACGAGATCGAGACCGCGGTGATCGGAACCGCTGTCACCTTCATCGTCCGCATACTTGCCTGGCGTTTCAACTGGGTCCTGCCCGGACCACTGCAGGTGCCCGGCGGATCGGCACCCCGATCAGGCAGCGAGTAGACCGCTCCGACGACCTGCCGTCCGACGGGCCTCATAGGCTTCCGGCACCTTGATGGCCATCCTCTTTCTGGTTTGGTCCGGTGCGTTCGGAGCCGCGGCTACCGGGCGCCGTGTCGCTTCGATCATCATCGGGCTGGTCGCGCTGCTGCTGACCTTCGCGATGTTCCGCTTCCATCTCTCGGAGAACATCCACCTGGCGCTCTGACCGTGATGCAGGGAACCTGGAACACCCGCGAGATCGTCCGAGTCTTCAATGGGATAGGCGCATTGGTCGTCTTCGGGGTGATCTTCGGGGCCTACGGGTTCCAGTTCATCCTGCTCGAACCGCCGTGCCCACTTTGCCTGCTCATCCGGCTCGGGATGATCGCAACCGGGTTCGGGCTCGCCCTCAATGCCCTTTACGGTCCTCGGCCGCTCCACTACGGGTTCGCCCTGCTGGGATCGATCTTCGGCGCCTCGGTGGCGCTGCGTCAGGTCCTCCTGCACGTGGTACCGGGAACCGGCTCCTACGGAGACCCCGTGTTCGGCTTCCATCTCTACACCTGGGCTTTCGTGGTCTTCATGACCATGATCATCGCGATCGCGGTGGTGCTGTTCTTCCCCGCACAGTTCGAGGTCCCTAGCAAGCGAGCAGCAGCCAAGATTCCTCCGTTCGTGAAGAAATTCGCAGTCTTCGTGGTCGCGGTGGGAATGTTCCTCTGCGCGGCGAACTTCATAACCACGCTGCTCGAGTGCGGAGCAGGAGCCTGTCCCGACAACCCGACCAAGGTGATCTGATAATCGTGGCTCACATCCTCGTCCTTGCCCAGACCCTCACCTTCCAGACGAAGCCGGCGGAAGCAGCCTCTCCCTTCTACTGGATCCCCTTCATCGTCCTGGCAGTGGCGATCCTGATCGCCCTCATCGCAGTGATCCGCGACAATCGCGGGAAACTGTGGGAACGTGAAGACCCGGACGGCTGAGAACCTTCCTCCTCCCAGTTCACCTCTCCCGCACTATCCTCCGCGAATCGCAACCAGCAAGGCCCGCACAAAGGCTCTGAGGAAGGCGATCGAGCGCATGCCCGATCGCCCTTTCAACATCGCGTTCTGGGATGGCACGACGGTCGAGGGAACCTCCCCCGGCGCAACCCTGACCTTCACCTCCCCTCGTGCTATCGGGCGCGTGCTCCGATCACCCGGGGAGTTGGGACTCGGACGTGCCTATGCCCTCGGTGAGATCGAGATAGACGACCTCGACGCCGTCATCGGTCTGCTCGGTCGATGGAAGGCACCGCCCATGGGTCTGGTCTCGAAACTCAAGTTCGCGTTCGCTGCCCTGAGGGCGATGGACTCGCTCGAGTTCCCCGGCGCGCCCGCCTCCGAGCTCCAGCCCGCGGGCGCACCCCACTCGAAACGGCGTGACGCAGATGCCGTCAGGCATCACTACGACGTCTCCAACGACTTCTTCGAGCTGTTCCTCGATCAGTCGATGACCTACAGCTGCGCCCTCTTCGAGGGCTCGACGACGCTGGAGGAAGCTCAGGCCAACAAGCTCGACGTGATCTGCCGGAAGCTCTCCCTCGAACCGGGACAGCGATTCCTCGACATCGGATGCGGCTGGGGCAGCCTCGCCATGCATGCAGCGCGAGAGTACGGGGTCGAGGCAACGGGGATCACCATCTCCGACGCTCAGGGTGAACTCGCCCGGAGTCGGGTAGAAGAGGCCGGGCTCGCGCACCAGGTGAAGATCGAGGTTCTCGACTACCGGGATCTGGGAGACCGTCGCTTCGACGCGGTGGCGAGCATCGGAATGGTCGAACACGTCGGAGAGGTGAATATCGACGAGTACGCGAGATGCGTGGCTGCCGCGATGGAGCCATCAGCCCGCTCCCTGATCCACGGCATCATTCGGATACCGCCCGAGACAGACGGCGTGCACAAGGGCGGGGACTTCTCCAATCGCTCCGTGTTCCCGGACGGAGAGTTGTTGAACATCTCACGAACCCTGCTTGCCTTCGAACGTGCTGGACTCGAGGTCCAACACGTGGAGAACATCCATCAACACTATGCCGAGACCCTGCGTCATTGGGCGACCAATCTCGACTCGGACCTTGAAAAGGCCGAGCGGATCGCAGGGCCGGAGCGCCTCAGGGTGTGGAGGCTCTACCTGAGGGCCGCGCGGAACGGATTCGAGACCGGGCAGACGGCCGTCTGCCAGAGCGTGTTCACCTGGCCACTCAGCGAGCCCTACGTACTCGAGCCGACCGGACTGGACACCTCCCCTCCCCGGCGTATAGGCTCTCGAGCAGGATGAGGGCTACGTGGAACGGCGCAGTTCTGGCCGAATCAGACGAGACTGTCGAGGTGGAGGGGAACCAGTACTTCCCCCGCGAATCGCTGAACGAGGAGTTCTTCGAGGAGTCGACCCACACCAGCGTGTGTCCGTGGAAAGGCACTGCGAACTACTTCACGCTGCGAGTCGAGGGCGAGGAGAATCCCGACGCAGCCTGGTACTACGCCGCGCCGAAGGACGCAGCGAAAGAGATATCCGGCCACGTGGCCTTCTGGAAAGGTGTCACGGTAGAACCCTGAAGCGTCGCTTCCGGCACCCGGGTGTCTCACGGCGCCTGGCAAGTCGATCGCAGAACGCAAACGGGCCCGACTGAGCGGGCCCGTCCACGCCAACCGTGAATCGGAATCAGTTGAGCTGCTTGATCTGCCAGGCTCGGACGAAGTCCGTGATGCCTGCCATCAGGGCCCAGATTCCTGCGAATAGCAGCAACAACTGCTGCTTCTCCCAGAAGAGCTGACCGCTCGTGATGAATGCCAGAACCACCATCAGGATCCCGGCTACCAGCCCCATCCACCACAACTCGTTTCCTTCACGCATCGCGAACGCCTCGATGATCCAGAAGACGCCCACGATCAAGAAGAGGAATCCGAGCACGTCCGCGATTGCGCGGAAGGTCTCCTGTGGATTGGCCAGCGCGACGATTCCGGCGATCACGAACAGCACGCCGAATATGCCGAAAAACCACTTGATTCCACCCTCGATCAGTGATGCGATCACCAGATTCTGCAGCGCGGTGACCAGGAACATGATTCCGATGATCAAGCCAACAGTCGCCTTGGCAACAGCCGGATTGTCCTCCTGGAGGATCACCAGAGCGGCAACCGTCCAGAGGATTCCGAACACGATCCACATCCACCAGATGCCAGCCAACTGCTTCTGGCTACCGGCTGATGCTGCACTACTCGCCTTTGCGGCCATCTCATCTCCTTTCAACTCCGAAGAGCCGATTTGACCGGGGGAACGCTAATGCGCACCCCGGTCGTAACCCCACACAGACGTTCGAACCCGAAACTTCACTTCGTATAGTGGTGGAGTGAAGACTCTCCGACGCCTGCTTTCATTCCTGCGCCCCTACCGGCGCTCGCTCTGGTCTTCTCTGGGGCTGGCGTGGCTTGCGATGGGTATGACCGTTCTGATCCCATGGCTGCTCGGCGAAGCGGTCAACGCGATCGAGTCCGGGGACGAGTCGAAACTGGTGCCGCTGGCAGGAGTAATCGTCGGTGCCGGAGTAATTCGCCTCGCTCTGACGGCGAGCAGGCGGGTGGTCGCGGGGAGAGTCTCTCTCGGGGTCGAGTACGACTTGCGGCAGAGGTTCTACGGCCACCTCCAGGAACTCGAACTCGGCTTCTTCGACGCACAGCAGACGGGTCAGTTGATGTCGAGGGCGACGGTCGACCTCCAGTCGATCCGTTTCTTCCTCGGATACGGACTCATCTTCATCACCCAGAACCTCCTCACCATCATCCTGGCGTCGGCTGTGATGCTGGCGGTGAATCCGACGCTGGCCCTGTTGGCGCTCAGCCCATTGCCCCTCCTCGTCCTGACGGCGCGCAGATACAACCGCGTCTCGCGACCAGCACTGCAGGAGGTCCAGCAACGGGTTGCCGAGTTGACCGCCGATGCCGAGGAAAGCGTGTCGGGGATCCGGGTGATCAAGGCGTTCGCCCGCGAGGACTACGTCAAGTCCGGCTTCCGGACCCCCGTCGAGCGCGTATTCGACCAGCGCATCCGCGCCACGCGGATGCGCGCCTTCTACACGCCGACGATGGCGTTCCTGCCAACGATCGGAATAGCGGTGGTCCTCTTCCTCGGTGGCAGGGAGGTCGTCAACGGCTCGATCTCCCTCGGTGAGTTCACCGCCTTCTACACCTACCTGCTCATCCTGAGTGCCCCGGTCCGAGTGCTCGGCTCCGCCTTGGGGATGGCTCAGCGAGCGGTCGCATCAGGCAACAGGCTGTTCGAGATCATCGATCGCAAGCCCAGCCTCAATCAGGCGCGCGATGCAGTACCCCTGCCCGAGGGTGGAGGTGGTGCCATCAAGATGAGGGACGTCTCGCTGGTCTATCCCACCGCGGAAGAGGAGGACACGTCACTCGAGGACATCGACCTCAGCGTCGACGCCGGTCGCACGGTTGCCCTGGTGGGCCCTACCGCGTCGGGCAAGACGAGTCTCGCCGCGCTGGTGGCGCGACTCTACGACGTCTCGGCAGGGGTGGTCGAAGTCGATGGAATGGATGTGAGGCAGGTGGGCCTAGCCTCGCTGCGATCGCAGGTTTCGTTCGTCGCAGACGACAGCTTCCTCTTCTCGGACACCGTTGCGAACAACATCGCATACGCGAACGTCGATGCAACCAGAGAGCAGATCGAAACCGCTGCACGACGGGCTCAGGCCGACCGGTTCATAGAGGATCTGCCCGACGGTTACGACACGATCGTCGGTGAGCGCGGGCTCACGCTCTCGGGCGGGCAACGACAGCGGATCGCGATCGCCCGTGCCCTCTTGGCCGAGCCACGAATCCTCATCCTCGACGATGCCACCTCTTCGGTCGATGCGACCACCGAGGCCAGGATCAAGCAGGGCCTTCGTGAAGCGATGGAGGGAAGGACGACCCTGATCGTCGCTCATCGCCTCTCGACGATCTCTCTGGCGGACGAAATCGTGGTGTTGGACGAAGGCAGGATCATCGACTCAGGCACCCACGAGGAGCTCTTGACCAGATGCAGGCTGTACACGGAGATCGCCGAGAAGGGCCTCGAGGACTCCGTCTACCTGCAGCGCGACCTCGAGGAACGTGAGGAGATGGCGAGACTGTGAGGCGACTGGGACAGAGAGTCTCCGAGGTATGGCGGGTCCTTCGAGGCGACGAAGGTCGCGGCAGGAAGGTCCGATGGTTGTTCGGCCTGCTCCGTCCGTATCGGGGGCGGGTTGCCCTCATGATGGTGGCGTTGCTCTTCGCCACCGCGGCGGCGCTTGCTCCTCCCTACCTCGCAGGACAGGCAATCGACCGGGGTCTGATACCCGGAGACATCCAGGCGCTGAACCTGATCGTGGCGGCCTTCCTCGCGACAGCGCTCGTCTTCTGGGCTGCGACTTGGCTCCAGACCTATCTCGTCGGCTGGGTCGGCCAAAGGGTCCTGCAAGGACTTCGAGAGCGGATCTTCGCTCACATCCAGTCGATGTCGCTCGGCTTCTTCACCAGAAACCGCCCCGGAGTGCTGATCTCGCGTTTGACCAACGACGTCGCGGCGCTGGATCAGTTGATCTCCGATGGGATCGTGACGCTGTTCTCATCCGTCCTGACTCTCCTCGGGGTAGTGGTGATCCTCCTGCTGCTCGATGTCGGTCTCGCCCTTGTCGTCTTTGCAACCTTCCCGCTTCTGGCGATTGCCAGCATCGTCTTCCGTGTGGCAGCAGCGGGCGCCTACCGGGCGACCCGAGAGCGGATCGCTGAAGTGACCTCTTATCTGCAGGAGACCCTCAGCGGAGTCAGGGTAGTGAGGAGCTTCGCTCAAGAGCCGCGTCACGTCGCCCGGATGGGGGAACTGAATGAGGCCAACCGAGTAGCGAACATGAAGACCGTCTATCTGAACGCCTCCTACTTCCCGGCGGTGGAGTTCCTGTCCGCAGTCGGCACGGCGGTGATCATCGCCTACGGGGGCTATCAGGCGCTGAACGGCGAGATCGAGGTGGGCGTGGTCGTCGCCTTCGTCGGCTACCTGCAGACCTTCTTCGACCCCATCCAGCAGCTCCCGAACCTCTACACCACCGATCAGCAGGGGATGGCCGCCCTGGACAAGATCTTCGAACTGCTGGAAACCGAACCCGACATGACCGACGCTCCGGATGCAATCGACCTGGGCAGGATCGACGGGCGAGTCACGCTCGATGACGTCTGGTTCTCATATCTCGAACCCTCAGGTGAAAGTGAACCGGACTGGGCGCTTCGAGGGGTCGATCTCGAGATCCCTGCCGGGTCGAGCATCGCGCTGGTCGGCGAGACCGGGGCCGGAAAGTCGACCCTCGCAAAGCTGGTGGCCCGGTTCTATGACCCGCAGAAGGGGGCGGTCCAGGTCGACGGACACGACCTACGGGAGGTCGATTCCCACTGTCTCCGCAGCCAGCTCGGGATCGTCCCGCAAGAGGGCTTCCTGTTCTCCGGCAGCGTGGCGGAGAACATCGCATTCGGTCGCCCGGGAGCGTCGCTGGAGGAGATCGAAGAGGCTGCTTCGGTGATCGGAGCCGATGGTTTCATCCGTCAGCTCCCCGATGGATACGATTCCGAGGTCGGCGAGCGTGGTGTAGCCCTCTCAGCCGGACAACGCCAGTTGATCGCCTTTGCGCGGGCCCTGTTGGCCGAACCACGAATCCTCATCCTCGACGAAGCGACCTCCAACGTCGACGTGAGGACCGAGCGGACTATCGAACGGGGGCTGGGGAAACTGCTCGAGGGTCGGACCTCGATCGTAATCGCCCACAGGCTCTCGACCATCCGTGATGCCGACATCATCTGCGTCCTCGAGCACGGCAGGGTCGCAGAGATCGGTACTCACGACGATCTGCTCGCGAGTGGCGGCAAGTACGCAGACCTCTACGGAAACTGGGCCGAGGTAGCCGCGGGCTGAGAAGGTGTGAGCGATCCGACGCCTTAGGCGTCCGAGGTCATGGCGGTGCTATGC
>JBJTBI010000015.1:0-15646 GCA_046091265.1 bacterium
GGCCGCACCGTCGTTCAAGGGACAGGAGTTGCCTGCGGAGACGCCCCCTCCGCCCTCGACCGCTTCGGGGAGTTCAGCGAGCTTCTCGACGGAAGAGGATGCTCTGGGGCCGTCGTCCCTGTCGGCGGTACCGCCGTCGGGCAGCGCTACGGGAACGATCTCACGATCGAAGAACCCGGACTCCTGGGAGGCGACCGCCAGCTCCTGCGAGCGCTGTGCGTACTCGTCCATCTGCTCCCGCGTCACCCCGTACTTCTTGGCGACGTTGACCGCGGTGATGCCCATGTCGATATAGGCGTTCGGGGTATCGCCCTTGCCCTGGAGCTTCTCGTTCTGATCCGCTGCACCAGCAGGTTCGGTTCGCTCGTTGAACCGGCTGACCCACTCGACGCCAGCGGCGATGTAGGCGTCTCCCTCTCCGGCCTTGACGGCGTTGGCAGCCTGACGGATGGCATCGAGGCTAGAAGAGCAATAACGGGACACGGTGACGCCGTTCGTGGTGTCGGGGAGTTTCCCGGAGAGCAGCACCAAGATCCGTGCGAGGTTGAACGCCTGGAGTCCCTGGGGCATTCCCACTCCGCAGAAGACATCCTCTACCTCCGCCGGGTCGAGATCCGGATTACGCTCCAACAGTTGGTCGATCACGAAGGCCCCGGTCTCGTCCGGGCGGAGTTGCGCAAGCGACCCCTTGAAGGCGCGACCTATGGGAGTGCGAATGGTGTCTACGATTACTGCTTCGGGCATCGGGGCCTCCTGTGCTAACCACTGAGGTACGTCCCGGACCGAGATGCGTCCGCGGTACGTAACGTTGGATTGAGCTACGGAAATTACCGAGAAGAAGACAAATCAGAAGTCTGCCTCCCTCTTGACCCGGCTGGGAATCGGAGGGAAGTCCCCTGCCTCGGCTGCCAAGACATCCTCTTCCAAGGCTTCCGCCCCGAAGGCGAAACCCCAGAAGGAGGCCGCTGGCCCGAAGGGGAAGGGCAAGAAGCCTGCGCCGAACCTCGAAGAGCGGATGGAGGGTGTCCAGGGCTGGATGGCCGAGATAGAGAAGCGCCAGCGGCTCATGACCTATATCGGAGGAGGTCTCGCAGCGGCGGCGATCATCCTCGGTATCGCCGCGCTGACCCTTGCACTGATCAACAACAGCAACGGAGCGACACAGGAGGACGTGGACGAGATAAACGCGCGCCTGGACGTGATCCAGACCGAGGTGAAGAGCGCGACCGAAGAACAGCTCCAATCCGTATCGGACTCGCTCACGGATCTCCAGAGCCGTGTGGATGCGCTCGAGCAGTCTCCCTCGGGCACCAAGGGCAAGAAGGGCACGAAGGATTCGGGCGCGAGCGGAGGCGCGCCACAGCAGAACTCCTCCACGCTGGTCGGGGTCGACTCCCCGAAGAGCGGCGCGCTGAGATATTCGCCGAGCACGCTCAGAACGCCTGCTGGCGAACTCACGATCACCTACCTGAACCCGTCTCCCGTGCCGCACAACCTGGCGATCTCGCGTAACGGCAAGGTTCTGGGGAAGACCAAGGTCCTGACCAGGGGATCCGCCAGCGTCACGATCGGTGTGAGCGCTGGTCAGTACGTCTTCTACTGCACCGTTCCCGGCCACCGGCAGGCCGGGATGCAGGGCGATCTGATCGTCGGCGGCTGATCCTCCAGATCTCGCATCAAGGCTCGATCCACGCCTGAAATGACCGTTTTCGGTTATAGCGTCGCTAGGTCATCCGCCGTTTGGTCTAGCGTGCGCGCCAAGCCTGAGGCTATCTCGGTAGGTTCCGGTGTGAATGGGAATTGCCCAACAACCAAAAGGAGGGCCAGGTGGCCGTCACTGGTTATTGCGTCAAGTGCCGCAAGAAGGGGGTCGAGATTCAGGGTGCGACCCAAGTCACGATGAAGAACGGAAAGCCTGCCGTTCAGGGTACCTGCCCTGACTGCGGGACGAAGATCTTCAGGATCGGGAAGATGGAGTAGCGACTCCGGTTTCCGCTGCGGCTTTCGGCCGCCACCTCGAGGCTCAGGCGCGATCTAGAGGCGTCCGCCCCGCAGGTGGCGGCCGTTTGCGTGACTAGCCCACTCTGCTCTGGATCGAGCCGGCAGGTCAGTTGGATTCGCCGGACTCGAGAGCGACTGCCACCTCTTCCGCCGCTCGCTCACCGCTTCGAACCGCTCCGTCCATGTAGCCCGCCCAGACGGTCGAACTCTCGGAATAAGCCCAGTGGAGGCGCCCGACCGGGTCCCTGAGCGCCCGACCATAAGCGGTGAGGGCGCCGGGGCTCGGAGAACAGACCGGCCCTCCCCCACTCAACTCCTCCTCGCCCCAAACCTGCTCGTGGTAGTGGAGAGCGTGCAGTGCCTGCTCTCCGTATAGCCGCGCGAAGGACTCGAGCGTACGCCGGCGCCGTTCCGATATCCCGAGCTGAGCGTGCCGAGCGGCCTCTCGCGCTCCGATGAATCCGAGCAGCGCCCCCTTCTCGCTGTCGTAGGGCGAGTTGTCGAAGGTCGTGCAAACCGGACCCTGGTCACTCACCGCCTCACCGCTCAGCCCGAGATCGCGCCAGAAAGGAGTCTGATAGACAGCGGTTGCCTTGATCACGGCGCCCATCGGCATCCTCGCCGACAACTGAGTCCGGGCGAAGTCGAGCGACGAATCGAACTCGATCCCCCTGCAGAGCGGCGGCGGCAAGGCGACGATTACGCGCTGGGCTCTGGCTGAGCCGAGCGAGGTAACCAGACTTACACCGCGCTCGTCCTGATCCACCCTCGTCACCGTCGTCCCGAGGACCACCCTCTCGCCGAGATCTCGTGAGAGCCTCAGAGAGATCTCCTGTGAACCGCCCACCAGCCGCTCCTGCTGAGCACCTCCGCGCGTATCGAGCAGGGAGTCGAGGCCTCCGCCGGAGCGCATGTAGAAGAGCGCCCAGAGGAGCGAGAACTCGGAGGGGTCGGCTCCCCACACCACCGCCGAGGCCGCCCGGAAGAGATCACGCACGCGCTTCGAGCGGGTGGTCGCTGACATCCACTCCGAGAAGCTGATGCCGTCCCACTCGCTCGCTCGAGGAGCGCTCCATGGGGACTCGAGCGGGACCTCCTCCTGCATTCGCCCGAGGCGTCGTCTGACCCGCTCCATCTCGAGCAACACCCACGGCGAGACCTTCGGGACCGTCCCTGTGTAGGTGGACTTCCTGCCACCGAGCTCGAGCACGTTCCGGCCCTCACAGTAGGTCGGGTAGGTCTCCAGACCCAACTCCGAGATCAGGTCCAGGACGCGATCCTGAGTCGGACCCACCCACTGGCCGCCGATCTCGACCACATCGCCATCCGACAACTCCAGATTCAGCGTGCGGCCGCCGACGCGGTCACGTCCTTCGATCACCATCACATCGACCCCAGCCCCCGACAAGCGCCGAGCGGCCGTCAACCCGGCCAGCCCCGCGCCGATCACCAGAACATCCGCCTTCAGGTGCCTCGCAGGTGCGGTCGTCATTCCGAAGTCCGTTCCGGTCGGCTAGATCCGGCAGGAAGCCACGCCGCGCTTCTCGAGGTAGCGCTGGTGGTACTCCTCGGCAGGCCAGAAGTGCGACGCAGGAACGATCTCGGTCACGATCGGGCCGGGGAACCTCTCCTGCGCCTGCTCTCTGGAGGAGATCGCCTCAGACTCCTGCTCCGGTGAGTGGAAGAAGATCGCGGAGCGGTACTGGGATCCGATGTCCGGACCCTGGCGGTTCAATTGGGTCGGATCGTGGATCCGCCAGAAGACCGCGAGCAGCTGCTCGTAGGAGACCAGGTCTGGATCGAAGCGGACCTCGCATGCCTCGGCGTGGCCTGTCGATCCCGTGCAGACCTGCTCATAACTCGGATCCGACACATCGCCCCCGGTGTAGCCGACGATCGCGTCGGTCACGCCCTCCGTATTCCGGAAGTCGACCTCTATCTGCCAGAAGCAGCCAGCTGCGAAGGTGGCGGTCTGGATTGCGGATTCGTCGGTCACTCGAGCCTCCTCGTCGTCGGAGCTTCAACCCTCGGTGACAATCCTAGAGATCGGCGATGGTCTCGAGGACCAAGTCACGGTCATGCCTGTACGAGAGGAGATCGGCAGCCTTCGCAGGATCGAGCCAGCGAAGCTCATCGACCTCGTTGTTGGGCTCGAACGATCCGTCGATCGGATCCATCAACCAGTACCTGACCAACTTGGTCTTTCCTCCACCGATTGCGTAGATGGTCGGAGACAGTTCGCGAATCGGCTCGCAGATCAGTCCTGTTTCCTCACGAACCTCACGCAGCGCCGCCTTCTTGAACTTCTCACCCTTGTCGAGCTTGCCCTTGGGCAGAGACCAGTCGTCGTACTTGGGCCGATGTACCACCGCGATCTCGATCGACTTCTTCCTTCCCGTCCGAACGATGACCCCGCCGGCCGCCTCGATGTCGGCGCGCTTGGTCTTCCTCCGGACCTTCTTCCTCGTCTTTTTGTCGACCTTCTTGATCTTCTGCTTCCGGGGCTTCTTGGAGCCCTTCTTCTTCCCACCCATGTCGGGGAGCCTAAGGCCCGCATAGGATCTCTGCATGAGGTGTCTCGGGATAGATCTCGCTGCTCAGCCGGAGTCGACGGCGATCTGCCTCACGAGTTGGGAGGAAGGCGAAGTCGCAGTCGAGGACCTTTGCTGCGGATTGAACGACGGAGCCCTCGTGGAAGCGATGCTCAATGCCGACAGGGTGGGGCTGGACGCTCCGCTGGGTTGGCCTGACGACTTCATCCAGGTGGTTGGCGATCACCACGCCCAGCGCAGGCAGGACATGCTCCCAGACCGGAGGTTGTTGACCCTTCGGGAGACCGACCGCAGGCTCCAGCAGGAGACCGGTCGGCGGCCGCTGAGCGTCTCGACCGATCTGATCGGAGTCGTGGCGCTTCGGGCCGTGGATCTCCAGACCCTGATGGCCGCAAGGGGCAGGCCCGTCGACAGGAGCGGCGATGGATATCTGTGTGAGGTCTATCCGGCTGCGGCGCTCGAGAGCTGGGGCATCGATGCCACCGGCTACAAGAGCGCCAAGGGAAGGGATCGGCTGCCGCGGATCCTCGAATCGGTGGAGGCGGGGATCGGAGGAATCGACTTCGGGGAAACCGATCGATCGGCGCTGGAGCGTGACCACAACCAACTCGACGCTCTGATCTGCTCCTTGATCGCACGCGCTGCGGCACTAGGGGCCACCAACGGCCCCGATCGGAATGATGCTGACAAGGCCGCTCGGGAAGGCTGGATCCACGTTCCGGATATCCAGCTGGGGGACCTCCGACGCGCCGCCTGACCGATCGAGGGGTCTGTATGGCTAGACTTATCCGACGATGAGCAAGCGGGCACAGCAGCTCACCATCATCGGCGTCCTCGCGGCAGTGATCGTCGTCTTGGTGGTCGTCTTCAGTCAGGGCGGCAGCGAGACGAGCGCGGGCCCCGCAGCCAACTCCAAGGAAGTGGAGAAGCGCTTCGCCGGGATCCCCCAGAGCGGCGTAGTGCTCGGAGATCCGGATGCCCCGGAGACGATCGTGGAGTTCGCAGACCTCCAGTGCCCCTTCTGTGGAGAATTCGCCAAGGAAACGCTCCCCGAGCTGGTCGACAAGCAGGTCCGAACCGGCAAGATCAAACTCGAACTCAGGCTGATCGCCATCGTCGGAGACGGCGTCCAGTCGACGACTGCCGCCACCGCTGCAGCCGCCGCGTCGCTGCAGGACAAGCTATGGCAGTTCACCGACCTCTTCTACCTAAACCAGGGAATCGAGAACACCGGCTACGTGACCGATGACTTCATCACCAGCATCTACGACGCGATTCCGGGCCTCGACGTAGATCAGGCACAAGCCGATCGCACCTCCGAGGCAGCGCAGGCGGTATTCGCCGAAGACCTCGCGCTCGCCGGCGAGTACGGGGTGTCCAGTACACCCTCGCTCTTCCTCAAGACCGGAAATGGTGATCCGGTGCCGATCGAGCTCGAGAGCTTCGACTACGCCTCCTTCGAGCAGGCACTCGAGGCCGCCCGCTCGAAGTGACCGACAACCGACTTCGCCTGATCATCGGCATCCTCGCCGTGATCGGGATCGGGATCGCTACCTACATCACGATCGAAGGCAAGGGCGTCACCTGCGGCACGGGTGGCTGTGCCACGGTCCTCACCTCCGAGTACTCGGACAAGTTCGGGATCAGCACCTCGATCATCGGAGTGATCGGCTACGTGACGATCCTCGGCTCCCTGTTCATCCGTGGCGACCTCGGTCGGATGACCGGAGCACTGCTCGCACTGGTCGGATTCGGCGTCAGCGCCTTCCTCACCATCTGGTCCATAACGACGCTCGAGACCACCTGCCGGTGGTGCCTCGCCAGCGCGGCCACGATGACTTTGTTGGCCATCTTCACGGTCATCCGCCTGCTGCGCGCACCCAGCAGATAGCCGGGGCGGACCAGTGACGGAACCCCCCGCACCGAATGCGGAGAGGCTGGAGGCAGACGACGCAGCGATCCTCGCTCTCGAATCGGCAACGATCTACGGTCACACGACCAAGGTCTTGCTGCTCGAACCCACTCCGAGTGTGGACCGCATCCGACTCTCCGAACTCGAGGAAAGGGTTGCTCATCGTGTGAGTGCCTTGCCGAGGCTCACCCAGAGGGTCGAGATGCGCGATGGAAACCCCGCCGACTCCTGGTGGGTAGCCGACGAGGCCTTCGATGTCAGCAACCACCTGACCGAGCACACCGGTGGGCCGGTCGATTCCGACGGCCTGAGGAAGCTCGTATCCGAAGCGATGGAGTCGAGACTCGACCACGCGGCGCCGCTCTGGCAGATCGAGGTGGTCCACCTGACGGAGGGACGAACGGCGCTGATCGCCAGATTCCACCACTGCATGGCCGACGGAGTGAGCTCCGTCAAGATCCTCTCAGGTCTCTTCTTCGACGAGCCGACCTCTCCCCGACCAGCAAGAAGGAGCTCTACGAGTCCGGCAACCCGAGGTCCCACCGGCGATGCCGCTCGACCGCCGCAACGCCGCTCCACGTTCGAAACGCTACGCACTCTCCTGCGCGAGCTGACGCCCTCGAGGAAGACGCCCCTCGCTCGGCACATCTCGGGATCCCGAGAGGTCGCCTGGGCCGAGGTCTCTCTCGAACGGGTGAAGAGGATCGGCAAGGCGGCCGGAGAGACCGGGACCGTGAACGATGTAGTCCTTGCGGCAGTAGGTGGCTCGCTGGACGCGTGGCTTGCAGCGGGCAACAAGCGACCCAAGCGATTGAAGGCGCAGGTTCCTGTGAGCCTCCACAACCAAGACGAAGGGGATGGGATCGGCAATCGCGACTCCTTCCTGTTCGTAGACCTGCCGTTGGGCAGCCCGTCCCCAATCGAGCGGTTGAAGCAGATCAATGCCGAGACACACGAGCGCAAGACCAATCACGATGCGGAGACGCTCTACGACTTCTTCCACGCAATCGGACGCTTCGCGCCGCTGCACAAGGCGAGTACCCGTTTGAGTTCCGGTCCGCGAGAGTTTGCTCTCACGGTCTCCAACGGTCCAGGTCCGAGAACTGCCGCGCAGGTGCTGGGACGACCGACCGGCGGCTGGGTGACGCTCGCCGAACCAGCCGATCGGCATGCGGTTCGGATCGCGATAATCTCGATCGGAGACCGGATAACTTTCGGTGTCTGCTCGGATCCTGAGGCGGTGGAGGGGACCGAACGCATCGCCTCCGGGATAATCGACGCACTCGATCAACTCGAACTCGCGCTCAACTGATGACAACCGAGATAGACCGCAAGAGACTGGCTGAACTACTGGAGTCGGAGGAAGCACTCTTCTGCTCACGGACGCCGAGGTCTGCCGAGATGTTCGAGCGCTCCAAAGATTCGCTCCTGGCCGGTGTGCCGATGCCGTGGATGACCGACTGGGCTGGGCCGTATCCGGTGTTCGTCGAGTCCGCCGCGGGCGCGCGGTTCCGCGATATCGACGCGAACGACTACATCGACTTCTGCCTGGGCGATACCGGAGCGATGACCGGGCACTCACCTCCCCCGACGGTTTCCGCGATCGAAGGACAGGCGGGCAACGGCATCACCTTGATGCTCCCCTCGGCCGATTCAGCTGCGGTCGGGGAGGATCTCAAGCGGAGGTTCGGCCTTCCCTACTGGCAGTTCGCCCTGACGGCAACCGATGCCAACCGGTTTGCCCTGCGCCTCTGCCGGGCGATCACGCGACGTCCCAAGGTCCTCGTCTACTCATGGTGCTACCACGGCTCGGTAGACGAGACCTTCGCCGTCACAGACCAGTCTGGAGAAACGGTCTCGCGCCCGGACAACATCGGCCCGCCGGTCGATCCGGCCGAGACAACGGTCGCGGTCGAATGGAACGACCTGGATGCACTCGAGCGGGCGCTCGCAACGCAGGAGATCGCCTGCGTACTGGCAGAGCCGGCTATGACCAATATCGGGATCATCCTCCCCGACCCGGGGTATCACGAGGCTCTGCGTGAACTGACCCGGAGATACGGGACGCTACTGATCATCGACGAGACCCACACGATCTGCGCCGGTCCCGGCGGCTACACCGGCGAGTACGGACTCGAACCCGACCTGTTGACCATCGGCAAGCCACTGGCCGGAGGGGTGCCCGCCGCCACCTATGGCATGAGCGAAGAGGTCGCGGGCATGGTCACCGACTACATGGGTTCACTCGACGTTGCCGATGTCGGCGGCATCGGAGGGACCCTCTCCGGCAATGCCCTCTCTCTCGCTGCGATGCGTGCGACTCTCGATGACGTCCTCACTGAAGAGGCTTTCCAGAGCATGATCGCTCGCTGCGAGCGGTTCGAGGAAGGTGTCAATGGAATCATCTCCGACAACGATCTCGGTTGGCATGCGGTGAGGATCGGCTGTCGGATCGAATACAAGTTCCGGCCCGACCCCCCGCGCAACGGAACCGAGGCCGTGGCCGCCGAGGACCGGGATCTCGACAGGTTCATGCACCTGCACGCGCTGAACCGGGGAATCCTGATGACCCCCTTCCACTCGATGGCGTTGATGTCTCCGGCCACCACCGATGAGGACGTCGACCGGCACACCGAGGCTTTTGGCGAGGCGGTCCGGGATCTGCTCGGCTGAGAGCAGCAGCGTGACGGAAACCGGTCCTCGCTACGCTTAGTTCGATGGCGATCTCGACCGAGAAAGAGACCCTCCGCAACTACATCGGTGGAGAGTGGGTGGAGGCAGCAGGGACCGAGACCCTCCCGGACATCGACCCTGCAACAGGCGATCTCGCGGCGGAAGTTCCACTCTCCAACCGCTCCGACATAGATGCAGCGGTGGCTGCGGCATCGGCTGCGAAAGAGGAGTGGCGTGCAGTCCCTCCCCAGCAGAGAGCTCGATCGGTGATGGCGCTGCGCGAGATCCTGACCGAGCACCGTGAGGAGATCGCGGCGCTGGTGACGGCGGATATGGGCAAGACGCTCCCGGATGCGTCTGCCGAGGTCCAGCGCGGTATCGAATCGGTAGAGGCCGCGACGGCGATTCCGCATCTGATGAAGGGCGAAAATCTGGAAGGGATCGCGAGCGGAATGGACGTCGAGATGGTTCGCCAGCCCGTCGGCGTAGTGGCGGCGATCACCCCCTTCAACTTCCCGGCGATGATCCCTCTCTGGTTCCTCCCGTTCGCCGTCGCGTGTGGCAACAGCTTCATCCTCAAGCCGTCGGAGCGTGATCCGCGGCCCGCAGTGCGGATCTTCGAGCTGGCAGCCGAGACAGGCGCCTTCCCCGAGGGAGTCCTGAATCTGGTTCACGGTGCCCGCGAAGCCGTGGAGGGCATACTCGAACATCCCGGGATCGACGCGATCAGCTTCGTCGGTCAGGCAAGCACCGCCCGCATCGTTGCCACGCGATCCGCGGAGAGCGGAAAGAGGGTCCAGGCCCTCGGAGGTGCCAAGAACTCCCTGATCGTGATGCCGGATGCAGATCTGGACAAATCGGTACCAGCGATCCTCTCTTCTTCCTTCGGTGCGGCAGGGCAACGGTGCCTCGCTGGATCGGTCCTCGTCGCGGTCGGCGACAAAGCCCGCCAGGACGAGGTCCGCGATGCGTTGGTAGAGGCAGCCAGCGAACTGGTGACTGGACCCGGCGACGGAGCCGACACCGATGTCTGCCCGATGGTCGCACCTGATTCCAGACAGCGGGCAGAAGACGCGGTGACTGCGGCCGAAAAGGCGGGGGACGAGGTGGTCTTGGATGGTCGCCTAGGTGGTGGGGACCCTGGGACATTCCTCGGGCCGACGATCGTCGAGACCTCCGACGCCGAAGGTCAACTCGCCAGAGAGGAACTCTTCGGTCCGGTGCTGGCCTTCTGGCGGGCAGACGATCTGGACGAGGCGATCGAGTTCTCCAACGGCTCCCGTTACGGTAACGCCGGATCGATCTTCACCGAGTCGGGTGAGGCGGTACGGCAGTACCGCTACGGGATCGAGGCGGGGATGCTCGGGGTGAACATCGGAGTCCCGGCACCCGTCGCCTGGTTCCCCTTCTCCGGTTGGAAGGACTCGATAGACGGCGACCTGCACGCGAACGGACACGACGCCGTCGAGTTCTATACGCGCAAGAAGGTCGTCACCTCACGCTGGTGACGAACCCGAGCTCGGGACACGAGCCTTACAGCTCCAGCTCGTACTCGCGGTAGACGCCGAAGGTTCCACCCAGTCGGCCGTACACCGCCTGAGCCCTGTGGTTGTCGTCCGCGGTGAGCCAGACCAATGCCGTCGCACCATGCTCACTCGCCCGCTCGGCACAGACCGAGATGAGGGCGTCGGCAACCCCCTTGCCGCGCGCATCGGGATGGACGTACAGATCATCCAGGTATCCGACCAGTGAGCCGCGCAGGCTCGACCACTTCCAGGCCAGGGCCGCAAACCCGATCGCGCGATCGGAGTCGCGGGCGATGAACAGGCACACCCATCTCGATTCGGTGAGCATCTTCTCAGCGAAAGCCATCAGGCCGTCATCGGTCGGGTCACACTCGTAGAAGTCGCAGTAGGCGCGAAGCAGAGGCATCAGGTCAGGAATCTCATCGACCCTGGCATCGCGGATCTCGATGTCCTTGGCGAGTTCCTTCGAACCGGGCAGGAGCTTCAGGTCTGGATTCACGCTCGACTGGTCGTTCATCGCTAGCGTCCTATGTGGAACCCGATCAGTTCGGGCACCTCCGAGACGAGTCGATCGACCGATGCAGGACTCTGGCCCATATCCTCGGCGGCCTCACGGCGCACCATCGCGTTGCGTATGACACTCCCGCCGATCCAACCAGCGAGGCCCCCCGGGACACGCTGAGGCTCGGGGTTGACGAGCGGAAGGCGCGTCAATTCATCTGAGACCTCCAGCACGAGGGAGGCGAGGACCTTGCCGGCCAGATGCGACGGGCCCACCCCGTTGCCCGTGTAACCGAAGGCCGCGTAAACGGGGTCCGAGCCGAGCTGGACGATCGAGGGCAGGTGGGTCGGAGAGGCGTCGATCGGGCCACCCCATGCGTGGGTGATCTGTTTCCCTGCCAAACCGGGGAAAGTCCGGAGGAGGTTCGCGACTACCTGATCTATCACCTCGCGGTCGATCTCTGCGCGACCCTCGATGCGCCCCCCGCACGCGATCTCACCCCCGCCCCAGCCGAAGGCGATGCGTCCGTCCTCGGTAGTCCTGAAGTAATTCACCAGCCTCCGGCCGTCGGTGATGCTCTCTCCCCCGGTCCAACTGATCTCCTCGAGCAGATCCGGCACCGGCTCGGTGAGGGCGATGTGGCTCGACGCAACCGTCAACCTGCCTCTAAGCGGGGAACGTGATCCAGCCATCACCCCGCCCATCGCGAGGACCGCGCTCTTGGAGGACAGTGATCCTGACCCTGCCTCGATACGGCATCCCCACGGACCAGCCTCGACCGAGCGCACGGGCGAGGACTCGAATACCTCGACGTTCGGTAGACCGGCCACGATCGCTCGCAGTCCGAGCGCGAGGTGCCCGGGCTGCACGGTGGCCGAATCCGGGAAGTACGCGCCGCCCCTGAACAGAGGGGAACGACAGCGCTCGGACACTTCGCCCGGCTCGAGTTCTCTTGCAGCCTCCGGCACTCCGTACTCGTGACAGGCGGCAACCTCGGATTGCCAGACCGCATCCTGAGCCGGAGAGGCCGACACCATCATGTAGCCCCCCTTGTGGAACCAGGCATCCAGATCGTGCTCGGCACAGAACGCGCCGATCTCGTCCACGGAGTCGGCCGAGGCCCGGGCGGTCTCGATCGCACGCTCCACACCGAATCTCTGCGCCATGTTCTCGAGGCTCGACCAGAGGGACATCACGAAACCTCCGTTTCGGCCACTCGGGCCGTGCCCACACCGATCCCTCTCCACCACGACGATCTTGATCGAGGGTTCACGCTTCGAGACCTGCCAGGCGGTCCAGAGACCGGTGAAACCGCCACCGAGGATCGCCAGGTCGCAGTCGATGTTCCGGCTGAGAGAAGGAAGAGGATCCCTCGCGCCTGCCTCTTCGAGCCACCAGCCCTGGGTCGTGTGCTTCATGACTGCTTTATAGGGCGCAGACAGAGCCCGTGCGGGCTGCCGACGGATTCGGGGTCATCCACGCCGAATAGGGTTCCCGCATGGCTACCGACGGGCCGACCAGCAAGGCCGTTCTGAAGGCGACCTTGGTCGCCGTCGCGGTTGCCCTCGCTCTCTATCTCATGTACCTGCTGAGGAAACCGATCAGCTGGCTCGTCATCGCGGCCTTCCTCGCACTCGCTGCCGCCGGGCCGGTCAACTTCCTCAGCCGCTACATGAAGAGGGGGATCGCGATCGCGATCACCTACATCCTGATCATCGCGATCCCGCTCGGCCTGATCGCGGGAATAACGCCGAGCGTGGCCGATCAGGTGGAGAACCTCGTCAACGAAGCACCGGAGTACGCGAGGGACGTGGAAGATCTGGTCCAGTCGAGCGAGCTGCTGCAGGGACTCGACCAGAAGTACAAGATCGTCACCAACCTGAAGGAGGGAGCAAACGATCTGCCCGACCGCCTGCCCGATGCGGCCGGGACGCTCAAGGACCTGGGCGTCGGGTTCTTCAACTCGATCTTCGCCGGTCTGACCATCTTGGTCCTCAGCGTCTTCATGGTCGCCGGCGGGCCGAGGTGGGCGAGACAGTTCGTCGAGTCACAGCGGCCCGAACACGCGGAGCGGATCGAACGAACCCTGAAGCGGATCGCCGATGCGGTGGGGAACTACGTGGCCGGAGCGATCCTCCAGGCGACTCTCGCAGGGCTGAGTGCCTTCATCGTGCTGACCATCCTCGGGGTTCCTTTCGCGGCCCCCTTGGCTCTGCTCGTCGCCTTCTTCGATCTGATCCCGGTGGTCGGTGCGAGCATCGCCGGAGTGGCGGTAGGAGTGCTCACCCTGTTCGTCGACTGGCCGCTTGCGACCATCGTCTGGGCGGGATTCGTGATCGGCTACCAGCAGATCGAGAACTACCTGATCCAGCCACAGATACAGAAGCGTGCATCGAAGATCGAGCCGTTCACCGTCCTGATGGCGGTGCTGTTCGGGACGGCGCTGTTCGGGATCATCGGGGCGGTACTCGCGATCCCAACCGCCGCTGCGATCCAGATCACGATCAGCGAGTGGCGTGACTATCAGGCCTCCTTCGCAGCCGGAAAGAAGCCGCGTGCGTCGGGGAAGTCTTCCGGGTCTAGGTCGACGCCAGCAACCAAGAAGCGATCCCCTTCCAGAGCCAAGAAGAAGGCGAGCGCACGAGGCAAGAGGGGACCGACCGGCAAGCGAACCGCTTGAGGGCCCGCTAGGTTTCCCCCTCATTACTTACAATCAGTAAGTAACTTCATAAAACAAAGCAAGGAGGAAAACGGGGACATAGTTCTGTTGATCGGAAGGATCCTGTTCGCCGCGATATTCATCGTGGGGGGGATCTCGGGGCAATCCTGCTGCTCGTATTCCTCGTCCCGACCACGCTGTTGATGCATCGGTTCTGGAAGCTCGACGATCCCCAGATGCAGCAGGTCGATCAGGTGATGTTCTTCAAGAACGTCTCGCTGGCCGGAGGTGCGCTCGTGCTCTTCTGGGCGTTCAACCAGCTCGACCTGCCACTGACGGTCACGAATTCGCTGATCGAGCGGATCTGATCGGACGAGGTGATCTACGCCCCGACCTCTCCTCGATCGGATGGAGGTCGGGGCGTAAGGCCTCGATAAGTGGAAGACTTGGACGAGATGAAGCAAGTCGGCCGAAGCATCGCATTGGTACTCGCAAGTCTCTTCCTGCTCCTTTCGGGTCTCGCGGTCTACGTCCAGCGCCAGGTTCTCGACAACCAGCAGTGGACCGAGACCTCGACGGCACTGCTCCAGAACCCGACAGTCCGAGGCGAGGTCTCGCTCTACATCGTCGATCAGATCTACGCCAACGTCGACGTGTCGAAGGAGATCAGCAAAGCCCTGCCCGACCAGCTCGACCCGCTCTCGGGCGCGCTGGCTGGTGGACTCCGAAACCTCGCTGTCAAGGGTGCTGACGAAGCGCTCGCCCAGCCGCCGATACAGTCCGTCTGGGCAGAGGCGAACAGCGCCACCCATCAGACCCTGGTGGACTTCCTCGAAGGCGATACAGGCGCCCTCTCGGCAAGCAACGGTCAAGTCACGCTCGATCTGAGCGCTCTAGCTCAGACTGTGGGCGACCGCTTGGGGATCTCGAACCTCCAGGACAAGCTGCCAGCGGACGCTGCGAATCTGAAACTCGCAGACTCTCAGCAGCTCGAGAGCGCGCAGACCGCGGTCAAGGTGCTGAAGGGAACTTCGATCCTCTTCACCTTGCTGGCTCTCGTCTTCTTCGCCCTCTACATCTTCGTCGCAGCGAATCGCAGGCGAGCCGTGATCAACACAGGTATCGCCTTCATCGCGGTGGGAATCCTCACTCTGGTGATCCGCTCAGTAGCCGGGTCGCTGCTCGTCAGCCAACTGGTCACCAACATGTCGCTGCAACCCGCAGCCTCGGACACGTGGGGCATCGTGACCGGTCTGCTGTCGGACCAGGGTTGGGCACTCGTGTTCTATGGAGTCGTGGCAATTGCGGGGGGCTGGCTCGCCGGTCCCAGCGGAGCAGCGAAGAGGGCGCGAGAGGCGGTGGCTCCTTGGGCCGACCAACCCGTGGCGGCATGGATCGCCTTCGTGGTCGCGATCGCGTTGCAGATCGCATGGGCCCCCGTAGAGGGACTCCGTCACCTCTGGTCCTGCCTGCTCGTCATAGCGACCGCCGGAATCGGGTTCGAGTTCCTCAGGCGGCAGATCGCCCGGGAATTCCCGGATGCCAAGAGTCCCGACTGGGAGAAGCTGAGGCGGAACGCGAGCAAGAAGATCTCCGGAATCGGTGAGAGCGTTCGCGGCAAGACCGCCAGCACCCGCCGGAGAGCCGAAGGAATCGGCGAAGGCAGGCGGTCGCGAAAGGCCACTGAAAGCCGCCTCGATGAGATACAGCGCTTACAGGAACTGAAGACGTCCGGCGCTCTCACGGCCAAGGAATTCGCTGCAGAGAAGAAGCGAATCCTCTGCAGCTAGCTGCGGGAATGTATCCTATCGGTCGACCTGC
>JBJTBI010000016.1:0-3020 GCA_046091265.1 bacterium
CGGCGGCACCACCACGTCGGGAACCACCACGTCGGGAACCACCACGTCGGGAACCACCACGTCGGGAACCACCACGACCGGTTCAGATTCCGATTCAGCCTCTGGCGAGTCTCCCAGGGAGAAGCGGGCGAACGAGATCATCGACGAGTCCAGGACGCTCCAGTTGGCTGCTGTGATGGGTTTGGTCGGCGCGCTCGGGTTCGTGTTCGCGATGGTCTACACCTCCCTCTGGTCATTCCGGGTCGGCCTGTTGACCAGGTTCTGGGGAACCCTCGGGATGGCGCTCGGAGTGGCTCTCGTCTTCCTCGGTTCGCTGGGCTTCCTCGGACTGCTCATCTGGTTCGCAGCGCTCGGGATGATGTTCATCGGCTTCTTCCCCGGAGGTCGCCCCCCGGCCTGGGCTGCCGGAGTCGCCATCCCGTGGCCCAAGCCAGAGCCGAGAGGCGGCGCGGGTCGTGGTGCAGACGACCAGACCGTCGAGGGAAGTGGCCGCCAGGTCGAGGAAGCTGCTCTCCCCGAGGAAACGGAGGCCAGCGCCCCGGACTCGGACGAGCCTCCGACTCCGGGGCAGGATTCCCCCGGCAAGTCCTCCTGAACGCTCAGTCTTCCGGAGGGAACTCCATCAGCTCGACCCGATTCCCTCCCGGTGAGATCACGTAGATTCGTCTGGCACCCCACAGGTCGGGGCCCTCTGACAACTCGAACCCCGAACGATCGAGTTCCTCGCGGCAGCGATCGAAGTCCGTCGCGACCACAGCGGGGTGACCGCGTCTCGATGCCGAGTGCTCGGCGGTCGCGATCAGATGGATGTGGAAGCCGTCCCGCCCCAACCAGGTGATCTCGTCACCTAGCTGATCGGGTACGTCGATCGGCCCGAAGCCGAGGATCCCCCAGAACTCGATTGCCCGGTCCAGTTGATCCGGCGGAATTTCCAGCGAGACATGCTGGATCACTGGAGGTCATCTCCGTCGAAGGCGCGCCGGAGGGTCTCGACCACTTCCGGATCTCGCAGGGTCGTGACGTCGCCGAGGCCCTTGCCTTCGGCGATATCTCGCAGGAGCCGCCTCATGATCTTCCCCGAGCGGGTCTTCGGCAGATCGTCGGCGAGCACGATCCGCTTCGGCCTTGCAAGCTTGCCGATCTTCTCCGCGACGTGGTCGCGCAGGACCCCCTCCATTCCCGAGGTGTCGGCACCGCTCTCGCAGATTGCGAACGCGACGATGGCCTGTCCGGTCAACTCGTCGGGGACTCCGACCACCGCAGCCTCGGCGACGCCCTCATGAGAGACGATCGCCGACTCGATCTCCATGGTCGAGAGGCGGTGTCCGGAGACGTTGATCACGTCGTCGATCCGCCCGACGACCCAGAAGTAGCCATCCTCATCGACGCGCGCCGCGTCTCCGACCGCATACGTCTGCGTGTCGTAGCGGCTCCAGTAGGTCTCGACGAAGCGCTCGTCATCGCGATAGATACCTCGGGTCATCGACGGCCAGGGATGGGTCAGGACCAGATAGCCGGCTCCCTCGACGATCTCCTGGCCCTCCTCGTCGAAGATCTTCGCCTCGATCCCCGGGAAGGGCACGGTCGCGGACCCGGGTTTGGTCGTGGTCAGTCCCGGCAGCGGGGTGATCATGATCGAACCCGTTTCCGTCTGCCACCAGGTGTCGACGATCGGACATCTACCTCCACCGATCACCTGCTGGTACCAGAGCCAGGCCCGAGGGTTGATCGGCTCACCGACCGAGCCGAGCAGCCGCAGGCTCGAGAGATCGCACCCATTCGGGTAGTCGGCCCCCCATTTCATGAACGCTCTGATCGCAGTCGGCGCGGTGTACAGCGTCGTCACGCCGTAGCGCTCGACGATCTCCCACCAGCGCGAGGGGGTCGGGTAGTCGGGTGCTCCCTCGTACATCACGCTGGTCGCTCCGTTGGTCAACGGGCCATAGACGATGTAGGTGTGACCGGTGATCCATCCGATGTCTGCCGCGCACCAGTAGACATCGCTTTCGGACTTGAGGTCGAAGACCAGATCGTGCGTCGCGGTCGCGCCGGTCAGGTAACCGCCGGTCGTGTGGAGGATCCCCTTCGGCTTGCCGGTAGAGCCCGAGGTGTAGAGGATGAACAGCGGATCTTCCGCATCCATCACCTCCGGCTCGCAGGTAGGCTCGGCCTGAGCGACCTCCTGCTGCCAGGAGAAGTCGCGCCCTTCGGTCATTTCCGGCCCAGTGCCGCAGCGGTCGACTACGAAGACCCGCTCGACGGTCGGCATGCCACCCATCACATCCTCGAGTGCGTCCTTCATCGGCACGGCCTCCCCTCGCCGGAGGGTGGCATCGGCGGTGACCAGCGCCTTGGCTTCGGAGAAGGCCATTCGGTCCTTGACCGACTCGGGTGAGAATCCCCCGAAGACCACGTTGTGGATCGCACCAATGCGGGCGCAGGCCAGGATCGAGGCGACGGTCTCGGGGAGCATCGGCAGGTAGATGCCGACCACGTCCCCCTTGCCGATCCCGTGGGAGCGCAAGACATTGCCGAACCGCTGGGTCAGGTCGAGCAGCTCGTCGTAGGTGACCGCTCGCTTTTCGTTTCCTTCACCCTCCCAGTGGAACGCGACGCGCTCACCGAGACCTGCTTCGACATGACGATCCAGACAGTTGACCGAGGCATTGAGCTTGCCATCTGCGAACCATCGGGCAAAGGGAGGGTTGGACCAGTCGAGGATCTCGTCGAAGGGCTCGATCCAATCGAGCTTGCGGGCCCACTCCGCCCAGAAGGCCTCCGGGTCGGCAGCAGCGCGCTCGTAGATCGCAGGGTCGGAGGCGTTCGATTGCGCCGTGAAATCAGCCGGTGGGGGGAAGGTCTGCTCGGTGTGGAGCAGAACGTCGATTTCCGAATGGCCCGAAGGCGCATCGGAGGACGGGGTATTTCCCTCGCTGCCCATTGGGCGATCGTAGCGACGGAATCCAGCTAGCGGTTGGCTGTCAGTTGGTCGTGCGCGCGTCCGAGACGGGCGTGGGGGG
>JBJTBI010000017.1:0-6569 GCA_046091265.1 bacterium
ATCTCGCGCAGGCACCGGGTGATTCTGATAGCGATCTCGCCGCGGTTGGCGACGAGGACTTTCGAAAACATAGAGGCGGCGGTATTGCAGCGAGAGGCCCTTCGCTGCTGTGCGGTACCGGTGGCCGGACTCCCCTGCGGCGAACTCTGCGCTGGAGTTGCGAGAACCGGCCCGCTCGGGCCTCAGCGTGTCTCCCAGGCATCGGGCTCGTCCGCGAGGCGATCGACGATGTCCGGCAAGGTTCCGTCACGAAGATCGGCCACCGTCACCTCCTCGTGCACTTTGCGCAGCGACGAGCGCACCGCGATCCAGACTTTGGTCAGCGATTCGGCGTTTCCGGGATACGAGGTGGTTTCAGGCGCGTCGTCCTGGATGTTCGCGAGCGGACCCTCGACCGCCCGGATCACATCGGCGAGGGTTATCTCCTCGGGCCGCTTCGAGAGCCAGTAGCCACCTTTGGCTCCCCGTCGAGCACGGACCAGTCGAGCGTGCTTCAACTCGAGCAGGATCTGCTCGAGGAACTGGAGCGGGATTCCCTGAGCCTCGGCGATGGAGGCGCCCTTGGTGGGCTGCTCGCCCTTGTCGGACAACTCGGCGACCGCTCTGACGGCATAGTCGGCTTTGGCTGAGATCCTCATGCTCCGGATACCTTGGCAGAGCCAGTCTTAAGGCATGCGAGTGGCCATACATGGAGAATGTGGGTGTGATCGAACTCCAATCGCACTCCACCTATTCCGACGGCGAGTTGCCGCCCGCGGGGGTGGTCGCCGCGGCGGCGGAGGCCGGGGTCACCACCCTCGCCCTCACCGATCACGACGCCGTCGATGGAATCGCCGAAGCCGACGCAGCGGCGCGGGAGCTGGGTGTTGCCTTGATCCCGGCTGCCGAGATCTCCTGCGTTCACTCCGACCTCGATGACCTGCACATGCTCGGCTACTTCATCGATCCCGCTGCGATGCGCTCGTCCTGCGAGCGTGCTCAGCAGGAGAGGGTCGTCCGTGCCGAGGAGATCGTCGCGAACCTGAACCGCCTCGGGGTCGAGGTGAGCTTCGAGGAAGCGATCGCGAAGGCCGGAGACGCTTCGTCCGTCGGTCGGCCACACATCGCCAAGGCCGCCGGGGTGGAGCCCGACGGAATGAGCGCGTTCTTCGAGGAGTACCTGGTCCCGGGGGCGAAGGCTTTCGTCTCCCGTCGCTGGCCCACCGCCGCCGAGGCTGTGGATCTGATCCGCGAGGCAGGCGGTTCGGTCGTACTGGCTCACCCTTTCTGGGACCTCGACGATCCGACCCGGGTCGCCGACCTGATCGACGATCTCCCGCTGGACGGAGTGGAGGTCTTCTATCCCTCCCATACCGAGGAGCAGACGGCTTTCCTGGTCGAACTCTGCGCAGACCGCGGACTCGCCACGACCGCCTCCTCCGACTTCCACGGACCCGATCACAAGATGTTCAGCAGGTTCGGCGCATACGAGACCTTCGGTCTCGGAAAGCCTGAACTGCCCCCGGCGGTATCTGGCTAGAGCAGACCGCGCTCGTCGAGGTAGGCGACGATCTTCGCCGCCGACTCCTCGGGTTCTTCGTTCTCGGTCTCGACCGTGACCTCCGCGTTCAGCGGCGGCTCATAGGGGTCCGACACTCCGGTGAACTCCTTGATCTCCCCCTTGAAGGCCTTCTCGTAGAGACCCTTCACGTCGCGCTCTGCGCAGGCCTCGACCGATGCGTTGACGTAGACCTCGATGAACCGGTCGCCCATCATCTCTCGAGCCTCGTCGCGGATCTCGCGGTAGGGAGAGATCGCAGCGGTGATCACCGGTGTTCCGTTGCGCGAGAGCAGGTCGGCCACGAAGGCGATGCGCCGGATGTTGGTATCGCGATCCTCCTTCGAGAATCCCAGGCCCTTCGAGAGGGTCTCGCGGACCACGTCGCCATCGAGGATCTCGATGTTGGCGCCGCGATCGCGGATCTCCGTCTCGACGATGTGCGAGATTGTGGTCTTGCCTGCGCCGGAGAGTCCGGTGAACCAGAGTGTGAAGCCGTTGTCGTTAGCGATTTGCTCCTCTTGGGGTCAGATGATTTGTCAGGTCAGGTGAATCTCTAGCCGGGTCAGCCGGCGTTGCGATAAGAGTCGATCAGGATCTGGGCAACCTCTGGGCGTGAGAACTCGGGCGGAGGCATCTCGCCCTCACCGAGCATCTCGCGGACCTTGGTGCCGCTGAGGAAGACGTGATCGGAGGAGTCGTGTGGGCAGGTCTTGCCGGATGCCATGCCCTCGCACTTGTTGCACCAGAAGGAGTGTTCGAAGAACAGCGGTGTGATCCCGAGCTCCTGCGGATCGATGTCTTCGAAGATCAACTGGGCGTCGTAGGTCCCGTAGTAGTCGCCGACGCCGGCGTGATCGCGTCCGACGATGAAGTGGGTGCAGCCGTAGTTTCGACGTACGATCGCGTGGAGAACGGCCTCACGCGGACCGGCGTAGCGCATCGCCGAGGGGTTGACCCCCAGCATCACGCGGTCCTCCGGGTAGTAGTCCTTCATCAGGACCTCGTAACAGGCGATCCGCACATCAGCGGGGATGTCGTCCGACTTGGTCTCTCCAACGATCGGGTGGATCAAGAGTCCGTCGCAGATCTCGAGCGCGGCTTTGGTCAGGTATTCGTGCGCGCGATGAATCGGGTTACGGGTCTGGAAGGCAACGACACGCTTCCAGCCACGGTCCGCGAACGCCTTCCTGGTCTCCTCCGGAGAAAGGAGATGGGGGGTCACGGGATCGATGTGGTTGGGCAGCGCATCGGCCTCGATCGGGCCGGCCACGCAGCGGGTCCCCTCTTCACGTATCGCCGCCACGCCGGGATGTTCGTCGTCGGTCGTGCGGTAGACATTCTCGGCCTCGAAGTCGATGTCGCGCTCGAAGATCTCGGTCACGGTCATCCGACCCAGCGACCTGTCGTCGGATGCGCTCAACTCGATGGTGTCTCCGACCTCGCACTCGAGACCGGTGGCGAGGGTGACCGGGATCGGCCAGATCTTGCCTGAGGAGAGCTTCATGTCCTCGCAAGAGGATCGCCAGTCCGCCTCACCGAGGAAGCCTGTCAACGGAGCGAAGCCGCCGTTGGCAATCATCTCGAAGTCGGCGGTCTGCCTTGGGCTGAGTGTGAGTTCGTGTGTTTCGGCCATCTCTTGTTCCGACGCGGGAGGGTAGTGGTTTCCGTAGGCCGAGGTGTTGGGCCTCAGCCGTGGAGCCCGCACTCGGTCTTCTCGCTGCCCGCCCAACGACCGGCGCGTTCGTCTTCGCCGAGCTCGGGTTTGCGGGTGCAGTGCGTACAGCCGATCGACGGATAGCCCTGATCGTGGAGAGGGTTGTAGGGAACGTCGTTCTCCTCGATGTAATTCCAGACGTCCTCCTGAGTCCAGTCGGCGATCGGGTTGAGCTTCCAGAGGCCGAAACGTTTGTCCCAGTCGAACTTTGCCGCCTTGGCACGGGTCGCCGAATCTTCGCGGCGGATACCGGATACCCAGCAGTCGACGGTGGAGAGGGCGGCGCGCATCGGCTCGACCTTCCGGATCCCACAGCAGGTATCTGGGTCCCGATTCCAGAGTTCCTGGCCGTACAAGCCCGCCTGCTGCTCGAGAGTCATCGAGGTGTAGCGATGGAATCGAATCCCGTACCGCTCTTCGAGCGCCGTCCTGGTCGCGTATGTCTCGGGGAACAGGACATCGGTATCGAGGTAGAAGAATCTGACCTCGGGATTGATCCGGGTGGCCATGTCGACGATCACCGAGCTCGTCTTCTGGAACGAGCACGCGATGTAGAGGCGCGGATGGAACGACTCGATCGCCCATTCGAGCGCCTCCTGCGCGGAGGCTCCTTCCAGCGCCTCAGGGATTCCGGAGATGTCAGCCTCTTGGGCCAAGGCGTCTGGACTCGCAGTCTGCAGGTCTTCTACAGATTCCATTCAGGAGATTCTGACAGCGTCGAGGTCCGAAGTGGGCGGTTTCCTGCCGCCGGGTTCCGCAGGGATTCGGTCAGACCGCACATTCGCCCTCACCCCTCTCAACCTTGAACTCTTCCTGCCTACTCCAATCCGTGAAGAGCTCGACGTTCCGGGGTGAGTAATCGGCGGGCATGGCGAGGTCATCTATTGCCTGCTCGAACCGCTCCGTTCCGACTCGATCAGCGAAGCTCACGAAGCATTCGTCTTCGAGGCGTTCCTCCTGATAGATGCCGATCCACCGCTCGATCGCATCCGGGACGCGCTTTGCGGGGAGCCTCGCCTTCAGCCGCGCTCCGAAGCCCACGATCCCGTCAGCTTGTCGACCGCCGATGTGAGGGACGTAGGCTGGGATCGTACGGTCTCCGACCTTTATCGAGGCCCCGTAGAACCCGATATCGGCGATGTGATGCTGGCTGCAGCCGTTCGGACATCCAGACATCTTGATCCGGATCTTCGCCGTGAGTGGGTCGGCCAAGTCGATCGCATCCAGTCTTTCCGAGATCGCCCTATTCAGTCCCATCGAACTCGTGATTCCCATTTTGCAGCTGTCGGTTCCGGGGCAGCTGACCACATCCCGTATTCCCTCCGCACCTGCTCCACCTAGTCCGATCTCGTCGAGCCTCTTCCAGAGCTCTTCGACTCTCCCGGGGCGAACCCAACGCAATACGAGATTCTGCTGCACGGTGGTTCGGGCCCAACCCCCTGCAAACTCACGGATGATCACGGCGAGCGCTCTGAACTGTTCGGGAGTCAGATCCCCCTGAGGCACCTTGACCGTAACCGCGACGAATCCCTCCTGGCGTTGGGGAACTACGTTCGAGCCGCAGAAGTCCAGAAGCTTCGGGTTACCGTCTTCAGGGAGGGAACCCACTGGTTCGGCGGAGCGACCGAGCGCCCGCCCGTCTTCACCGAGATCGAGCGACAGCCGATCGATCGCGAAGTCTCTTTCTCCGACCCAGTCTTCTTTCAGCTCAGAGATGACCATCTCCTTGAACTCAGCCATCCCGACCTTGTCCACCAAGACCTTGATCCGCGCCCTCGCACGGTTTTCCCGAAGCCATTCCTGGCGGTCGAAGATCCTCAGCACCGCCTCGGTCCATTTCAGGTACTCCCCGTCGTCGACGGTCAGGAACTCCGAAAGGGTAGGGGCCACCCTTGGCATGATCGAGGTGCCGCCTCCGACGCGCATCTCCACGCCGCGGATCTCGCGGCCATCCTCCACGCGAATCCGGGGAATGAATCCGATGTCGTGGATGCCCGTGATCGCTCTGTCTTCGTTCGTGGCGGTGAATGCGGTCTTGATCTTGCGGGGCATCAGCTGTGTCGTGGGGTGGCGGACGAAGTAGCGGACGTAAGCAGCCGCATATGGAGTGATGTCGAAGGCCTCCCCTCGACACACTCCTGCGAACGGATCTCCCGTCACGTTTCGGACAGTGTTTCCGCACCCTTCTCTGGACGAGAGTCCGGCTTCGGACAAGACCCTCATCGCGTCAGGCATATCCGTCAATGCCATGTGGTGGATCTGGATGTTCTGCCGGGTCGTGATGTGCCCCTTGTTAAGGGGAGCCCACCGCTCGCACACCTCCGCAAATGCCTCTAGCTGTTCAGCAGTTATGCCACCGAACGGCACCTTGACGCGGATCATCTGGACATCCGGCTGGCGTTGGCCGTACACGCCTTGCTTCAGTCGGAATCCGATGAATTCCTCTTCGGGTGTCTGGCCGCCCAGGAACCGCTGCGCCTCCGACTCGAAGTCCTTGAACTCCTGTTCGATGATCGGTATGACGTGACCAGGTACGGATTCGTAGCTCTCCGGGTTCTCGAGGGTACCGAGCTTTCCCTTGCCCTCCTGCTTCTTGTTCGTGTCCTGCTCGAGGGTGCGGTGTGCCGGCAGGTCGGTGGTTTTCGGTTCCAATTCCGCTCCGTCTCAGGTTGGATTCAGGCCAGCGCACGTCTACGGCACCAGCCAGCAACGACCAGAGGAATATATCAAAACTTGATCGAGATTAGGTATTTAGATCAGTACCCGGTGATCAATCCACGTCCGTGCTCTCGACCAGGAACGCCACCCGCACGTGGGCTCTCCACTCGTCGAGGTTGTCGCCCCGGAGGCCGGTGGAGACGACATCCACGGCCCGGATGTTGCGAAGGGTTCCCTGAGCCTGCTTGAGCGCCTGCTGGGCTGCATCGTCGGACGACTTCTTCGAGCTGCCGACCAGTTCGATGATCTTCACGACTGCCATGGATATCTCTCCTTTTCGCGATCAGGGTCGCCGGACCTCCCGGTGACCATTAGCTTTCAAGATAAGCGAATCAGTTGTTCAGTAGGGACTTACGGGAGAGGCGCCCCAAACATCTGCCACGACCATCCGCGCCTCGACGGCCTCGCGCAGGGCCGCCCGTTGCCAGTTGCTCGTCACAGACCCGGATTCGGATCCGCCCGCGGGAGTGGTCATCTCGGCCGCGAAGAGGTCGATCGCCGCTGCGATTGCGGCGGCCTCGTCTTCGGTGGGGTTGCCCTTGGTGACTGAAATCGATTTTTCGTTCATTGCTGTCTTCCTCCGCTTTTCCTGCGCAG
>JBJTBI010000018.1:0-12834 GCA_046091265.1 bacterium
CTCGCGGCGATGCAGCAGGAGCTTGCGAGCGCGATCGGGCTCATGGTTCTGGCTGCTTGCAGGGCCATACGGCGGGATATGCGCTCCGCGGAGGAAGATCTCCCCTTCGTTGATGGTGGCGAAGGCTTCGTTGATCTGGGCCTTGCCGTCGCGCAACGACTTGACCTCGCTGCCCCGCAATTCGACCCCTGCCTCGATCTTCTCGACCAACTCGAACTTGTGTCGTGCCCGGCGGTTGGTCGCCACATCACCGGACTTGAGTTCGCGTGGCTCACCCTTGGCCTGCTTGGGCTCGGGGGATTTCTTCGACTTCTGGCCGCTGCGGCTGGTCGACCTGCTTGCCCTGGCGGCCTTCTCGGCCTTCGGCTTTGGGCGGCCCTTGTTCCTGGTCTTGTTCCCGGAGGACTTCGGCTTGGAGCGCTTCTTCTGAGCGGACCCGCTCTTCTTGCTCCCGCCGGAGCCACCAGAGGATCCACCCGACGAGGTCTGCTTACTCGAGGTCCTGCCTCCCGCTGCGGGTCTGCGCCTCTTGCCGCCACCTCGGGCCGGGGCACCTCCGGTTCGGATGCCTGCCCGTCGGCCGCGCTGACCACTGCCACGTCTGCCCGATCCGGATTCGCCCTCGGTGCCTGGTGCCGGCAGGAGGTGCACCCTGCCACGCGGGGCATCGACCGAGTCGACGGTTATCTCGATCGGATCACCGAATCTGACCGCCCTGCCTCCGCCCGATCCGATCAACTGGGTGCCGGTCTCGTCGAGGTCGTAGCGCTCACGTCCACCGATGCGTCGCACGGGGAGGAATCCCTCGTAGACATCCGAGTGCTCGCCGGCGAAACGGATGAATGCCCCTGCCTCGATCACTCCCGATACCTCGCCCTCGTAGGTGGCCTCGGGACCGCGTTCGCGAACCTCACACTGGAGGAGATACGAGGCGCAGATCGAGTCCGCGTCGCGCTCGATCCGGACCGTGTCGCGCTCGATCTCGGAGCAGTGTGGGCCAGCGTCGGCGACCTCTTCCGGGAGCGGCGCTTTCTCCCCATCCCTCTCCCCGTAGACGACCGAGAGGATCCCGCGGTGACAGACGAGGTCGGGGAAGCGACGGATGGGCGAGGTGAAGTGGGAGTAGGCGCTGCTCGCGAGTCCGGCATGACCGAGGTTCTGGTCCGAGTAATAGGCGGGCTTCAGCGAACGCAGGATCAGCGAGGTGTAGGCGTCCAGCCCGTGGCCGCGGCGCTTCGCCTCCTTCGAGACGAGCCGGGAGGCCTGACCGACGACCTCGCCAGCCTGCTGCGGCGTCATCCCCTTCGGCACCGGTGGTGTGGGCAGATCGAGCGCAGCGAGCTGATCGCAGAGCTGCTCGACTCGCGACGGGTCCGGCTCCTCGTGCACGCGGTACAGGGTCGGTACCCGCTTGGCCTGAAGCACCTCGGCAACCTGCCCGTTGGTGAGGATCATCAACATCTCGATCAGGGCGTGGGACTCGGTCTGTTCCGAACCCTTGGCGGCCTCGACATTGCCGTCGGAATCGAACGAGAAATCGGGCTCGGAGGTGGAGACTTCGAGCGCATCGGGTGGGCGACGCGAGAGACGGGCGGCGTCCGCAGCACGGGCGAGCTTCATCGGCTCGGCTACTATCTCCGGAGGCTTCTCCCGCCCGGCGAAGATCCGGTCGAGCTGGTCGTAGTCGAGACGGACATCCGAGCGGATGACCGAGCGGTAGAACGAGGTCGACTTCGCCTCTCCGTCAGGTGAGAGCAGGACCTCGGTGGTGACCGCCAGACGCTCGACCTCCGGCGCGAGCGAGCAGGCCTCGCTCGAGAGAGCGTGCGGAAGCATCGGTTCTACCGACCCGGGTACGTAGATCGAGTTGGCGCGTCGATACGCCTCGTCTTCCAGGGCGGTGCCGGGCTTGATGTGCGCCGCTACATCGGCGATGTGGATCCAGAGTCGGATGTCGTCGCCCTCGCGCTTGGCCGAGACCGCATCGTCGAAGTCTCGTGCGGTTGCGGGGTCGACGGTGAAGGTGGTCAGGTCACGGAGGTCACGCCTCTCGCCGGGTGCAGCTAGAGCGTCGCGAGCGGCATCGCGGGCAGCGATCTCGATCTCGGGACTGAAGCCACGCTCCACCCCGCGGTCGGCGAGCAGTGCCTCGACCACATCGGCTGCGGTATTCGGATCTCCGAGTTCGCGGATCACCTCGGCGCGGTCGCCACGGACCCAGCGCACCAGGGCCATCCTGCCGGGTGGCACCTTGGGCCCGCCGGAGACGGTGAACTGACCACCGCGCTCGAAGATCGGAGAGCAGGTGAGGAACTTCCCCTTCTTGGAGACGACCGCTACTCCCTCGGTGCGCTCTGCGGCGACTTGGCCGCGTGCCATCAGATCTCCTACTTCTTGGTGGCCTGCGCGCGGATCTTGCGCGCGACCAGAGCCTCGGCGCGTCTCAACTGGAGGTCCGTGTTGCCGTTCGAAGTGACGATCACCTGGGGCTTCAGGCCTTTCCCGTCGACTGAGCTTCCGTTGCGCGTCAGGTACTCACCCAGAGTGAGATCCAGTGCTCCGCCGTTTTCGAGCGGGAAGACCCTCTGGAAAGTCCCCTTGCCGAAGGAGGTGGTGCCGATCGTGGTCGCCACCTTCGCCTGCGCAAGCGCGGCGGCCATGATCTCGGCAGCCGAAGCGGTGTTCTCGTTGATCAGCACGGCCATCGGTCGGCGGGGCAGGGCGTCACCCTCGGCCTCGTAGACCTGCTCGGGCTCGGCCCGACCGGAGGTCGAGACGATCCGGCCATTCTCGATGAACTGACTGGATGCCAGGACCGCTTCGCTGAGCAGACCACCGCCGTTGTCGCGCAGATCGAGGATCAGCCCCTCGGCGCCTCGGTCGTAGAGGCTCTCGACCTTCTGCCGAAGCAAGCCGTGAACCCCGGTCGAGAAGGTGGTCATCCGCACGTAGGCGATCTTCTCTCCTCGGTAGGTGAGCAGTTTCCCCTCGATCACCGGAAGGGCAACCTGTGCGCGGGTGAGCTCGACGTCGCGCTCTTTGCCGTTGGTCGAACGCACCGTCAAAGTGACATCGGTTCCCTCTTCGCCCTTGATCCGGTTGGTGGCCAGTTCGGCCGACAGACCCGCGATCGACTTGCCATCGACAGCGGTGACTACATCGCCTCTGACGATGTCGCCATTCTCAGCGGGGGAGTCGGGAAAGACCCGGGTTACCCTGAGGCCGGCGGGAACCTCTCCCACCGTCATGCCGACGCCGGAGAACTGACCTGCGGTCGCGTCCTGGAAATGCCCATACGCCCAAGGGCCGAAGTACCGACTGAAGCGATCGTCATAGCGCTTGCGCAGGTACTCGACCATCCCGCTGACCGAGGCACCTTCGAGCTCTTCGACCGGTGCGTCCTTGTAGTAATCGGCTTCGATCAACTCGAGCGCTTGGGAGGTGGAGTCGCCCGCACTCGGGATCAGTCCGTTGAAACCGTCGGTCCGCACGGAAGCGATAGAGCCCGCCACGAAGGCGACCGCAACGGCAAACGCCGCCAGAAGAGTCCGCGAGTTCAAACCTTGAGGAATCGGCGAAGCGTCAGGCCGCTGCCGAGCGCGGAGACGGCCATCGCGAGGAAGAGGAGGAGGAATACGAGGCCGATGAACGGCATGGTGCCGTCGGCCGATATGAGGTCGATCGAATTTGCGAGCGGATCCACGATTGCGACCTTACCGAGTGTCAGCACCGAGACGGCGAGCAGGCCTCCGATCGCGCCGCAGAAGAGCCCCTCGATCATGAACGGCCAACGGATGAACCAGTTGGTTCCGCCAACCAGACGCATCACCTCGACCTCGCGGCGGCGCGAGTAGATCGAGAGGCGGATCGTGTTGCCGACCAAGAGCAGCGATGCGATCACCAGGACGATCGCGATCACGATCAGGAAGATCTTGACGAAGCCGGTCACAGAGCGGATAGGCGCAGCGTCGGCGCGGGAGTCCTTCACATCCTCGATCGCAGCGCTGACCGGCTGCGGGTTGCCGTTGGCGTCCTCGGGGGCGAGTGACGCAGCTATCGCCTCCATATTGTCGAGGTCGTCGGGCTTGATCTCGAAAGAACGAGGCAAGGGGTTGCGCCCCTGAGGCAATACGTTCACCGGATCGTCGTTTTCGAGGAAGCCGCGTAGTTTGGTCAGCGCCTGGTCCTTGCTGACGAAGGTGGCTGAAGCCACATTCGGGGTGTTGCGGATGAGATCGCCGAGTGCGGCAACCTCTCCGGTTGTTGCATCGTCGTAGATGAAGACCCGGAGGGTGACCTGGTCGCGAACCTCCTCGGTCTTGCCGCCGGTGGTCTGGAGGATCGGGATGAGGACCCCGAGCAGCAGGATCGTGACCGCGACCGTGACGATCGCGGCGATGCTCGGAGCGGTGCTCCGGCGCAGAGCCCGAAAGCCCTCGCCGAGGAAGAAGGTGAAGCGGTTCACTCGATCCCCATCTCCCGGCCGAACCGGATGGCGAACTCACGAGTGGACTCGTCATCGGCGTATACGCCTGCCGACTGATCACGGACGACGCGGCCGGAATCGAGTGCGATCACTCGACGACGCATCTTGTCGACCGTATCCCGGTCGTGTGTGACCACGACGACGGTGGTGCCGGTGCGATTGATCCGATGGAGCAGTTGCATGATCCCGACAGAGGTCTGGGGATCGAGGTTTCCGGTCGGCTCGTCGGCAAGCAGAAGCGGCGGATGGTTGACGAAGGCGCGCGCGATCGAGAGTCGCTGCTGCTCCCCGCCCGAGAGCTCGTGGGGGCGGTTCTGCAGCTTGTCGGAGAGGCCTACGAGCCGCAGCGCGTCGGGGACCTTGGCCTTGATCTCGCTGCGCGAGGCGCCGATCACCTGGAGTGCGTAGGCCACGTTGTCGTAGACGTTGCGATCCGGCAGCAGCTTGAAGTCCTGGAAGACGGTCCCGATCCGGCGGCGAAGCAGCGGGATCTGCTTCTCGGGAAGAGTGTTGATGTCGCGGCCGGCGATCTCTACCTCGCCCTCGGTCGGCTCGAGCTCACGGATCAACAGCTTGATCAGAGTCGACTTTCCGCAACCGGTGGGGCCGACCAGGAAGACGAACTCCCCGCGATCGACGCGGAGGCTTGCGTTGTCGAGAGCGACATGACCGCCTGGATAGATCTTGGTCACCCCGTTGAGCTCGATGATCGGCTTTCCGGCCGGACGCTCGGTCAGGTGCTCTGGTCTGCGCGTCCGCTGGCGCGCAGGGCTGCCTTGGAGGGCGGGATCGGTTTGGTGCATGCGGTTCATTGCTGAGTGCTCGTGTGGTTCTTTCTCCGTCGCGGGCGTGGAGTCCTGCCTAAGCACGAACTTGGGCGAAACCGTGCTCACTCGTGCTCAGGAGTTCCCTGCCTGCAGCGCGATGAGGAAAAGTTAGCAAATCCTAACGTTCGCACTGCGGGGTCGCGACCGCTCAGGCGTGATCAGGCGTGCCCTATCTCGGCACGGTGACCATACCGGCCCGAACGCTCCAAACGGTGAGGCGGGCGGAGTGGGAACCACGAGAGCGGGTTCAGCCAAGGACTGGTTCGGCAACTCGCCAATGAGCCGATTCTGGAAGATCAGGTAGTACTCGTCGAAGGCCGAATCGATCCGTTCGAACACCATGCGTCGACCGTCGGGTGAGTACATGGGAGCATCGAAGTCGAACTGAGCCGAATCCGGGGTGGCGACGACATCGATCGGGCCACCTCCGATCGGGACGGTGCAGATGCTCCTTCGAGAAAGTGCGCCATCGTTGCACGCTACGGCGACTCGCTTGCCACTGGGAGAGACATCAGGGTTCCTAAAGTCGATGTCGAAGCCGCCGTCGTCGGTGATCTGACGTTCCCGGCGACCATCGCTCGAGCGGATCGAATAGACCTCGAAGTAGTAATCACCGACGTTCGGATCGACGGTCGCGGTGAACACGATGCGTTTGCCGTTCGGTGTGTACTGAGTGTCGAAGAGCCACCTGTCGACGGGTGCGATCAGGGTACGACGGGACCTGCCGTTGGTCCGGATGGTGCGAATCTCGTAGCGCTCGGAGAGGGCGAGATCGGTGGTCTTGACGTAGACGAGCCTTCGGCCGTTCGGAGAGAATCCGGGTTCTTGTCCTTTGACCAACCGACGGAACTTGCCGCCGCCCGAACGTCCGAGGAAGATCCACTCGACCGTGTCCTGAGGTCGTCCGCCCGAGATCGCGAGTACTCGCCCGTTCGGCGAGACCGCGACCGACGACGGGTCCAGACCGGGTGGACTGACGATCTTGCGGCCCCCGCCGGAGACCTTCGAGGAAAAGACCCGCTGGTCCCCTGAGGGGTCGACGCTGATGTAGAAGATTCGGCCGTTCTTCCCCTTGAACTGGGCCTCAGCTTCCTGTGAGAACGTGATCAGTGCGACCACAACCAAGGTGAGGAGGGCAAAGAGCCGAGCAGCCGGTCTCGAGAGCGGTTGGTCCATGTAGTGATTAAACCCTAATTGCGGGCGCAGGTTGCGGCTTCATCATCCCCCAACGGCTGGCTGGGCAGGTAGCCTGTGCGAATGCGCGGGGGGATCGTCACACGGCTGGTCGCCGCGACCGCACTCCTGATGGTTGTGGTCTCGGTTCCTGCGGCATCGGCCGCCAACCCGTGGCGCAAGTCGAAGCCCTGGAACATCTCTCACCAGGGCGGCGAAGGTGAGTTCCCGGGTAACACCCTCTTCGCGCTGAAGAAGTCGCTGCGGGCCGGAGCCGACATGCTCGAGCTCGACATCGGGGTGACCAAGGACGGCAGAGTGGTGATGCACCACAACACGACCGTCGATGCGCGCACCAACGGCACCGGCGAGGTTCGCTCGTTCACCCTGAAACAGATCCAACGCCTGGATAACGCGTACTGGTTTTCCGACGGGCCAGACGGAATCAGCTACAGCCAGGACAAGCCCGTCTCCACCTACAAGTTCCGCGGGATAGCCACCGGCAAGAAGCGGCCACCGAGAGGCTTCAAGGCATCGGACTTCCGTGTTGCGTCATTGCGGGAGGTTCTGAGGGCCTTCCCGAGGACTCCGATCAACCTCGAGATCAAGGGCAGGACACCCGCCGAGGAGACCTCGGAGTACATCCAGAACGCCCGAGCTCTCGCCAGAGAGCTCAAGAGCGTGAAACGCAGGAACATAATCGTGGTCTCGTTCAGACAGGCAGCCGTAGACGAGTTCCACCGCCTCGCACCGAAGATCCCCATAGCCCCCGGCGTGGAAGGCATGGCAGCGTTCCTGCTCTTCGACGTGCTACCCGCCCGCGGTACCGTCGCCCTGCAGCCTCCCATCCTCTATGACTATCCGGGCCTCGGTCTGGTCACCGTCTCCAGCACCGAGTACATCGACAAGGCTCACGCTGCCGGTTACGCATGGCAGAACTGGTTCTCCGGCCACGACAGCGACTCGGCCGTGGACTGGGCCAAGATGGTCGAGCGCTGCAGTGACGGGATCATGACCGCTTATCCGGTTGCGCTCGAGGCCTTCCTGAAGGCAACCCCTTCGCCGAGCGCCTGCTCTCAGCGCCCCTGACTGCTCGCTCCGCCCCGCCCCTAGAGGCCGATGATCCCCTTCAACAGCAGGAAGCAACCGAGCACGAGCAGCGAGACCGCAACCAGCTTCTTGCCGTGCCTCTCGATCGTCTGGTCGATCCAGTCCAACGCGTGTCTGGCTCGGCCGGGGGAAACCCGGGTGAGGGCGAGGGGAAGCCAGGCAGGGACCGCGGCGATCAGCGCCAACAATGTCTCCAACACCAAACGCTCGGGGTAGTCGAGACCGGCGTCGGCGATGATCTTCGCCGCGGGCAGGACGAGCGCGAGGGTGGTGAGGTTGGTGGCCATCGAGAAGATCCCGAAGGCAAAGGCCCGACGGTCGCTCACACTCCGCTGCTTCTCCTGTTTACGCCTCGAAGCGCCACCGCCCGTGCGGCGCTCGATCAGATAGAGGACTCCGCCGAGGACCACGAGGAGCGCGCCCAGCCCGACATCCAGGGAGGCGCTCAGGGTGGGTTCGGTAGGAAGCGAGATGACCCTCCCGAACAGCGTCGCAAGAGCGATGAAGACGAATACGGTGAGGAAGGCTCCGAGCGCATAGCGCTTGGCTGCCTTACGCCCCCTGGCGAGCAGGTAGGTCTGCTCGGTGAGCATCGCGGGGCTCACCGCGGACGCAGCCGCGAAGGGGAGGATCAGGAGGAGCGTTGCCAGCAAGAGGGACTACACCTGCCCGTCGCGGTCTACCCGGTCCCGGATACCCGGGCTAGCCGATGGCGACCATGCGCTCGATCGGAATGCGGGCACGCGCGGCGAGATCCTCCGGCACCTTGACCTCGTATTTCAGGTCACGGAGAGTGTCCCGCAACTTGGAGAGCGTGATCATCTTCATGAAAGGACAGACCGCGCAGGGGTTGGCCGGGATCAGCTTCGCGTCGGGACAGGCCTTCTGGATCGGGTGGAGCATGCCTGTCTCGGTCGCGACGATGAAGGTCCCGGTTGGATTCGCCTCGACGTGTTGGATCATCCCGCTGGTCGAGACCATGTGCACACCCTCCTCGCGAATGTCACCGGCCGCGACGTGCTCGAGCACCTGAGTGGTGCAGCCGCACTCCGGGTGGATCAGGAAGTCGGCTTCGGGATTCTCGGCCCGCATCGCCTCGATGTCCTCGGGGCGGATGGCAGCATGGACATGGCACTCACCGGGCCAGACGTGGAATCGCTCGCGTCGTTCGGGGTCGTCCATCAGCCCTGTCTCGCGCTCCACATAAGTGCCGAGCCACATGTCGGGGCCGAAGAGGATCTCGGTCTCGGGACCGTGCTCTTCCCAGACGTGCTCCACGACCTTGACCGCATTGGATGAGGTGCAGCAGTAGTCGGTCTCGGCCTTCACCTCAGCCGAGGTGTTGACGTACATCACCACCTGGGCTCCCGGGTGCTTCGCCTTCCACGCGCGGAGTTGATCGGCGGTGATCGTGTCCGAGAGCGAGCAGCCAGCGCGCTCGTCGGGAATGAGCACCGTCTTGTCGGGCGAGAGCACCGAGGCAGTCTCGGCCATGAAATGCACCCCGCAGAATGCGATCACGTCTGCGTCGGTCTCGGCCGCCTTGCGAGAGAGCCCTAGTGAGTCACCAACGAAGTGAGCGACATCCTGGACCTCGGGGATCTCGTAGTTGTGGGCCAGGATGACCGCGTTTCGCTCCTCGGCCAGAGCGCGGATCTCGGTGTCGAGCGCCTGTTCGTCATCGGCCGAAAGAGGCGCAGGGTCCTCGCCCAGCGCTGGCGCCATAGGGAGTTCGATGGTTGGAAGTTTCTCGACGGGCATCTCCCGACTTCCTTTCGTTTCCTATGTTCGCTTCCCCGGCATCTCCACCCTCGTCATCTGGGGGAGGCCTCGAGGACCTGCGAATGACTTTGCCTGCTGCATTCTACTCGCTCGGGGAGTCCGATCCTCCGGTCGATTCCTGACCGGACTCAGCCTCCGCGACCGCCTCTGCCTCCACGATCTCCACCAACAGGCTCAAGTCGAGCGCCGGAGCCGAGTGGGTCAGCGCGCCAATCGAGATCTCGTCCACACCCGTTGCGGCGACTGCCGCCACGGTAGAGAGGTTGATTCCGCCAGAGGCCTCCAATTCCACGCACTCCTCCCCCGCTGCCTCGCGCGCCAGCGCGACGGATGCGGTGAGTGTCTCGGGGTCCATGTTGTCGAGCAAGAGGCGCCTGGCACCAGCAGCGATCGCTTCGCGTATCTCGTCCTCACTCCTCACCTCTACCTCGATCGCTTTTTCGGGCTGCGCGGCGAGAGCCTGCTCGACCGCAGGGGCGATCCCGCCGGCCATTGCAGCGTGGTTTTCCTTGATCAGGATCTCGTCGTAGAGGCCCTTCCGGTGGTTGCGGCCTCCTACCGATGCCACCGCCGCTTTTTCCAACGCCCGCAGGCCCGGCATGGTCTTTCGGGTATCGAGGATTCCCGGAACCTCGCCGTTCGGGCCGGTCACGCCCTCTATCGCCTTGAGGTAGATGGCAGTGAGGGTTGCGACGCCCGAGAGGTGGCAGAGCAGGTTCATCGCCACCCGCTCACCGGCGAGGATCGCCCGGGCTGGGCCGTCGACCAGTGCGACATCGACCGGAGCGTCGTGCTGCCACGGGCCCTCCGGCGCGAGCCTCTCGAAGCTCTCTGCTCCGGCCAGCAGGAAGGCCTTCTCGGCCGCATCGAAGCCGTAGATCGAGCCAGGTTCCTTGAGCACGATCCGTCCATGAGCCCGGGCGTCTTCGGGAACCGTTGCCTCCGAGGTGATGTCGCCGTCACCGAGATCTTCGGCCAAGGCCGCCTCCACCAGATCGTGGAGCGCCTTTTCTGCGGGGCTTTCTTCACTCATCACCGGAGAGGTTACGGTCCGTGAGATGTGAAAGTATTCTCGGCATGGGAGACCGCGCAATCGCTTGGGGAACGCTCGAGAGCCCCTACGGGACCATCGTGGTGGCAGCGAGCGAGAAGGGTCTGCTGCGGGTGACGATGCCGGGCGAAGAGCCGGAGGTGGCTCTGGAGGAGATCGCAGTACTCGCTGCCGATGCCACGGAGGAGCCGGTGCTGGTGGCCGAACCGATCCGCCAACTCGAGGCGTACTTCGAGCAGGAGCTGACGGACGTCGATCTGGAGATCGACTGGGCCCTCGCCGGGAACGGCTTCGGTGTAGAGGTCCTCAAGGCCTGCGCCGAGATCCCCTACGGCGAAACGCGCACCTACTCTGAGATCGCCGAGGCCGCCGGCAAGCCCAAAGCACAAAGGGCCGCCGGGACCGCGCTCAGCGGAAACCCCTTGGCACCGGTGGTGCCCTGTCACCGGGTGATCCTCGCAAGCGGCAAGCTCGGCCATTACGGCGGCGGTGCGCTGCTGAAGCGCGAGCTGCTCCACATGGAAGGCGCGCTCGGACCCAAGGGGCTGGTCGAGGTCGACCAGCCGGCGCCCGCAAGCGGAGCTGATCAGGCCCGAGCGGCCTGACCAGAGCTGCGTCTCAGTCGAGTCCCTGAACGCCTCTGACGAGGCGGAGCCCAACTCAGCCAGTTACCGAGTCAGGCACCGCGACCGTGATCGTGGACGGCTGAATTGAAGCTGGGTAGACGTATCAAAGCTACCCACAGGAGATCGACTGATCACCCCGCGGCTTGATTCAGGTACTCACGGATGAACCCGTCGAGGTCACCGTCGAGCACTCGCTCGGCATCGCCCATCTCGAAGCCGGTGCGGTGGTCCTTCACCCGCTGGTCGGGGTGGAGGAAGTAGGAGCGGATCTGGGATCCCCACTCGGCCGACTTGACCTCCCCCCTCTCCTTCGCCAACTCCTCAGCCCGCTCCATCTCGGAGCGTTCGAGCAGCCGCGCAGCCAACAACTGCATCGCGACGGCTTTGTTCTGGGTCTGGGAGCGCTCGTTCTGGCACTGCACGACGATGCCGGTCGGCTCGTGGGTTATCCGCACCGCAGAGTCGGTCTTGTTCACGTGCTGTCCACCGGCCCCGGATGCGCGGTAGGTGTCGACGCGGAGCTCCGACTCGTCGATCTCCACCTCGACCTCGCCCTCGACCAGCGGCGCCACGTCCACCTGGGCGAACGAGGTATGCCTGCGGCCGGAGGAATCGAAGGGTGAGATGCGCACCAGCCTGTGAACACCACGCTCGGCGGCGAAGAGGCCGTAGGCGTTCTCTCCGCGCACGATGAAGGTCGCGGACTTGAGACCCGCCTCCTCCCCGGGCGAGGCCTCCTTCATCTCGACCTCGAAGCCGCGGCGCTCGGCCCAGCGCAGATACATTCGCAGGAGGATCTCGTTCCAGTCCTGGGAGTCGGTTCCGCCCGCACCGGCGTTGACGGTAACCACCGCGTCGCCCGAGTCGTAGGCGCCGCTGAAGAGCCTCTCCTCCTCGAGGGTTTCCAGACGCGCCTCGATCGAGGCGACCTGCTCGGTCAGCTCTGCGGCCATGCCCTCGTCCTCGGCGGCCATCTCGGCGAGGTCCGCGAGATCGCCGACATCGGATTCGAGCGATCGGAATGAGTCGAGACGGCGTTTGAGGCGTGAATGCTCTTCGGAGACGGCAGCAGCGTGGGCCTGGTCATCCCAGAAACCCGGCTTGCCCATCTCGGCTTCGAGCTCGTCTGCTCTTGAACTCAGTGAATCCGGGTCAAAGGTAGTCCGAGAGCAGGGACAACTGCTCGCGGATTTCGGCGAGGCGGGTGGCACTCACTGCCTGATCTGGTCCCGGCTGTGCCATCGGCTGAGGATAGGTGAGGTAGAGGCGCGAGGCAGTCGAGGCGGCTCAGGCGCCGTGGCACTTCTTGAACTTCTTGCCCGATCCACACCAGCAGGGGTCGTTGCGGCCGATGTCTCCGTGCTCTCCCTTGACCACGGTCCCTTGTGATCCGGCACCGACTCCGGCCGTAGCCGGCTCCTCGGCGGCGACCGCAGCCAAGTCGGCTTCGGCGGCGCTGCCAAGTTGCGTCGCGGCTGCCGCATCGGCCAGAGCAGAGGGCTGATCGATCGTCCCGCCGGAGTACTGGACGGCCGCCGGAGCGGCTGGTTTGAGTTCGTTGGTCATCTCGGGAGCAACCTCGACCTCGACATGGAAGATCGTCCGGGCGAACTCTTCCCAGATCCCTGCCATCAGTTCCTCGAACATCGTGAAGCCCTCAGTCTGGTAAGCGACGAGCGGATCCATCTGGGCGAAACCGCGGAGGTGGATGCCTTCGCGCAGGTAGTCCATCTCGTAGAGGTGCTCGCGCCAGCGGTTGTCGATTACCTGCAGGAGTAC
>JBJTBI010000019.1:0-2062 GCA_046091265.1 bacterium
CAACTCCATAGGGCAGGGTCGGGTCGAGGAGTGGCTGCGCCTCATCCGCCTGCGGGTCGGACCGAAGGCGCGCGTGCTACTCGTCGGAACGTATTGGACCGACATTCCCCAAGTAGCCTCGGAACTATCCGAGACTACGACGTCCGTCGGGCGTTGACAACGGCCATGGCAGCGTTGGGCGCCCCTGTGGGCGCTGTTGCAGCGAGATCCTGGACGTACGTTGGCTGTGCAGCGGCTCGCAGACGCGCTCCGACCATCGTTCCCGGCGCACCTGGGCAACGCGCCGCCGTGGAGTTCGTGCCGGTGGGATCGATTGCGTGCGAGACGGTCGAGATCGTTCGTCATGAGGGCGCCGGCGATGGTCGGAGGCGATGGATGGCGGCGAGGATGCGGTGGAAGAGATCGCGCGGGATCGCGACCTCGGCGAGCTGGAAGATGATCGTGCGGGCGTGGCGCACGACGCGGGCGCCGATCTTGATGAGCCGGGTCTGCAGGCTCGTCAGCGACCACGACGCGACCTCGTCGGGCAGCTCGGCGGCCTGCAGGAACATGCCGAGGTTGTAGGCCAGTGCGTGAAGCTGCAGACGGACCTCGTTCTGCGCCATCGTCCGGCATGACAGCCGGGTCCACTTGAGCGCGATCTTGCCCTCCTTGATATGCTGCTCGGCGGTGCCGCGCTGATTGTAGAAGGCGAACACCTGCTCGGCCTCGAAGGGCAGGTTGGTGACCAGGAAGCCGACACGGGGCAGCAACTCACCAGGATGCCATTCGACTTTGGCCAGCACCCGGCGCGGCTTGTCCCAGGAGCCGGCCTGGTATTCGAACTCGCCATAGACACGGCGCACCTCGTTCGGTGGCCGGCCGACCGGACGCCTCGACAGGTCGGCGATCCGCTCCTGCAGGAGCGCGTTCTTCGGCAGGCGAATGGCGGAGAGGTAGCCAGCCGTCTCCAGGGTGGCATAGAGCGCAGGAAGCGCAAAGGCGGCATCGGCCCGGAACAAGCGCAGGATGTCCCTGTCGGCATAGCGAGCCATGACCGGCTTCAGAACCTCCTCCCAACCATCGGCGCTGTGCACGTTGCCGGGGCGGAGCTTGCAGCGCTCCAGGTGGCCGAACTGATTGAACACGAACAGCGGATGGTAGCAGGAGCAGTCGAAGTGACCGTTCCAGGCGGTGCCTTCCTGCGTGCCATGGGTCGGGCTCACCGAGCTGTCCATGTCGAGCGTGATCCAACGCAGCGGCTTGGCGGCGTGGTGGCGGTCGATCCAGTGGCCCGGCATGTCGGGCAGCGCGGCGAGGTTCTCGGGAGCGATGAGCACCTCGGTCTCGAACCGCCCCATCTGGCTCGCCGAGGCTGCCTGATGATCGACGGCGCGACCACCCACACTCTGACGCATCACCGGATCGCCGGCCAGATAGTCGGCATCGTTGACGTCCTCATAGCCTGCGAGCCGGCCGAAGACCGACTGGCGCGAGAGGGCAACGATGCTGTGCAAACGGTTGTGGCCGGTGCGGGTGTCGACGAGATGATCGCCCATCAGCTCATGAAGACCCAGCACGTCGTCGAGCTCGCGATAGAGCAGCAAGCCGCCGTCGGAGCTGATTGTCGAGCCGTGGAACTCGACGCGAACACGGCGATCAAAACCCAATCGTCCGCCCTCAGACTGGACTTCACCCGTAAGGTGAGACATCGCCGTCAGCCTCCAATGCCATCAACGCGTTGGAATATAGACGATTTGCGGCATCAGGCGTAGGCGGAAATCACGAGCTACTTGGGGAATGCGGGTTCGGATAGCTTCGCGGTTCGGGAATTGGAAAATAACCAACCGATGCGGTCTCCAATCACCTTCGATGACCTCGAAATCTCCGCCTCTGTCGAGATACCGGCCGCCGTGCTTCGCGACGAAAGCAGGGGCTTTCTCGCGGTAGTCCTCGTAGGTGACGGGGTCGTGCACATCGAGGTCCACGATCATGTAGGTAGTCATGGCTTGCTCCTCCTTCAGGCAATAGAGTGGCCCCTGGGTACCAGAGCGAGCGAGCGCGCCTCCGTACTGGGTCCAGC
>JBJTBI010000020.1:0-4348 GCA_046091265.1 bacterium
GAGCACATCGAACACGCATTTTGAGCTTGCTCAGGCGGCCGAATCCAGATTCAACTGGCTGTAGGCGACGGAGGCGAACGACCTCCGGTGGAGCGGAGAGATCCCGATGCTTGCGATGGCATCACGATGCGCGGCGCTCGAATATCCGGCGTGGCCGCCGAAACCCCATCCCGGAAAGAGACGATCGGCATGCTGCATGAATCGATCGCGGGTCACCTTTGCCACCACGGACGCCGCAGCGATTGCCGCGCTCCTCGAGTCTCCCTTCACCACCGCCTCATGGTCGAGTTCACAGGCGGGCAACGAGAAGCCATCGACCAGCAGGGTCGCGTCAGGGCGGGCAAGAGCCTGAAGACAGTCGGTGAGGGCCGCGAGATTCGCCTTGTGTACTCCGCCCCGGTCTATTTCCTCTACGGACCTCACCGAGACGGCGGTGGCGGTGGCGGCTCGCAGTACCGCCGGGTAGAGACGCTCGCGGTCCGCGGACGATCTCTTCTTGGAATCGTCGAGACGGGCGAGGGCCAGCCGGTCTGAGCGTGAAATGCCATCGAGGTCGAGCAGGACTCCCGCGGCTACCAACGGACCCGCCAGACAGCCTCTGCCAGCCTCGTCGGTGCCACCGACGTAACGAGTGCCGAACTCCCGGTCGAATCTGAAGAGCGGGCCGGCAGACGGGGCAGGGCGCTTGCTAGAAGAACCCGATCCGGTCCGGCGGCCAGTAGGTTGCGAAGGCCTTCCCGATGATCCATCGCTTCGGGATCGGTCCCCAGAACCTGCTGTCGTCGCTCGCCCCACGATTGTCGCCCATCATGAAGTAATGACCCGGCGGAATCTCGATCGCCCTCGGGAGGTTGCACTCCCCTCCCGGCTGACAGGGGGTGATGAAGTCCTCTTCGGCGCGCACGCCATTGACCACGGGGACGCCTCCCACGACCTTGACCGTGTCCCCCGGTCCGGCTACCACCCGCTTGATGAAGTTCACGTCCGCCTGCTGCGGTGTCGCCTTCGGGCACGGCTGACCGATCTTCCTGACCACACCGCACTGGGTTCCCCTCTCGGCCCCCTCGGGAGGATGGAACACGACGATGTCATCGATCTCAGGGTCCGTGAACTTGTAGATGAAGCGGTTCACCAGGACCCGCTGACCCACGGTCAGGGTCGGCTCCATCGACTCGGAAGGGATCTGGTACGGCTTGACGACGAACGCTTGGATCCCGACCGCGAGGCCGAGGGCCAACACGACGATCACCACCAACTCGACGATTGCACCGCCAGTGGTAGTTGGCTTGGGTAGCTTCAGTCTTTGTCCCCGGAGTCGGCGTCGTCGCCGGGCTCCGAGACCTCTTCGTCCGCTGCCGGTGCCTCCTCCGAAGGCTTCTCTTCGGCAGGCTTCTTTTCGGCAGGCGACGCATCTTCCTCGGCCGTCTCCTGATCAGCGATTTCTTCGCCCGAATCCTCGGCCGCCTCAGGCGCCTCGGCCGCGTCAGGCGTCTCGGCCGCTTCAGGCGTCTCGGCCTCTCCGACCACCTCGGTGATGGTCGCGCCCTCGGAATCGGTCGCTTCTCCTTCTCCCATCAGCAGATCCTCTGCGATACCGCGCTTCTCGGTTACCCGGGCGCTCTTGCCGAGCTTCTCTCTCAGGTAGTAGAGCTTCGCCCTGCGGACAGCGCCACGGGAGGAAACCTCCAGCTTCTCGATCTTCGGAGAATGCAGCGGAAAGGTCCTCTCCACCCCGACGCCGAAGGAGGTCTTGCGGACCGTGAAGGTCTCGCGGACACCGCTCCCCTGACGTTTGATCACGACACCTTCGAATACCTGGGTACGGCGGCGGCTTCCCTCGACGACCTCGAAGTGAACGCGCACGCTATCGCCTGCGCCGAATCTCGGACGCTCCTGGATCTGTTCCTGCTCGAGCTTGTCGATTACCGTGCTCATGGATTGGGGTGTGTCGGCGAAGGTCTCTGACGAATGACCTGCGGGCGCGAATGGTAGCGACTAGGCGGGGTCACGCCCTGCACGATCCCTGCTTTCGGCAAGACGCCAGTCACGGACCGCTCCGTGATCTCCGGAGAGGAGTACCTCGGGCACAGGCCAGTCACGGTATGTCGCAGGACGTGTGTAGTGCGGATACTCCGGGGCGCCGTCGAGAGCCTCGCTGAAGGACTCCTCGATCGAACTGCTCTCGTCCCCGCGAGCGCCAGGCAGTTTGCGCAGGACCGCGTCGGCGACGACCATCGCAGCCAACTCGCCCCCGGAGAGGACGAAGCGGCCGATCGAGATGGATCCATCCACGAGGTGCTCGATCACCCTCTCGTCGAAGCCCTCATAACGACCGCACAGAAGGGCGAGATGATCGAGCTCGGACATGTCCACTGCTATCGCCTCTTCGAAGACCTTTCCCTGGGGAGAGAGGGCGAATATCTCCACGCTCGAACGGTTGGATCCGTAGGCCGACTCGAGTGCTGCGTCGACCACATCGACCCTCATCACCATCCCGGCACCGCCACCGTAGGGGGCGTCGTCTACCTGCCCAGCGCTGAGCGGTGTGGTCTCCCGATAGTCGAACAGGCGGATCTCGCTTCCCTGTTCGAGCAGGTTGGTTACGTGACGCTGGGCGAGGAACCAACTGAAGTGGTCCGGAAAGAGAGTGAAGACGTCGAGTCGCAACCGGCCCTCCGACCAAGCCTAGATCAGTCGAGGATGTCGACGAGGATCCGCTGGTCGCTCTGGGTGGCGGATGCGCGAACCACAGAGCGCAATGCGTTGGCGACGCGACCTCCCCGACCGATCACGCGACCGAGATCGTCCTCGGCCACTTCGAGTTCGAGCACCAGTTCGCGCTCACCTTCGGGAACCTCGGTCACCTGGACCTGGTCAGGCTCATCGACGAGCGAACGTGCAAGCAACTCGAGCAAGGTGGCTGGGGTGACTTCGGCCAAGTGGACCTAGCTACCCGAAGCTTCGATGCCCTGAATCCGGAGCAGGCCGGCGACCGTGGGCGTGGGCTGCGCACCGCGCTCCAACCAATGCCTGGCGCGCTCTTCGTCGATAGCGACCAGAGATGGATCCATCTGCGGGTTGTACTGCCCGATGGTCTCGATCGTCCTCCCGTCGCGGGGAGACCGCTGATCGGCGACCACGACCCTCCAGATCGGGTTCTTCTTCGAGCCCACTCGTCTGAGACGTATTCTCACTGACATCGAAGGGCAGGTTAGCGGTCTCGGACACCCGGTAGCGCAACCAACTGCTCAGCCCATCAGACCTCCCGGCATCGACCCTCCTGGCAACGACAGTTTCCCGCTCGCCATCTGCTTCATCAGCTTCCTCATCTGCGCAAACTGCTTCAGGAGACGATTCACCGCCTGAACGGAGGTTCCGGACCCCGCAGCGATGCGCTTACGCCTCGAACCATCGATGCGTTCGGGGTTCGCCCGCTCCCAAGGGGTCATCGAGCGCACGATCGCCTCCACCCGATCCAGCTCGCGCTCGTCTACATCACCCATACCCGCCGTGGCCTTTCCCATCCCGGGAATCATCTTCATCAAGTTCCCGATCGGACCCATGCTGCGGACCTGGCTCATCTGCTCCAGGAAATCATCGAGCGTGAACTGCTCGCTCCGGATCTTCTCTTCGAGCTCCTTCGCCCGATCAGCATCGAACTGCTCCTCGGTCTTCTCGATCAGGGACATCACATCGCCCATCCCGAGGATCCTCCCCGCCATCCGATCGGGGTGGAACTTCTCCATCGCGTCGAGCTTCTCACCGGTAGATGCGAACAGGATCGGTTTGCCGGTCACCGCCTTGACCGAGAGGGCCGCACCTCCCCGTGCATCGCCATCGAGCTTGCTCAGGACGATGCCGTCGAACTCAGCGGTCTCGGCGAACGCCTCGGCTACTCCGACGGCCTCCTGTCCGGTCATCGCATCGAGAACGAGGACCACATCATGCGGCGAAACAGCCTTGCGTACGCTCGCCAGCTCGTCCATCAGGTCCTGATCGACGACCGTCCGGCCGGCTGTGTCGACTATCAGCACATCCAGACCTTCTCCGCTGGCCCTCTCGACAGCCCAGGCAGCAACCTCGACCGGGTCCTGCTCGCCATCGATGGAGAAGACGGTCGCCCCAGCCTGCTGGCCGACCTTCTTCAGCTGCTCGACCGCAGCCGGTCTCTGGAGATCGCACGCCGCGATACCCACGCTCTTGTTCTGACCCGCGAGCAGCAGCGCAAGCTTGCCGCAGGCTGTCGTCTTGCCCGAGCCCTGAAGGCCTGCGATCAGAATTACCGTCGTCCCCGAGGGTGCGAATACGAGGTCACGGGCCGCACCGCCTCCCATCAGGTCGCAGAGTT
>JBJTBI010000021.1:0-6182 GCA_046091265.1 bacterium
CTCTTCGACGCTGCCGCGGGTCAGTCTGATCATCGCTGCCTACGATGAAGAGGAGGTGATCGAAGAGAAGGTCGCGACTGCGTTCACGCTCGACTATCCACGGGAGTCTCTCGAGTTGATCGTTGCGTCCGACGGGTCGAAGGACCGAACGGTCGAGCTCGCGAGATCCGCGGGAGCGGATCTGGTGCTCGACCTGCCCCGAGGAGGGAAGGTCGCTGCGTTGAATCAGGCTGTGGCGGCCTCGAGTGGAGAGATCCTCGCCTTTTCCGATGCCAACAGCAGATGGCGCCCGGACGCCCTGCGCCGCCTGCTCAAGGGATTTGCCGATCCGAAGGTCGGCTACGTCTGCGGTCAGGTCCGCTTTTCGGGCGGCGACGGGGGAAACCAGGAGGGCCTCTATTGGCGGTACGAGATGGCCGTACGCGAGATGGAGTCGAGCCTGGCCGGGATCACCGCGGGCAACGGCGGGATCTACTCCGTGCGTCGGGAGGCCTATCTGGATCTCCATCCCTCCCGTGGGCAGGATCTCTCCTTCCCGTTCGAGCTGACCAAGCGTGGCTGGCGTCCGATCTACGAGCCATCCGCGATAGCCGAAGAACTAATGGCTCCCACGATCGAGGGAGAGTTCCGTCGGAAGCGGCGAATGATGTGGGGGGTCTGGGATGCGATGTTCGGTTGGGGGATGCTCTCCCCACGCGGCTACAGCCCTCTCTACTACTGGGAGATCCTCTCCCATCGGCTCTGCCGCTACCTCACCCCCTGGCTGCACCTGATCGCGCTGGCCACCAACGTCGCCTTGCTCGGCTCAGGGATCGTCTACTCGATCACCTTCGCTGCTCAGATAGGCCTCATCCTGCTGGGCCTGATCGGCTGGCAAACCGGATTCCGTCCCGGCAAGATCGCCTTCTACTACCTCACCGTCACCTCCTCGATCGCCGCAGGCGCTTGGGACCGGGTTCGGGCCGGCAAGGTGCCGATCGGCGGGGAGAAGGTGGAGGGAACCCGATGACCGAAAGCGACCGCCAGGGATTTCCGTCCTCGATCAACTTCCTGATCGCCTCGGTGACCTTGGTCTTGCTGTCTCTGGTCCTGCTGCTCTGCGTGGTGGCGATCCGTCTCACCGGACGTGGACCAGTCTTCTACCGGCAGCCACGTGCCGGTCAGCACGGACGTCCGTTCGTGCTGTGGAAGCTGCGGACGATGGTCCAGGGCTCCGATCCGGTGGGTGTGGGAGAGGCTGTGACCGCAGCGGATCCGCGTGTGACGCGTGTCGGCCGTGTGCTCAGGGCCCTCTCGCTCGACGAGTTACCGAACCTGTTCAACGTCCTCACCGGTGAGATGGCGATCGTCGGACCCCGCCCGACGCTGCCGGCTCAGATCGAGCTTTACACACCCCACCAGCGTCACAGACTCGATGTCAGGCCCGGCCTGACGGGATGGGCCCAGATCAACGGACGAGCCGGGATCCCGTGGGAGGAGCGGATCGAACTCGATGTCTGGTACGTGGAGAATCGGTCGGTCGCTCTCGACCTCAAGATCTGTCTGTTGACCCTCCCGTCGCTGCTGCGCCGTCGTCGCTCGGAACACCTCGCGGTCGATCCCTATGCGGGATCGGCACCTGATTCCCCCCTCCGCAAGGCGGCTGAGCAGGAGAGAGATACCGACCCTTCGAGCCGTCTCTGATGATCTAGGCTCATCGAGGTTTGATCTGATGGCACGAGGAATCTCACTTAGGCCGTTCCGGCCCGACGACGCGGAGGCGGTCCATCGCTGGTTCAACAGCCCTGCCGCAACCGTGAACCTGCTCGAGCACCGCGAGAACTTCACCCTCGAGGATGCGATTGCCTGGGTGGAGCGCGCCATGGACGACTCCGGAGAAGATCGGAAGTGGGCGGTCGAACTCGAGGGAATCGACGATCCGGTCGGCTACACGGCCCTCTACGGAGTAGGGCGGGAGACCGCCCCCGAGCTCGGAACCGTGATCGGAGACGACAGAGCACGCGGGCACGGAGTGGGCAGGGAGGCTGAACGTCTCACCAACCTAAAGGCCTTCGAGGAGTTCGGAGCTCACAAGGTCTACGGAAGGATTCCCGCGACCAACGAAGCCGCGAAGAAGGCCGTCATCTACAACGGCTGGAAGCAGGAGGGAGTACTTCGAAAGCACGTCCGACACGGCGAGGAGTTGGTCGACGTAGAGGTATGGGGTGGCTTCCGTGAGGACATGCCCGATCCGCCGACGGACGGTTGAGGTGGCCGCACTGACCAGCTCCGGTGCGCCTGCTCTGATCGCCGACTCGGGGGAGTCCGCCAGCGAACCCGAGCATTTCGTCCGGAGCCCTGAGTTCTTCAGCGCCGAGGGCGTCACCCATTCACTGATCCTCTCCGAGGGTGGACCTGTCCTTCCGCTCCTGGTGAGAGAGATCCCCGGCGCCGGGATGCTCGACGCCGCCTCTCCCTACGGCTACCCGGGAGCTGCGAAAGCCGCCGCTGGGCCGCTCGACGCGGCCGCTCTCGACTGGGCCCCTAGTGGGCTCGTCAGCATCTTCGTCCGGGATGCCATCGGTGTCCCACCTTCGTTCACCGGCGGCAGTGAACGCACACGGGTCTGGATAGCCGATCCGGCTCGGGATAGTGGTGTGCGCAAGCGCCTTAGGGAGCAGATCCGTCGCAATCTGCGCCGGGGCTGGGACCTCGAGGTGGTGCACGGACCCGAGGTCACTCCAACCCAGTTGGCCGGCTTCTCCCGTGCATATGCCGAGACGATGTCACGGACCGCCGCACCGCCCCGTTACCTGTTCGAGGATTCCTACTTCCAGACGCTCCTCGGCAGTCAGGCATCTTGGCTCGTCGTCGCGAGCAACGATGGAGAGATCCTGGCCGGCGCAATCGCGGTTCGCAGCGACGGGATACTGCACTACTTCCTCGGCGGCACGGCGGAAGCGGGGTTGAGCGATTCTCCGATGAAGAACCTCTTCGACTCGATGATCGGGCTCTCCAACGAGATCGGACTGCCTCTGAATCTCGGCGGCGGGGTGACCCCGGATGACTCCCTCGATCGGTTCAAACGAGGGTTCGCCAACGATGACCTCCCGTTCGTCACCCACGAGTTGGTCTGCGACGCCGAGGCCTACGAGCGACTGTCCGAACCGGGCCTCGCTGAGCGGGCCGGGAGCTTCTTCCCTGTGTATCGCTTCGTCGGTTGATCAGCTGACTTCGGCAGCCAGATCACCCTCGGCGTGTTCCCACGGCCTCGAAGCCCTGAGCGAGGCGAGGATCGAACGCGTCGCGTAGGAGCGATTCAGAGAGTAGAAGTGGATACCCGGTGCACCGCGCCGCATCAGGTCGGTGGCCTGTTGAGAGGCGTACGCGACTCCGAGCTCGGCCTCCGCCTCGGTGTCGCCGCCCAGCGCAAGCATCGATTCGCGCAACGGATCCGGGATCGAGGCCTTGCACAGCCCGGCCATACGCTCGATCGCCGAGTAGCTGGAGATCGGCATCAGCCCGGGGATTATCGGCACCTCTATGCCTGCCTCCCGCGCCGCGTGTACGAAATCGAAGTAGAGGTCGTTGTCGAAGAAGAGCTGAGTGATCAGGAAGCTCGCGCCACTTTCCACCTTCGTGCGCAGGTAGGCGAGATCCTCCTCGAGGTTCGCGGCCTCCGGGTGGACCTCCGGAAAGCAGCTCGCCCCGATCGCAATCTGCGGGTACTGCGCGGAGATCAGTTCAGCGAGTTCCGCAGAGCCGGTGAGTCCGCCTTCGACGGGCTCGAACTCCCCCTCGCCCCGCGGCGGGTCACCTCTCAGGGCCAGCACGTTCTCGATTCCGGCCTCGTCGAGTCGGTCGAGGATCGTTCGTAGGCCCTCGGTCGTTTCACCCACGCAGCTGAGATGAGCCATCGCCTCGAAGCCCAGATCCCGCTTGATCGTGGTTACGGTCTCGAGGGTGCCGTCGCGTGTCGCTCCAACCGCTCCGTAGGTGACGGAGAAGAAGTCAGGTTGGAGCGCACCGAGTTCATCGACCGTCCCGAGCATCGCCTCGCGAGCTTTCTCGTCTTTCGGCGGGAAGAGCTCGACCGAGAAGGACGGCTCCGGACCCTCCAGTTGTCTGTCGATTCTCATCTTGATGATGGTAGGCGCAAGCTGCCGTCAGCTGTGACGAGTTGCGTCCAGCGTTGACGCCGGAGTGGGTGATTTGACCAGCGGGACCGCGTTCCAGTGCGCGATCGCGGGCCGTCCGTGTTCGACCCCGATCACCGAGAGCGAAGCGGTCCCCAAGGTGAGAGCCCTGCCCGCCTCCGCTCCGAGTCCGAGCCAACAGCCAGTCAGGGCCCGAAAGCAGTGAGCGTGCCCGAACAGAGCGATCCGCTGGCCGGTCCTCCCCCGCAACTCGTCCAGCAGGGGTTCCAGCCGCTGCCCGATACCGGTTGGATCCTCTCCGTTCGGACAGCCATCCCGGAACAGGAACCACCCGGGCCGGTCGCGCTGGATCTCGGCCGTCGTGAGACCTTCGTAATCGCCGTAGTCCCATTCGCGCAGGCGCTCGTCGATATCGGGCTCGAAGCCTGCCATCTCGGCCGTCTCGACCGCCCTGCTCGCCGGACTCGAGAGCACCAGATCGAAATCGATCCCCTCGAAGCTCGGCAGCAATGCACACGCCTGCTCTCTGCCTCGGTCGGTCAGCGGGATGTCGGTCGATCCCGTGTGCTAGCGACTGACCGTCCACTCCGTTTCTCCGTGCCTCGCCAGCCAAATCTCGGGCGGGGGTGTGTCGAGGACCTCGGTCAAGTGGAGCTAGCCGGATTCGAACCGGCGACCTCCTGGGTGCGATCCAGGCGCTCTCCCAACTGAGCTATAGCCCCGTACGAAAGAGCACGGCTCTCTCGTGCTTCTTGCCTGCAGGATAGGCCGTCAGCCAATGCTTGCCATCCAGGGGGAGGCCCGCGGATTAGAGATGGGCGCTTCCTGTCAGGCTGCAATCGGACACTCCAAACCAGCGGCGTGAGCGCTTACTCTGTGCTGGTAACTCATTGCCCATGGGAATTCTCGACGACGCAATCAAGGATCACCTCGAACTGAAGCGGCGCCACGGCGCTCGCGAGGACGAGGTGCGGAAGCTCGAAGTTGACGCCTTCGAAGGCGGCGACCGCCCCGAGGCCTTCGCCGAGGAGGCTGTCTTCGCGGATGCGGGAGATTCCTCTGCCCGTACTCCGGTCGACAGCGTCTCTGCGCCGCCTGCGGCTCCGGACTCGGCCCTCGAGAAGCCCTCGACCCCCGAGGCGCCGGTACGGCCCGAAGCCCCCGCTGCCCCTCGGCCGACAGAGCTCTCCGCACCGCCCGAGATGGAGACGGAAGTGACTCCAGCACCTGCTCCAGAGCCGACACCTCCCACACCTCCCGCACCTCCTGCGCCACCCGAGGCGAGTGAGCCCGCCGCACCACCGGCACCTGCTGCCCCTCCCACTCCACCTCCTGAAACCGACCCCCAGATAGTCGACATCAGCGAGTTTGAGGAGTCCGAGACAGGTGAGTCTCCCCTGGTGGCCGACGAGCTGCCAGCACCCGTCTCCGAGCAGGTGGTCTACGCCGACGACGAGGAGGCCTTCTACGAGGAAGAGGACTACGAGGAGTACGAGGAAGAGAAGCCGAAGAGACGTGGTCTCTTCCGTCGCCGGAAGAAGGAGTCAGAGGCCGATGAGCGTGAGATCGCAGCCAGCTATCCCACCGAGGAGCACCCGGCGCCGGTTCCTCCCGGTACGACCGATGAGCAGGACCTGGTCCCGCCTCCGCCCGCTCCCGCGAGCGGTGAAACTCAAGAGCACGAACTCTTCACCGACCAGACGCCGTCTGAGGTATACGAGGATCCAGAGGGTTCCTACGGGTCTGCCCCTGACGAGCTGGCGAGCATCGCCCCCGAGACCGGGGAGGGACCGGCGCCCTTCGATTTCGAGGAGTCTCCGACCGGCGAAGGAGTCGTCTACGAGGAGACCTACATCGAGGAAGAGGTGGTCGTCTACGAGGAACCCCCTGCTCCAGCTGAAGAGCCCGCATCCGCTGCCGATCGGCAGGACGTCCTGGCTGAAGAAGAGGAGGAGTTCGCCGACGAGGTCGCCGCGGCTGGCGCGTCGGCAGAGGACGACGATCTCTGGTTCGAACAGAAGCCGCCTGAAGAGTTCGACTGCGACG
>JBJTBI010000022.1:0-4798 GCA_046091265.1 bacterium
CGCGCGAGCGACGGATCGCCTTGGAGACAGCGGTGATAGCGACCTCCTGGCCGATCACGCGCTTGTGCAGTTCCTCCTCCATGCGGACGAGCTTCTTGGTCTCGGCCTCGGTGAGCTTGAAGACGGGGATCCCGGTCCACATCGAGACGATGTCGGCGATCTCCTCCTCGCCGACCTCGGGGCGCTCGCCTCCCTCCCCTTCGCTCCACTCCTGCTCGAGATCCTTCTTCTTGTTGGTCAGGCGACGCTCCTGATCGCGCAGGTTGGCGGCCTTCTCGAACTCCTGAGCCTCGATCGCGGCTTCCTTGTCGCGGCGGGTGGCCTCGATCTCGCCCTCGAGATCGCGGTAGACCGGAGGCTGACTCATCGACTTGATCCGCATCCGCGATGCGGCCTCATCGATCAGGTCGATCGCCTTGTCGGGCAGGAATCGCTCGGAGATGTAGCGGTCGGCCAGCTCGGCGGCGGCCTCGAGGGCCTCGTCGAGGATCTTCACGTGGTGGTGGGCCGCGTAGCGCTCGCGCAGGCCTTCGAGGATCTGGACGGTCTGTTCGGTAGAGGGCTGCTCGACCTTGATCTGGGCGAAGCGCCGCTCCAGCGCGGCGTCGCGCTCGAGGTACTTGCGGTACTCGTCGAGCGTCGTGGCGCCGATGGTCTGCATCTCGCCCCTGGCGAGTGCTGGCTTCAGGATCGAGGCCGCATCGATTGCGCCCTCCGCGGCGCCTGCGCCGACCAGGTTGTGCAACTCGTCGATGAAGAGGATGATGTCTCCGCGCTGCGTGATCTCCTTCATCACCTTCTTCAAGCGCTCCTCGAACTCACCGCGGTACTTGGATCCGGCAACCAGCGCGGCCAGGTCCAGCGTGTAGATCTGTTTGTTCCTCAACAGCTCGGGGACCTCGCCGCTGTTGATCTTCGCGGCAAGCCCCTCGACCACGGCGGTCTTGCCCACCCCCGGCTCTCCGAGCAGGACCGGGTTGTTCTTGGTGCGCCGTGAGAGCACCTGCATGATCCGCTCGATCTCGGTCTCGCGACCGATCACCGGATCGAGCTTGCCGTCCGCAGCGAGCTTGGTCAGGTTGCGTCCGAACTGATCGAGCAACTTCGAGGACTTCTTGCCTTCGCCGCTGGGGGCACCCGAGCTGGACTCGCTGCCACGCTTGGAGCCGCCGGGACCCGAAAGCATCCGGATCACCTCGTTGCGGATCTTCTCGGAGTCGGCGTCGAAGTCGAGCAGGATGCGGGCGGCAACGCCCTCGTTCTCACGGACGAGCCCGAGCAGGATGTGCTCGGTGCCGATGTAGTTGTGACCGAGCGAGAGTGCTTCGCGAAGTGCGAGCTCGAGCACCTTCTTGGCGCGGGGCGTGAACGGGATCTGACCGGCGGTTACCTCCTCGCCGGAGCCGACGATGCGGACGACCTGAGAGCGCACCCGCTCGACCGTGATGTCGCGCGACTCGAGGACACGCGCAGCGAGGCCCTCCTCCTCGCGGAGCAGGCCGAGCAGGATGTGCTCGGTGCCGATGTAGTTGTGCTTCAGGGTGCGGGCCTCTTCCTGGGCCAGCACTACGACCTGACGCGCCCTCTCTGTAAATCGTTCGAACATCGGTTTCCGCTCGACTCTCGCCTTTCCGGTCTGGGGTATCGCTCGTTCGGTTTTGGGTGGTCTATCAACCCACCCGGCGGGTTGGGGTTTCGGAGTTTCGGTGTGCCGTGGGTTTCGGTCTCGAGCCAGATGGTGGATCTGACTCTCTCCGCCCTACCCCCGGTCCACACCCGGACTGAGAGCATTATAGGGAGACAGTGTTTCCGGCCCTGCGGCCTCTTGCAGCGCGACCGTGGCGGATTCCGCAGTTACCGGCGTTTGCGGGGATTTTCCCGCTGCAGGGGGACATAAGTACGCACTCCCGTTGCAGGATCAGTCACGCATCGCGGGGAACAGGAGCACCTCCCGGAGACTGGTGGCGCCGCTCAGGAGCATCACCAGGCGGTCGATTCCTAGCCCTACTCCTCCGGTCGGCGGCATCCCTGCCTCGAGGGCCTCGAGGAACGCCTCGTCGTAGGGCTGGGTTTCGTCGTCGCCGCGCTCGAGTTCCTCCGCCTGTTGCTCGAATCGGCGGCGCTGCTCGTCAGGATCGTTCAGCTCGCTGAAGGCGTTCGCTATCTCCATACCCCCGATGAAGGCCTCCCAGCGCTCGACCAGACCCTCCTCGCTGCGGTGCTTCTTGGCAAATGGCGAGAGCTCGACGGGATAGTCGGTGATGAAGGTCGGTTCGATCAGCTTCGGCTCGACCTGCTTCGAGAGCAGCTCGTCGACCAATTTGCCCCAACCGGCCGTCGGATCGACCTCACCGCCCATCGCCGCGGCCAACTCGTCCCGGCTGGGATGCTCCATCACATCGATGCCGGACTCCTCGCGGATCGCATCGCGCAGGGTGACTCGGCGCCAGGGTGGCGAGAGGTCGATCTGCTTGCCGTCGCGCTCGACCTCGGTGGTGCCGAGCACCTCGCGGGCCACACCCGAGACGAGCTCCTCCAGGCGACGCGCCTGATCCTCGTAGTCGGAATAGGCCTCGTACCACTCGACCATCGTGAACTCGGGGTTGTGCTTCATCGAGATGCCCTCGTTGCGGAAGTCCCGACCAAGCTCGTACACGCGATCGATGCCTCCGACCACCAGACGCTTGAGATAGAGCTCTGTCGCGATCCGGAGGTAGAGGTCGCGGTCGAGCGAGTTGTGATGGGTCGTGAAAGGACGCGCCAGTGCGCCCCCGTATAGCGGTTGGAGGATCGGGGTCTCGACTTCCACGAAGCCCGCCTGATCGAGATATGCGCGCACGCCGGTGACGGTCTTTGCGCGGAGACGGAACAGATCGCGTGACTCGTCGTTGGCTATCAGGTCGAGTTCGCGGCGCCGGTAGCGGGTCTCGGTATCGGTGAGCCCGTGATGCTTTTCGGGCGGCGGCCGGAGGCTCTTGGCCAGCAAGGTCCAGGAGGTGACCCTGACGCTCAACTCGCCTCGCTTGGATACGAATATCGTGCCCTCCACGCCAAGGATGTCGCCGAGGTCGAGTGAGACGATCGAGTCGAACCCTTCCTGGCCCAACTCGTCCACCCGCGCCTGCGCCTGGAGCTTGCCGCTGCCGTCGCGCAGGTCGAGGAACGCCTGCTTGCCCATCTCACGTCGGGCGATCAGACGCCCCGCGATCCGGCAGACCTCGTCTGTCTCTGCCCCGGACTCGAGCGAGGCGTGCGCTGCGCGTACGGCCGCGATCTCGCTGCGATCGGTGAAATCATGGGGGTAAGGGTCGACTCCGCTCGCCCGAACCCCCTCTAGCTTCAGGCGACGATCGTCGCCGGTCTCCACCCTCAGGCCCGCTCGATCTTGGTGATCTTGAACTTCTTCTTCGGCCCCTTCGGGGCCTCGACGGTGACGATCTCGTTGCGCTTGTGGCCGAGCAGCGCCTTGCCCATCGGGGACTCGTTGGAGAGCTTCTGCTGGGCGGGGTCGGCCTCGGCGACGCCCACGATGTGGAACTTCTGGGACTTGCCAGACTTCTGATCCTTCACGTGAACCAGCACGCCCACCTCGACCTGATCGGTGTGGACCCTGCGCTTGTCGATCACGGTGGCGCGACGCAGTCGCTCCTGCAGGTGTGAGATCCGCTGTTCGAGCATCGCCTGCTCGGTCTTGGCGTCCTCATACTCGGCGTTCTCGGCGACATCGCCGAACTCGCGGGCCTCCTTGATCCGCTCGGCCACCTCGGCACGCTTGACGGTGACGAGCTGATCTAGCTCCTCTTCGAGCTTGGCGAGGCCTTCTCTGGTTATCGGTGTCTCTCGTGCCATTTCCTTTTCCTTTGGCGGAAGGGCGCGGGATTATAACGAGGAGTCGACCGCCTCCACCAGTACCTCACAGAAGCGTTCTGGGTCCTCGATCTGCGGGTAATGACCGAGGCCCGGCAGGCGCGTCACAGGCGTGTCCGGGCGCAACTCGAGGACCGCGTCGAGCACGTTGGTAGTCGCGACAGGGTCCTCTAGGCCCCAGGCGAGGCGCAGATCTCCGTCCCAGTCGCGAATCGCTCCATGCCACCGGTCGGCCCGCCGCTCCCGCTCATCCATGTAGGAGATCAGCAGATGGCCCATGCTCCCCCCGCCGTCGTAGTTCAGCAACTGCCATTGGTCGGTTGCCTCCTCGTCGGTGAGCGGGTGATTGCTCGAGAAGACCGAACCGAACTGATTCCGGAAGAAACGCTCGTTCTGCAGCCGCGTGAAGAGCGAGCCGAACCGGCCTCGCAGCAACCGCTGCCCCAACACCGGACTGGCAGCCGACTGGACCATCGAGCCGTTGAAGAGCAACACCCCCGCCACCTCGAACCCGAGGACACCCTCGATGTCGCGAGCGAGCAACTCGAGACCCACCGAGGTACCCATGTCGTGACCGACCAGATAGACCGGCCTGCCCCCAGTGCCGTGACGGGCAACCAGGGCCTCTACCACATCGGCCTGGACCAGCAGGGAGTTCTCCTGCCGGGGCTTGCCCGACAGTCCGAAGCCGATGAAGTCCATCGCCAGCACCGAGGCCTCGATCCTGCCGGGGAGGCGGTCGAAGGTGTGTCGCCAGTCGAAACCGCTCGACGGGAAACCGTGGAGGAAGCAGATCAGCGGACCGGAATCGCGATCGGCCGTGTAGACGTGGATCGGGTACCCGCCGACCTCCTCGGTGCGCCCGCTCTCAGCCCAGTCGCGCACCCGGGGGCTCATCCCGTCGAGGGAAGGGCGGGTTCGCGGATAGAGG
>JBJTBI010000023.1:0-8790 GCA_046091265.1 bacterium
TCATCCGAGTTGACCTCTCGAGAGGGATAGCGCGTAAAGGATCAGGAAGTGAAGCGAGTGCGCATACCGGGACCGGACATCCGCTGAGAGTGGAGGCCCGGGACGCACTCGAGATGGCCAGAGGGATCGGGGCGGACAAACCGCCCCGGTCCCTCAGGTCTTCTTCTCCCCGATACGGGGAGAAGGTCATCAAGTACGTCCTGGTCGCATGCGCGGTCCTCTCGGTCCTCACGACCACCGCGATAGTCGTCTCGCTGCTACTGCCGACCATCGGCTTCTTCGAGCAGGTCTCATTCGGCGATTTCTTCTCGACCGATTCGTGGGCGCCCAACCTCGAGCCGCCTAGCTTTGGTGTCTTCAACATCATCGTCGGCACGCTGAGTACGACGCTCTGGGGTCTTCTCGTGGCGATTCCGGTGGGATTCTTCAGCGCGGTTTACCTGAGCGAGTACGCATCGCGGCGTGTGCGCAAGGTGATCAAGCCGATCCTCGAGGTCCTCGCCGGCATCCCGACGGTTGCATTCGGAGTCTTCGCGGTCACCTTCTTGAGCCCCCTCGTGGGCGATGCGGTACCGGGGTTCATCAAGACCCCACCGTTCGCTGCCGGTATTGCCGGCCTTGCGATCGGGCTGATGATCGTTCCGATCATCTCCTCCATCTCCGATGACGCAATGCGGGCAGTCCCTGGGGGCCTGCGTGAAGGGGCCTATGCACTTGGTGCGGGCAAATTCGTCGTTTCGACCCGGGTGGTCGTCCCGGCCGCTATTTCGGGGATAGTCGCCTCGATCGTGCTCGCAACCTCCCGCGCCCTCGGCGAGACGATGATCGTCCTGCTCGCAGCGGGCAAGAGCCCCAACCTGACCCTCGATCCCGGTGCCTCGGTACAGACCATGACGGCGTTCATCGGTACGACCGCAACCGGCGATATCGCTACCGGCACGATCAGCTACGACACGATCTTCGCGGTGGGCGTGGTCCTGTTCGTGATGACGCTGGTGATGAACATGATCAGCATTCGCTTGGTGCGCAAGTTCCGCGAGGTCTACGAGTGATGTTCTCCGAGATGCCCGAGCGGACTCGACTCGCCACAGCCGGCGCTCAGGCGACGGTTGCAGCGAATCTCCAACGCCAGCGTGGAGGCGAGCAGTTGAAGGGGAACCTCTTCTTCGCCCTCCTGCTCTTCGCGGTCGCGTTCGCACTGATCGGTCTGATCGCATTGATCGTGCAATCGGCGATCAAGGGCGCCCCTGCCTTCGGGCTCAACCTGATCACCGAGGGGCCATCGACGATCAGCCCCGAAGATGCCGGATTCCGCCCGGCGATCATAGGAAGCATCTACTTGATACTCGGTGTGATCCTGCTCGTCGTCCCGATCGGTGTGGGGTCGGCCATCTACCTCGAGGAGTACGCGGATGGGACCAAGTGGTGGAACAGGTTGATCGAACTCAACGTCCAGAACTTGGCGGGAGTGCCCTCGATCATCTACGGAATCCTTGGGCTGGCCTTCATCGTGCGAGGACCGCTCGACCTCGGATTCATCCTCGCCGCAGGATCGCTCACGCTGGCGTTGCTGGTCCTGCCGACCGTGATCCTCGCTTCGCGAGAGGCGATCAGGGCGGTGCCCCCGTCGATCAGAGACGGTTCTCTGGCTCTCGGTGCCACTCAGTGGCAGACGATCCGTCGGCAGGTGTTGCCTGCATCGATCCCCGGGATGTCGACGGGTGTGATCCTCGCCGTATCGCGGGCGCTCGGGGAGGCCGCACCGCTGCTTCTGGTCGGGGCGGCCCAGTTCGTGACCTTCAATCCGCAGCCGTTTTCGTCGGATGGATATTCGGCTATGCCTGTCCTGATCTACAACTACGCGCTCCGGCCCCAGGATGAGTTCCGCGTGCTCGCTGCGGCGGGCGTGGTGATCATGCTCATCGTCTTGCTGCTGCTGAACTCGTTCGCGGTGTGGTTGCGGAATCGATATGAACAGCAATGGTGAGGAGGGTAAGGTGGACAGCCAGATGACTGCCAAGAAGAAGTCGACCGAGAAGGCGCTGAGCAGGAAGATCGAGGTCGCTGAGCGTAAGCTCCCGAGCGCATCGGAGTCGGTTGGCGAACCGGTCTTCGACCTGGAGGGCGTCGGAGTCGCCTACGGCGGGAAGGTCGCTGTGAAGGACGTCTCCATGTCGATCGGTGCCAAGGAGATCACCGCTCTGATCGGACCGTCGGGCTGCGGCAAGAGCACCCTGCTTCGCTGCCTGAACAGGATGAACGATCTGGTTCCGTCAGCCGAGGTATTCGGCAAGTGCCTTTATCACGGCGCTGATCTCTACGGCCCGGAGGTAGATCCGGTCGAGGCCAGGAAACTCATCGGAATGGTCTTCCAGAAGCCCAACCCGTTCCCGAAATCGATCTACGACAACATCGCGTTCGGTCCGAAGGTCCTCGGGCTCCCTGACGTTGAGGAGAGGGTCGAACGGGCGCTGAGGAGCGCTGCGCTCTGGGACGAGGTGAAAGACCGTCTCGACGACAACGCTTACGGCATGTCTGGCGGTCAACAGCAGCGCCTTTGTATCGCACGCTGTATCGCCGTCGACCCGGACGTGATCCTCATGGATGAGCCTTGTTCCGCGCTCGATCCGATCAGCACCGGGAAGATCGAGGATCTGATGCTGGAGCTGAAGGAGGACTTCTCGATCGTGATCGTGACCCACAACATGCAGCAGGCCGCGCGGGTCTCGGACAAGACGGCCTTCCTGATCGTCGAGCTCGACTCGACCGAGGAGAACCGTTGGGGGCAGTTGGTCGAGTACGACGAGACCGAGAAGATCTTCACCAACCCGACCGACAGCCGCACAGAGGACTATGTGACCGGGAAGGTCGGCTGATGAGCCCAGAGACAACCCGCACCCAGTATCAGGACGAGCTCACCAAGCTGGAGGAGCGCGCGCTGGAGGGTCTCGACATGGTCGTGAGTGCTCTCGATCGAACCCTCGAGGCGGTGGAGCAGCAGGATGCCGAGTTGGCCACTCTGGTGATTGCGGATGACGACCGTATAGACGGCAGATATCTCGAGATAAACCAGTCGATCCTGACCATGCTCGCCACCCAGGCCCCGGTTGCAACCGATCTCCGTCTGATCTCAGCCCTGCTCCACGTGATCCACAGCGTCGAGCGGATGGGCGATCAGTGCGTGAATATCGCGAAGGTCATCCCGCTGACCGGGAATGACGCGCCCCAGAGGGCAGAGATGATCGATCGCATCGTGAGGATGGGCCAGCAAGCGCGAGCGATGCTCTCTCAGGCAAAGAAGGCGTTCGAGAATCGTGACCTCGGCCTTGCGCGCGATCTCGTCCAACAGGACGACCTGATCGACCAACTCAACAAGGAGTGTTTCCAGGTTGCCGTGCAGGTTGGCGACGATGCCGATATCCGCGAGTGGGCGATGACGATGATGCTCGTTGCGAGAGCAATCGAGCGGATCGGTGATAACGCTGTGGATATCGGTGAGCAGGTTGCCTTCGTGGTCACTGGGCTGTTCGAAGAGTTCGAGGACGCCTCTGGGACCCAAGAGCATCTGCTCGGACCGAAGTCGGACTAGCTTCCTCTCGCGCCTCGGTACCCCATCCGATCTCCCTGCGAGGATTGAATTCCGTGCCCTGCGCCGCACTCGATATCGGTTCCAACACCACTCGCCTGCTGGTTGCAGATGTCGAGGGTGGAGAGCTCACCGAGGTGATGCAGCAGCGCGCCTACACCCGGATCGGCGCCGGGGCGAAGGGGAATGGCAAGATCACCGCCGAGAAGATCGCGGAGGTGATCGAGGTAGTCCAGACACAGGTCAAGCTCGCAAACGAGATGGGAGCTGACGAGGTCAAAATCCTCGCGACCGCAGCGATCAGGGAATCGAAGAACTGCAAGAAGGTCGCGGCCGCCATCTCGGAGGCGGTAGGCCTGCCAGTGGAGGTGCTCTCGGACGAGGAGGAGGGCCGCTATGCGTTTCTCGGGGCCACCCGCTCGCTCGCCCGCCCAATAGACGGCCAGGTCGCCGTGGTGGATATCGGTGGTGGGTCGTCCGAGGTGATCTTCGGCTCGATCTCTGGCGGGGTGGAGAAGGTCCAGTCGTTCAAGATCGGTTCGGGCTCTCTCGCCGACGAGCATCTCAAGGGTGATCCTCCCTCTGCAGCCGAGATACGCACCCTGCGGGACCGCATACAGGACTTCTTCGAGGGCGTCGAGCTCGATCGACCCGAGCAGGCGGTTGCCGTCGGTGGCAGTGCCACCTCGCTGAGGACGCTGGTAGGCGCCGTGCTCGAGTACGAGACCCTCGAACGTGCGGTGCGGGTGCTTACCGACGATGAGATGCTCGAGATCGCGAGGCGCTTCGAGCTCGACTCCCGCAGGGTCCGGATCCTGCCAGCCGGGGTCCTCCTGCTTGAGAAGTTCTCGGAGATGCTCGGTATGCCGATGCAGATCGGCAGGGGTGGCCTGCGCGAGGGGGTGATCCTGGAGATGATCCACGCTCGGGACGGGAACGGTGATGGCGCCGCGGCCGGCCGACTCGCTGCCTGAGTCAGATCCAGGCTCACCCACTTGCTAGCCGGCCTGCGCGGATTCCCGAGTCGGGGCGTAGCATTGCCTCGATGGAACCAACCGCTCGCACAGGTGGAGAATCCTCGACCCGGGAGACTCCTGCGCAGGCCCAAGTCGTCGGCGGGCCGGATCTGAACGAACCCTCCCTTTACTTCAACCGCGAACTCTCGTGGCTGGACTTCAACGATCGTGTACTCCAGCTGGCCGGGGATCCCTCGGTTCCGTTGCTGGAGAGGGTTCGCTTCTGCTCGATCTTCGAAAACAATCTCGATGAGTTCTTCATGGTTCGGATCGCGGGCATGCACGATGCCGTCGAAGAGAAGCTCGGGCCGCAGGGAGCAGACGAGATACAGCCAGCAGCCGTGATCGCCGAGGCGAGGGGGCGTGTGATCGAGATGACCTCGCGGATCGAGCGGTGCATCAGCGGGGAGATCCGTCCCCATCTGGCTGAGAACGGCATCAGGTTGATCTCCCTCGATGACGCCACCGGGGAGGAGCGCGCAGAACTCGACGCCCTGTTCGAGAAGCAGATTTTTCCGACCCTGACCCCGTTAGTGATCGGACGGGGTCGCCGCTTCCCGTACTTCTCCAACGTCTCGCTCAGCATCGGTGTGCTGCTGCGAAACCCCGAGACCGACGAGGAGGTGGTTGCGAGAGTCAAGGTCCCGAAGGAGAATCTGAGTCGGTTTCTCGCCGTCGGTGAAGGCAAGACCTTCGTCCCCATCGAGCAGGTGATCGCCTCGAACCTCGCTGATCTATTCCCGGGAATGGAGATAGTCCATCACTCGCTCTTCAGGGTGACCCGCGATACCGACTACGACGTGAATGACGAGGCCGGCGACCTCCTGCGCGCAGTCGAAGAAGAGGTGCGTCGCCGTCGATTCGGAGAGGTCGTGCGTCTCGAAGTTTCCGATGACATGGAGCCGAGGCTGCGTGAGGTCTTGGTGGAGTCGCTCGGCGTGGATGAGGTTCAGGTCTACGACACCGGAGGCCTGATGGGAATCGGCGATCTCGATGAGATCGCCTCGATTTCTGGCTTCGAGTCGCTGTGCTACCCCGGGTGGAGTGGGGTCACGCCTCCGCGCCTCATGCAGGGCAAATCCAGACGTAAGTCCAGGCTCTTCGATGTGGTTCGTGAATCGGATCTGCTGGTCCACCACCCTTACGACTCCTTCACCGCCACGGTCGGGCGCTTCATCGACGAAGCGGTCGAGGACCCGGAAGTCCTCGCGGTCAAGCAGACGGTCTATCGAACTGGTGCCGACTCGCCTCTGGTGGGCGGATTGATCGAGGCGACGGCCCGGGGTAAACAGGCCGTATGCATGGTCGAGCTGAAGGCTCGATTCGACGAGAGCGCGAATAGCCGCTGGGCGAAGTCGATGGAGGAGGCTGGGGTGCACGTCGTCTACGGGATCCCGGGGCTCAAGACCCATTGCAAGTGCGCTCTGGTCGTGCGTCGGGAGGGCGACGGGGTGCGTCACTACGTCCACATCGGCACTGGCAACTACAACCCCAAGACAGCGAGGCTGTACACCGATCTCGGGTTGTTCACCTCCGACCCTGACATCGGTGCTGACATCGCAGAGATGTTCAACTACCTGACCGGTTATGCCCGCCCGAAGGCATACCGCAAAGTGCTCGTGGCGCCCTTCAACCTCAGAGAGGGCATCCTGAGTGAGATCGAAAAGACGATCGAGGCCCATCGTGACGGCAAGCCCGCACGCATCAGGATGAAGATGAACTCCTTGCTCGACCCCTCTTCGATCCAAGCTCTCTACCGGGCATCACAGGCAGGCGTTCCGATCGAGATCAACACCCGAGGCATTTGTGCGCTGCGCCCGGGAGTGCCGGGCGTGTCGGAGAACTTCCGCGTCGTTTCGATCCTGGGGAGATTCCTCGAGCACTCGAGGATCTACGCCTTCGAACGCGGTGAGGACAGCAGTTATCTGATCGGTTCAGCCGACTTGATGCCGCGGAACCTCTACAACCGGGTCGAGTTGCTTGTTCCAGTCGAGGACGCGCATTTGCAGGGCGAGCTCTCGGGCATTCTCGATACTGCCTTTGCAGACAACACCGGGTCTTGGGAGCTGTCGTCCGACGGTGAGTGGACGAGGCTCGATCCCGGTGAGTTCGCACGCAGCCTCCAGGACGAGATGATGGCTTCTCATTTCGAGCGGTTCAACCTCGCCTCGAAGGACCTCTCGGACTGATGGCGGTAGGAGGCGGATTCTCGCTCAAGGGAGGTGGCGCGAAGGACGGTCCGTTCTTCGATCTGCTCGCTGAGGCAGGGGCAAACCTGCAGAGTGTCTCGGGTCTACTCGTCCGGTTGTTCGAGACCTGGCCCGAGGATGAAGGGATCGCTCGGGAGATCCTCAAGGCCGAGCAGGAAGGGGATCGAATAACCCAGGCGGTGGTGAAGCGACTGAACAGCGAGAAGCCGAACTCGATCGACTCGGCTGATCTCTATGCGTTGGTGACGCAACTCGATGATGTGGCCGACGACATCGAGGAGGTCGCAGATTTCATGGCGCTCTACAAGATCGAGGCGCCGATGGATCAAGGCAAAGTACTGGCAGAGATACTCGCTGCTTCCTGCGCCGAACTGGCCGCTGCGCTCTCGGGCTTGCGGACGGGCGAGGTCCTCGAGCAGCGATGGATCGAGATCCATCGACTCGAGAACGAGGGTGACCGTGTCTGGCGTGAGGCGCTGGCGTCGCTGTTTTCCGACGGCATCGATCCCATGGTCGTGATCCGTTGGAAGGACATATTCGGAGTGCTCGAGCGCGCAATCGATGCGACCGAGACGGCAGCCCCTCACATCGAGTCAATCGTCGTCAAGCGCTCCAGAGGACTGATGCCCACCGCCAGAAAGCGCGAGGCGAGGCCGGGGGAGACTCGGACGCAGCGCGCAGATCGGCACCTCTCGGAACTCCTCCAGGAACTCAGGGTCGCACTTCCCGGCGCGCAGGTCCTGGTCGCGTTTCTCCTCACGGTGCCGTTCGCTGCACGCTTCGGTGAGCTCGACGACGTAGGTAGATATGTCTACTTCGGGGTCCTCCTCTGTACCGCGATCTCGGTTGCCCTGCTGATCGCACCGAGTGCCGCGCACAGAATCCTGTTCAGGCAGCGCGACAAGGAGTTCCTGGTCGATCTCTCCAACCGCTACGCCCTGGCGGGTCTCGCATTCCTCGCGCTGGCGATCACGGGCGCGGTCTGGGTCGTATCCGACCTGCTCTTCGCACGCCCGGTGACCGCCGTCACGGTTGCGTTCATCGCGTTCTTCTTCTTTGCGATCTGGTTCGTAGAGCCGATTCGACGTCGTTCCGGACTGAAGAGGAAGAGGCGCTAAGCGGCCCGCTCGTCTTCGTTGAGCAGGCGGCCAAGCTCTATCTCGATCTCGGCCAGGAAGGGAAGGGTCGGATCGGTCTCGCTTAGGTCCCTCAGGTCCTCTCGCCACAGCATCAGCCGTTCCTCGAAGTCGGTGCCGAGCTTCGCTCCGACCTCGGCCCGCTGAGCCTGATCGAGAGTGGTCCAGTCGCGGAGGTTCGCCACCCGGTCGGCTGCGTAGATCAGGCTCGCGGGACGACCAGCTGCGATCGCTTTGCGCCGAAGATCGCGCTTGCGGTCTGCATAGCAGGGCAGTGACGGATCTTCGGTACAGGCGATCACCACATCCGCCACCAGATCACCGAAGTGCTGCCGTAATTGCGATGCGTTGACGTCGGTCTTCTCGAGCACATCGTGGAGGAGGGCGGCAGCGATCGTCTTGGCGTCGTCGGTGGAACTCGCGACGATCTCCGCTACCGCCAGAGGGTGTTCTATGAACTCGTTGCCGGTCTGCTTCCGGAACTGGCCACGGTGTGACTGCTCCGCCAGTCTCTTGGCGGACTCGATCATCTCCTCGATTGGGACTCGCTCCTTGTCGCCATGCGTTGGGGTCTGGCGCATTGGATGGGGACGCTAGCGAATCCTCCCTGGTTCCGGGCGTGGAATGCGCTTGAAATTGACTCCAGAGTCAAGCCCCTGACGCGATTAGACTCCGTCCGTGAACAAGATCCTCAGGAATGTCGGAATCGTCCTCTTTCTTGCGGCGCTGGTGGCCTTCGTACCAGGGGGTGATGCCTTCTCGAGGACACTCATCCTCGCGATCAGCCTCAGCTTCCTGACCGGGATCGGGTATCTCGGTTTGAGGCTCTATCGCGAACAGCA
>JBJTBI010000024.1:0-3439 GCA_046091265.1 bacterium
GCCGTAGACTATCCCGTCAGATGAACGTACGTTCTGGCAAGCGGATTCTCCCTGTCGTAGCGATCTTCGCCGTCGCCTTCGTCTTGATCGGATGCGGCGCAGGCGACGATCAGGAAGCTGCTTCGTGCGGGAACGAGGAGATAGCCGCTCTCTCGCCGTCGGGTGAAGGGTTCAACACCTTCACCATGATCCTGAGACTCAACCAGACGGTTGATCTGGAGGAGTTCGCACGACCGGGTCTCCGATCCCTGATCCGCGACAGGGACGTCTTCGTGATCAATACGACGTACTCGGGAATGGACTCCTCGGAGGCGAGGTCGTTGCTGTCAAAGGTGACACGTGACTTTCCGTGTAACCGCGTCGTCTCGCTGAACTCACTCGGTCAGGACTCCGACAAGCCCGGGTACGAGTACGCGCTGGTCGGAGAGCCTGGACTCGATGCCGTGATGGTCGACTGGGAGCCAGATACGGTTGCCCTCCTGGGAAAGAACGCCTGGCACGAGTCCGTCTCGGCCAATGTCGCCGAGGCACGGGGTCAGCTCGAATCCATCGTGAGTCGCCTGCCTGACGATTCGACGACTCGTGTGGGACTGGTAACCCAATACGAACAGGGATGGGACTACTCGACACTTGCGAGCGAACTGGAGCGGGTCAATCGGACGATCAGCAGGGATTTCCTCGGCTATCAGGTCGTGCAGACTCAGTACTCGTGCGGAGCGGGCAACAGCAAGGGGATGTCGGACGTGGTCGCGGACCTGAGAGAGAGCTACCGAGAGGCACTCTCTGACGAGAAGGCCCTCAGTCGAGAGGATTTCTTGGACCGCCTCGGCTTCGAGGTCTCATTCAGTACCACCCCCGAGGCCGGCGCAAGCGAGGTAGTCGAGGAGGACTCCCCGACCGACGCCGCTCAGTGCACGCAGGACATCCTCACTGCCGGTGGATCGGCAGTGCTCTACTGGGCAACGCCTTCGGCGATCGAGGCGATGTTGAGTACGCCGGTCGGCAAGTCGCTCAGGAACGCAGCTTCCTGAGCCAGTCGGGCTGAGAGTCGCGGCAGATGAGCCCTCTCCACCTCACTCGTAGCTGAGGGCGTCGACCACGTCGAGCTTCGCTGCGCGACGGGCAGGAACGATCGCCGCGAGGAGTCCGAGCAGAACCGCAGCCACCGCGACCGCCAGCATCGTCCCGATCGGCGGGCTGTAGACGACACCGGGAACACCTGCTGCCAATCCCTGGAGCAAGGCCCAGCCCAACCCGACGCCGATCGAGATCCCGAGCACCGCTCCGATCAGGCTGATGATCAGACTCTCATTGGCGACCGTGCGACGGATCTGCCAGCGGGTGGCTCCCAGGGCACGCAGCACTCCGATCTCACGTGTGCGCTCGAGGACGGACATCGAGAGCGTGTTCACGATCCCGAACCGGCTCGCGAGGATCGCGACCGCGACCAGTGCGTTGAAGAACCCGAACTGCTGGGATATCTGCGACTCGACCTCGGACTTGATCTCGTCGTTGGAGAGCACGGTCAGGTTCGGGTAGTCGGCCTCGAGCAACCTATCTAGCTCACGCTTCACCTCCGCCCGCGCGTCGACCGAGTCGGCCTTGACCGCGATCTGGGTATCCGAGGTGATGCCGTAGACACGGGCCATCTTCTCCAGAGACATCGAGACGGTCTGCCCTCCGGCGAGGATCGTGTCGACGACCGCCACCACCGGAGCCCGCTCGACCCCGGACGCTCCCTCCAGGAGCATCTCGTCCCCGATCTCTATCCCCGCCTCTTCGGCGTATCCCTTGCCGACGGTGAGCGCGCCCTTCCCTACCCGCGCATATGCCTCGGCGCGGGTCAGGTCGCCGGTATCGATCTGGGAGCTGTCCACCCTGTCGTAGACGCTGGGGTCGAAGCCGAACAGCAACCCCTGGGGCCCATTCCCCTTCCGGCCCGCTACCTGTGGCAGCTGCGCCGTGGCGACCAACCGCTCGGGGGTGGCGACTGCCACGCCGGGGAGGTCCGAGATCTTGCCGAGCACCGAGGGCGCGAGCGACTGCTGTGGGCCGGCGCCGGGGTTGAGGCCGCGTGGCTGCACCGTGAGATCGCGGGCGAAGGCGCGATCGAACTCGCGCTCGATCGAGTTGAGGAAGCTCGAGCCGAGACTGTTGATGCCCACCACCAAGGCGAGTCCGATCAGTAGTGCGGTAGCGGTCGCGGCGGTTCGGGTGGGGTTGGCTCGGGCCGAATCGGAAGCGAGGCGACCCTCGATCGGCGCGAGCTTCCGGACCGGCCAGGAGAGCAGCCGCGAGAGAGGAGAAACCACGAACGGAGCGAGAAGGGCGATCCCGAAGAAGATCGCGATGATCCCCCCTATCCCCGCGGCCACGACCGCCGTGGTGGTCTGATCGGCCGCCCCGAGGGTGAAGGCGCCGTAGAGCCCGGGCGCCACCAGGCAGATACCGATCACCGCCCGGATCGGCTTGGGGCGGGACCGCAGTCCCTCGGAACCGAGCACGGCCCGGATCGGAGCGATCCTGCCGGCACGAAGAGCCGGTATGAGCGAGCCGGCGGTGGCGGTGATCAGGCCCATCAGGATGCCGGCAACGGGAGCGGCTGCGGTCCACTGGAGCGCACCGACCGGAAGGCCGATCGAGCGGAGCAGGGCTATCAGCGCCAACGCGATACCGATTCCTCCGAGGATCCCGAGGAGTGAACCGGCGATCCCGAGGGTGGACGACTCGGTCAGCACGGAGCGCACGACCATCCCGCGGCTCGCGCCGAGAGTCCGCTGCATGCCGATCTCACGCATCCGCTGGAGCACGGTCATGTTGAAACTGTTGAAGATCAGGAATCCCCCGACGAAGAGCGCCATGCCGGCGAAGAAGTAGAGGATCACGTTGAGAGCCTGAAGCTGGCTCTGGATCTGATCGCTCTTGCCCTGAGGTGTGATCACCTCGACCCCGGGTCCGAACTCCGCGTCGAGCCTGCGCTTGACCTGATCCACCGCGCCGGTGCCCTCCTCGCTGACCACCGCCTGGATCTCACTCCAGCCCGCCGGCTGGCCGAACGCGCGCCGGGCCTCGCCGAGAGGCAGGAAGCCGAAGCCCTCGCCGCCGAAGTCGACACCGGTGGAGAACTTGAACAGCCCCGCCACCCGGTAATCCCTGATCCCGGTCGGCGTCGCAAGCGAAGCGGTGTCGCCTACCTGGAGACCGTTGGCCTCTGCCCAACTGGCCTCGAGCTCGGTCTCGCTTCCACCTCGGACCTTGCGGCCAGAGACGATCTCGAGGTCCGAGTAACTCTGGCCCTCGATGGTGGTACCCGCTGCGTTCAACTCCGCACCGGGTCCGTCCGCGCCGACCAGCGAGAGCACAGCGGTGACCTGACCGACCGCGGAGTCCCCGCCCTGCGAGGCGCGCACTCGTGACCGCGCGCCCTCTGGGAGCGCCC
>JBJTBI010000025.1:0-4757 GCA_046091265.1 bacterium
CATCGTCGGTGCCAGAGTCGATCGTCGCGTTAGGAGACGGGTGCAGGTATTCGTAGGCTCCAATATCTGCCCTCGCGGCCGGCGAGCAGCCGCCGTCGGATTGGAGTTCTCTCGGGTTTCGGACCAGATCCATGACCGGTCCGAACAGGACCCCGTTGAACGCAGGGTTGCCGGAATCGAGCAGAGGTGAGGAGGCGCTCAGCCTGTAATCGCCGCCGGCAGCGTCGACGAAGGCCGGATAGGTGGCGCTCGAGCTGGTCTTGTTTCCCGTGCCCTCGGCCACGGTGCCGACCGCGCCGACCTCATCGAGTTTCACCGGGTCGTAGGCGGAGTATCTGAGATCGACCAAAGCGGCGACCGAAGACGCCGTCGACCGAGCCTCGGCCGCTAGATCCTGGCCGTTCAAGATCACACTATCGGCGTCGACTGCGTAGTTGTCGCCATCGCCCGCGTTGACCCTGATCCCTCTCGTGTTGGAGTCGCCCCCCACGATCGTCACACCACTGAGGTTGGCCCCGGAGGTCTGAGCGGCAGGATTGGAGTAATCGAGAGCTACTCCTGAACCGTTCGCGTTCGAGCCGAGATCGATCAAACTGCTATCGAGAGCGAGGCCGCCCCCACCGGCCACGTCCACACCCCGCCAGGAAGCCTCGATGGAGAGGCGCTTGCCGGCAACGGCCGATGATGACGTATCGATACCGAAGTCGGCGTGGATGGACGAATCTCTCACCTCGTAGTTGTAGCCCCCCAAGGCGCGCACTCCGTAGTTCGATAGATCGCCCGTAAACGGCAGGTTTATCGATGCGTCCGAAAGCGACTGATTTCCGTAGTCGAACTGCACTCCGACCGCGTTGCTGGCGGACGGCCCGACCACGCTCACCTGCGAGACACCGAAGTTCCACGACACGATTCCGACGTCGGTGAAACCATCGGGATTGGCGGGAATCTCGACCCGGAGGTTGCTGATCGTGGATACGTCGCCGCCACCTGAAGAGACCACGATCACAGCCCCGCCAGAGCCGTAGATGGCGCTTGACCGAGCGATGGTGGTGCCGGTCGGTCCGCCGACCTGGCCAGAGCCGATGATGTGAACGGGGTTACCGGCAACGCTTCCGTAAGAGAGGCTGTCCTCGGTGAAGGTGCCCGGCCCGATCCTGACCGTGTCCTCTCCGGGATTGTCCAATGCGGCCTGGAGTCCCTCGGCGACCGTGGCCCTGCCTCCTCCTACGGTGCACGAGGGGTGAATCGAAGTCGGGTTGACGGCAGCCACGCAGTACACGTTCGCTTCCGCGCGGATCGCTCCGAGAGTGAGCACCGCCAGCGCTGCCACCAGCGCAAGGGTGAAGATTCGCGCAGCGCGCGAGGTCGATCGGGGACTCTCCGCTCCTGCCATCAACTCCATGAACACTACCGCCGAAGGTAAGTTGCGTGGGGATTTCGGCTGGCAGCAGCCACCGGCATCTCACCCATTATCTCGTTGGCTTCAGCGTGCCCTGCGCCCGCGGTTCAAGCCGAATCGCTTACCATCGCCACCCATGGCGATCAATCCCAAGCACGCCTTTGCCACGCTCGCTCTCGGCGTTGCCGCGACCCTCGCCTTCGGCGCGGCCAGCGCCTCGGCTGCGACTATTTCGGTCACCACCACCTCCGACCCGGCAAGCCCCGTCTGCCCGTCGTCGAACAACTGCTCCTTCCGCGGCGCCGTGGCCGCCGCGTCGGCCGGCGATGTGATCTCTCTTCCCGCCGGGACCTACGCGATCACCCAGGGTGAAGTGCTCGCCACCAAGGCGCTCACCATCAACGGCGCTGGCCGCGACGCCACCCTCCTCGACGCGAGTGCCCTCACCCCATCCAACTCGAGCCGTGCGCTTCGCATCGCAGGAGCCGCCAGCACCGTGACCACCGTCGCGAACCTCTCGGTGACCGGCGGGCGGGTGCAGGACGGCTCTCGCGCCGGTGGCGGCGGCATCCGCTGCAACAGCCGCGCCGGGATAGTCCTCAGCAACGTCCACATCTACGACAACTCGGTCACCTCGACCGATGACCCGGCCGACTACGAGTGGATCGGGGGCGGCGGCGTTTGGAGCATCGGCACCACGATCATCAAGCGAAACAGCCTGATCGAGGACAACACGGTCACCGTTGCTGCATCGATCGGAGAAAGCGGGGGCGGCGGAGTGATGGTTGGCGGAGACTACCCCGGCGCCAACCTGATCATCTCCAACAGCACCGTGTCACGGAACACGGCGAATGCAGATGGGGTCGGAAGCGTGCTGCCGGTCAGCCGCGACGGTGGCGGGGGCGTGTATGTGGCGAGCAACGACCTGGTGTTGAACTCAGCCGTGATCAGCGGCAACGCCACCGAGATCGGCAACTCCTGGGGAGAATCTGGCGGCGGCGGAGCGTATGTCTCGCGCGGAAGCCTGATCGCGTCGAACGCGGTGATCGATGCCAACACAGCTGATGTCACCAACACCAACTCGGCCGACTTCAATCCCGTACAAGCCAGCAACGACGGTGGTGGCGGTGTCTATGTGGCGGGTCTGAACGCGACCTTCGACAACTCCGAGGTAACCGGCAACGAGGCCTACGCCCGCAACTCCTACGGCGAATCCGGCGGAGGCGGCGTCTACATGGCCTCCCGCGACATCGACTCCGGGACCTACAAAGGCGACATCCGTGCCACCAGATCCACCTTCTCCGATAACACCGCATGGGCTTTCGCCACCACCAACCTCAACGCTTTCAGCAGCCACTACGGAGGCGGGGCGATCTACCAGGACAGCCATGATCTGATCCTCTCCCAGGTGACGCTTTCCGGCAACGCGGCTCGGGTCGCCGGGCCATCTCAGGCTCAGGAGCAGTACAGCGTCAACGGTGGCGGCGCGATCTATCAGTACGGCAACATGACCTCGATCTCGCGCTCGACCTTCTCCGGCAACTTCGCCTTCCTGCCGCTGGCCAGCCGCTCCGGTGGCGGCGCGCTGATGGACAACGCCCAATCGAGCTTCATCACCAACTCCACCTTCTCCGGCAACCGGGTGACCTTCACCGAGGATGCAACCGAATTCAACACCAACGGTGGCGGTGCGATCTTCTACTCGCAGGAGTCCGACGGCGCGGTGCTCGCCAACAACACCATCGCGAGTAACCGGGTGAACGGCTCGGGCGGTGGCGCGCTGCTCCCCTACAGCACCGAGGTGCGAGTCGGTAACACCATCCTCTCCTCCAACTCGGCCTCGCTGACCAACTACCCCGAGTGCATGAACACCGACGGCATAGTCGATCTGGGCTACATCACCTCGCTCGGCTACAACCTCACCAACGACACCACCGACTCCTGCGGCCTCGACGCCACAGGTGATCGCACAGGCAACGCGCGGCTGGGCTCGCTGGCCTTCAACGGCGGCTTCACCAAGACCCGCGCTATCGGCAAGAAGAGCGCGGCCCTCGACCGCGGCAACCCCACTGGTTGCGAAACCGCCTTCGGCGCCAGGCTGAAAATCGACCAGCGCGGCTATAAACGCCCGTGGCCGAAGGGTGGCCGCTGCGACATCGGTGCTTTCGAGTGGCATCCGGCCAAGAAGAAGCCGCAGGCCGTAGTCGACTGAACCCCTGAGCGATTTCCCTTTTCGCCCGAGATAACGGCTGGTATGATTCCCGGCAGATGCAGGGAGCAGTAGGACTCAAGCGGGGATTCATCATCGGCGCACTCGCGGCAGCGATATTCGGTGCGCTCCTGGCCGCCACCCCGCAGCAGGCACACGCCATCACGCCTATCCCAGGCCGGATCTTCGCGCTCACCGACGACAACGGAGTCCAGGGCGACCTCTTCCGCACCCGAACCAACACCATTTGGAAGCGACTCACCACCGGTCTCAGCTTCCCCGACGGGCTCTCGGCTGCGCCGAACGGCACGTTCGCTGCGATCTGCGCCACTCGATCTCTCGGGGGCACCTACCGGATCTTCCGGGTCTCGGCAAACGGCGGCCCGCTGAAGAACCTGATCGGCAACCGCCAGGGTTGCGGGCCTGCGGTTTCTCCCGACGGGCGCCAGGTCGCCTATATCCAGAACCTGCCAACCGGTGGGCGCCTGCTTCGCGTGGTCAGCGCCAAGGGCGGCGAACCTCGCACCATCCGCAGGTTCCCCGCGTCGTATCCCGTTTACGCGCTCGCCTGGGGAGGCAAGAGGATCTTCTTCAATCAGTACTACGACGTCTTCTCGGTCAGCGCCCGCACCGGCAAGGACCTGAAGATGCACACCGACGATCGCGGCGCCGCGCGCGACTTCCAGCTCGCCGATGTGTCGGCCGACGGCAAGAGGCTGCTGATCGTCGTAGACGAGTCGTTAGAGATAGTCCCGAACGTATTCCTGCGCGTCTACAAGCCCGGCGGCGCACTGGTGCGGACCGTCGACTCGTCAGGTAGTGCCAACAACCCGTTCTCGATGGCTCGATTCGGACCGTCCGGGCCGAACGGCGTCGTTGGCTTCCTCGATACGATCACGCCCCCGAGCATGATCTACCTCATTCAGCCCGGCGCTGTATGGTCTGCCGGCTTTGCCGGGCCATCGGTCTCGACCGCCGGCCCCACCTCCTTCGACTGGGTGAAGAGGTAGACCCCCGCCTCGCCACCACGGTGAGCTGAGAGGAAGGGAGCGAGCCGGATGGACGAGCGCACCGAAGCAGCCCTCAAACGCTTCTACCGCTGGGACGATGAGCGGCGCTGGCTGGTCGCCTTCCGCTGCCTGATCTGCG
>JBJTBI010000026.1:0-13220 GCA_046091265.1 bacterium
GCTAAGTCCACAGTTCCCGATCTCGTCGGGTCTCAGCTGGATGCTGCCCTTGCCGAGATGGAATCCGCTGGCCTGACGGCGAACGTCGTGCAGCAGGATGCCTCCGCCCCGGCCGGGGAGGTGGTGGATCAGGCGCCTTCAGCCGGTACGAAGGTGAAGAAGGGAAGTCAGGTGACGATATTCGTCTCCTCCGGAGCGGTGATCCTGCCCGATGTAATCGGCGAGGACCGTTCAACCGCAGTCAAACAGCTGAAGAGGCTGGGCCTGAAAGTGGTCGTACGGATCGACTCGACCTCGCCCCCCGAGGATTTCGGGCTGGTGATCGACCAGTATCCGTCAGCCGATTCCCGGGTCCAGCGCGGGGACACGGTGACCCTGACCGTGGGTGGAGGATCGTGAGGGTCGCCGTACTGAGCGGGGGTATCTCGGCTGAGCACGATGTCTCCCTGAGCTCGGGAAGATCGGTCAGCGAGGCGCTGAACGGTGCAGGACACGAGGTCATCGATGTCCTGATCACGCGTGAGGGCCGATGGATGAGCGACGGCCAACCGATCGAGTTCCGGCCGACCGGTGGACTGCTCGATTGCGAGGTGGCGTTCCCCGTCCTGCACGGTCCTGGGGGCGAGGACGGGAGCGTCCAGGCGGTATTCGAAGTCCTCGACATCGCCTACGTGGGCTCCGGAGTCGAGGCGTCGGCGATCTGTATGGACAAGTTGGCCCTCAAGTCGATTGCGGCGGCAGCGGGTATCCCGCAGGTTCCCTATCGGGAGGCGACGATCGAAGATCCCAAGCCGGAAGGAGTGGAGGGATTCGACCTCCCCCTGTGGGTCAAGCCGGCTCACGGCGGCTCGAGCCTGGGGATCTCGCGAGTCGAGGACGTGGAGGATCTGCCGGCCGCTGTGGAGCTGGCAGCCTCCATGGACACACGCGTGATCATCGAAGGCAACTCACCCGGCAAGGAGGTCGAGTGCTCGGTACTCGGCAACAGGGAGTTGATCACCTCCCGCCCCGGCGAACTGCGGGTGAACGCTGACTGGTACGACTATGAAGCCAAGTATCAGGAGGGCGGCATGGATCTGGTCGTCCCGGCTGATCTACCGACTCCTGTGATGTCGAGTGTGGAGCAGCTCGCCGCTGAGATCTTCCGTATCGGCGGTTGCAGAGGCATGGCCCGCTGTGACTTCTTCGTCGAGGGCGACCGGGTCCAGCTCAATGAAGTCAACACCATCCCCGGGTTCTCCCAGACCAGCGACTACGCGAGGCTCCTGGAACAGGCTGGGCTGTCCTACCCCGACCTCTGCAACCGGCTGCTGGCGTTGGCCGTCGAGGAAAAACAGGCCCGGGACGAGTTCCGGTCTTAGCCGATCAGCTCGAGGTCGCTCACCTCGACTCGGTAGCCGTCGCCCCCGTCAGAGGCTGGTAGGCGCGTGAACCAGATCAGGTAGTAGGAACTCGGTCCGTTGGAGTCGACGGCGACCGTCGCCTTCTTCCCCAGACCATCAGCTTGACCGACCGGTGTCCAGCCGCTCAGCGAGTCGGGTGGGCCTCCCGCCTCCGGTGCCGAGTAGACGGTGACTGACGCGCCTGCCTCCGAGAGTCTCAAATCCACCTGCTCGACCGATTGCGGACCCGCCGTCTCGACCCAGACCCCCATCCCGCTCTTGTTGCCAAAGGACTCGACGGAATAGGTCTCGCTGCTCCATGCGCTGCCCGAAGGATCACCGTCGACGATCCTCTCTACCTCTGTGCTGTGTTCGACTCCATCGCCATCCGGGTCGAAATCACCGATCGCCGCTACCGGCAGACTCGAGGTGCCCCAGCCCCCGAGTTGTCCTCCTCCCCAGACGAGTGCTCCGATGATCAGCAGAACTCCGCCCAGCCCGGCTGCGACCTTCCACCCGGATCTGGAGCCTCTCCCCGAGGCGGTCAGCGGCCTCCGCGCGGGCGGCACGGTCTTGAGCACGGTAGTGGCCTGATCCGAGCGTCGGAGCGCCGGCGCCCGTGCGGTGCTCTCGTCGAGGGAGATCTCCAGCTCGCCGATCATCTCGGCGATCGACTCGTAGCGCCTGTCAGGATCCTTCTCGGTGGCCCGATCGACCACTGCTGCCACCGTTGCAGGAACGCCTGGTCGTTCCACTGCGACGTCGGGGATCCTCTCACTGACGTGTTTCATCGCCACCGCAACCTGACTCTCGGCCTGAAACGGCACCTCGCCGGTGAGGAGTTCGTAGAGGACGATTCCCAGGGCGTAGACGTCCGATCGCTCGTCAGCCGGCTCTCCGCTCGCCTGTTCAGGTGACACGTAATCTGTGGTCCCGACGATCTCGCCTGTGTCGGTCACCCCGTCGTCTTCGAGGGACCTCGCGATCCCGAAATCCGTGACTCGCGCCCGGCCTTCCCTGTCGATCAGCACGTTCTGTGGCTTCACGTCCCTGTGGACCAGCAGGTTCTCATGGGCGGCCTGCAGACCACGTGCGATCTCGATCGAGTAGGCAACCGCCTGATCTACGGGGAGCGGCCCTCTGGCGAGGATCAGTTCCTTCAGCGTCTGCCCTTCGACGTATTCGAACACGATGAACGGTCTGCCGTTCTGCTCCCCCGCGTCGATCACGGGCACGAGATTGGGATTGCTCAGCCGAGCGGCCGACTTGGCTTCCTTGCGGAACCTCAGGAGCTGGTGATCGGTTCCCGAGATCTCGCGGTGGAGCAGTTTGACCGCCACCGGCCGATCCAACGTGAGATCCACCGCGAGGTAGACGGTGCTCATACCCCCGCTGCCCAGTTTCGACTGGATGCGATAGCGGTCTACCAGGACCGCGCCGATGATCTGTTTGGACTCTGGCTCGAGCATGCTCCGGTTTTCGGTGGATGGACTTTCCTGCCGGAACGCAGGTTATCCGGCAGGACCCGTGCGTCTGGTCGCGTCCGGTCCCCGTCCGCGTTCGGTCAACCCGCGCGGATTACGGTGCGCTCGCCGGCGGTGATCGAACCGATCCGTCGCGCACCCGGATGGAACCCTCCGAGGATCGAGACGGCCTCCGGCTCGTCGCCTTCGGGGACCACCACACAGAACCCGCACCCCATGTTGAAGACCTGATGCATCTCCTCATCTGCCACCGAGGCCCGCTCCGCGATCAGCTTGAAGATCCCTGCGGGCTCCAACGGGTCTGAGATCCCGTAGGTCACGTCCGCATCCAGCCTGAGCAGGTTCTCGAGCCCGCCGGAGGTGATGTGGGCGAGCCCCCTCACCTCCACTGCCGACCTGATCCGCGCCATCACCGACTTGACATAGATCGTCGTCGGCTCGAGCAGCGCCTCCCCGAGTGGACGCCCAAGAGTCTCGTCGTCCCATCCGAGATCTTCGAGAGCGCTGCGTGCCAGGGTGTAGCCGTTCGAGTGCAGCCCGCTCGAGGGGATACCGATGATCGCGTCTCCTGGACGGATAGCACTGCCGGTGATCAGGTCGTTCGGAGCGACCACCCCGAAGCAGGCTCCCGCCAGATCGAGTCCGTTCACGATGTCGCCGAGTTGCGCCAGTTCGCCTCCGACGATGTCGATCCCGGCCATCTCGGCTCCTGTGGCCAGCCCCTTCCCTATCTGCTCGGCAACCTCGGGATCCGCCTTGTCGACCGCCAGATAGTCGACCAGAGCGATCGGCTCCGCTCCGACACAGATCACGTCGTTGACGTTCATCGCGATGCAATCGATCCCGACGGTGTCCCAGCGCCCGAGTTGCTCGGCGATCAGGAGTTTGGTGCCCACACCGTCGGTAGTGATGGCGATCCCGAGGTCGTCACCGACTGCAACCACGTTCGCGTAGTGACCGCTCGGTAGCAGGGTCTGACGCCGTGCCGCACCCAGAGCACCGACGAGGCGACTCACCGCCTCATCGGCGGTACCTTGGCTCACACCAGCGCGGCCATACGCGTCCTCGGGGCTCAACTGTCCGTTCCCGGTTTGGCGGTTCCCGACACGGTCCCGATACTGCCGTTCGTCGCGGCGCCGTTTCGGTGTGAGGCGCCGTTGTTCGTCGAACCCGAATCCCCAGCAGGGCGCTTCCGGCGCTCGGACCTCAGTTTGAGCAAGGTCACCGCTGCAAGTCCACTCCGGTAGAGCGCATAGGGCCAGAGCGCTCGGTCACGCTCGACCAGCCCGATCAGTGCCTGAGAGGTGAGGGTCGAGCCAAAGGAGGCAGCGGTTCCAGCGGCGAGCGCCCGACGGTTCGCTCGGGAGATTCCCTTCTTGCGCAACCGGTCTCCCTTCAACAGAGCCGCACCCACGATCACCGGGAGTGCCACGGTCCTCGAGAGGATGTTCGACTGCTCGCGGCTGAACCCGCGCAACCGCGCAGCGGTCAGGGTCGCACCGTTTCGTGACACACCCGGAGCCAGTGCCGCTGCCTGACCGACGCCGAGACACAGTCCATCCACGGCGGTGGCGTCCCCTCGACCTCGCTCCTGAGGGCTCCGGTCAGCAGCGACCATCGCCGCAGAACCCGCCAGCAGCCCCGCAGCGGTGGCCTCGGGTCCACCCAGCCGTTGTTCGATTTGACGTTCGAAGGAGTACCCGATCAATGCGGGCGGGATGAAGGAGAGGAGGAGGACGGATGCCCGCCTCAGGTCGAATGCCCGCAACTCCGATTCGATCAGGCGCCGTTGCCCGATCAGCAGCGCCAACGCCGTGCCGGCGTGGACGGCCACCTCGAAGCTCTTGCGGATCTCGGGGTCGATCCGGTTCCAGTCCCAGCCGGCCATCCACGGGCCGAGGCTCAGGTGTGCCGAACTCGAGACCGGAAGCAGTTCCGTCGGCCCCTGGATCAGGCCCATGGCAACTGCCTGGCGGATCGGGATCTCTCCCTCTCCGCTGACCTGCTGACCGGGCTCGCTCAGGATCCGGTCCCTGCCTTTGCCGCCGCCGTCTCGTCACCGGAGTCCCCATCCCTTCGGTTGCGTCTCCAGCGAACGATCAGCCAGACGACTCCACCGATGATCGCCGCCGCGACCACGTAGTCGAAGTAGTGCAGATAGTCCTTCCATTCCCGCCAGTTCTCTCCGGCGAGGGTGCCGAGGTAGCCCAGCGCGAGGACCCACGGGATGCATCCGAGCACCGTGAACAGGGTGAAGCGACCGAACGGCATTCGTGCCACTCCCGCAGGCAGGGAGATGAAGGTCCTGACTATCGGCAGCAGCCTGGTGAAGAAGACAGCCGCTTCTCCGTGGCGCTCGAACCAGCGGTCCGCGGTGGCGAGGTGCTTCTGGTTCACATGGAAGACCTTGTGACGCTCGAGGAGCTCGAGCCTGCCGAAATAGCCGACTGCATAGGCGACCCATGATCCGATCAGGTTTCCGATCACCCCTGCAGCGGTGATGCCGACCAGGGTCAGGTCGCCGTCGCTCACCTTGAAGCCGGCGAACAGCATGGTCGCCTCGCTCGGGATCGGGATACAGGCGCTCTCGAGGAGCATCAGGACGAATATCCCGGCGTAACCGATCTCGCCGATGACATCGACACAGAAGTTGATCAGTGGATCGAGGATTACGTCGGTCATGGTTGTTGTCAGTGAGTCGCGAGCGCTTCGTCGACTCTCCGGCGGTTCACATCCTAGGGACGCGAGCCACGGAGCGGGCGCACGGGAACTTCCTCGCAGCGGTGTCTCGGGCGACTAGACTCGTTTTCCTGCATGGAACGGTTTGACCCTGTCTACAGGCATCGGATCTCTCAAGTCGTCGCCGACGCGATTCTCGGTGCGGCCTCGTTCTACCTGGCCTTCCGTCTGCGGTTCCTCGATGCCCAGGGTGGGATACCGGAGCGGTACGTGGAGATGCTCACGCTCTCGATCGGCTTCGTGGTGGTCGGGAAGCTCTGCGTCTTCGCCATCTCGGGGCTCTACGAGAAGTGGTGGCGTTACTTCCGTTTGACCGACTACGCCGTGGTGTTGCGTGCAGTCGCGATCTCCACCGTCATCTTGGTGCTCGGATTCCTCCTGATCGAGCCGTTCCCGTACCCGCTGCCGCGTTCGGTGATCGTCTTCGACTTCCTGCTCACCCTCACTCTGGTCGGCGGGGCACGCCTGTTGGTGAGGATGTTCATCGAACGACCTTCCCGCAAGGCCGGTTCGGATTCCAGGGACGTCCTCGTGGTGGGGGCTGGCTCGGGAGGTCAGATGGTCGTTCGGGAGCTCCAGTTGAACCCCAATCTCGGTGCCAACGCCGTCGCGTTCCTCGACGACGATCCACGCAAGCGGGGTATGCGTCTCCATGGTGTGAAGGTGCTCGGCACCACGGACGAGATCGGCCAGGTCCTCGACGAGATCGAGCCGGATGAGGTCTCCATCGCCATCCCCTCGGCTCCAGGCGAGCTTCGAGGCCGGGTTGTAGCGGCGTGTCGCGAGCGCGATGTGACGGTCCGGACCCTTCCCACGGTATTCGAGCTGCTGCGTGGAGGGGTGCAGTTGACCAAGCAGCTGCGTGAGGTCCAAGTCGAGGACGTCCTCGGACGCGATCCGGTGGTGATGGAACTCGATCGAGTAGGCGCCTACCTCGAGGGAAAGACCGTGATGATCACCGGGGCCGGAGGATCGATCGGCTCCGAGCTGGCCCGACAGGTTGCGCGGGTCGGCCCGAGGAAGCTCGTATTGCTCGACCACGCCGAGGACAATCTCTTCAAGATCGACCGTGAGATGACCGAGGAGCGGCATTTCGCCCGCACCGAGGCCGTGCTCGCCGATTGCCGGGAACCAGATCGGATGTTGGAGGTGATGCAGCAGCACATGCCGGATGTGGTGTTCCACGCCGCTGCCTACAAGCACGTGCCGCTGATGGAGGCGAATCCGCTGGAGGCCGTCCGCAACAACTCGCTCGGCACGATGGTGACCGCGCAGACCGCGGCGGCTTCCGGATGCGAGCGATTCCTGCTCGTCTCGACCGACAAGGCGGTCGATCCCAGGACGGTTATGGGCGCATCGAAGGCGCTGGCGGAGTGGATCATCGAGGCTGCCGGCAAGAAGCATCCACAGACCAGGTTCATGGCGGTCAGGTTCGGGAACGTCCTCGCTTCGTCGGGCAGCGTGGTCCCGATCTTCCGCAGCCAGATCGAACGGGGAGGACCGGTGACGATCACCGACCCAGAGATGACCCGCTACTTCATGACCATTCCCGAGGCAGTCCAGTTGGTGATCCGCGCGGGCGATCTGGGTGCAGGAACCGGTGAGGTGTTCGTGCTCGACATGGGCGAGCCCGTGAGGATCGTGGATCTTGCACACAACATGATCCGGCTGGCAGGACTCGAGCCGGATACCGACATCGCCATCGAGGTGATCGGTAAGCGACCTGGAGAGAAGCTCCACGAGGAACTGTTCAATTCCGACGAGCGCTCGCAGCCGACCTCGTCTGAGCGGATCCTGCGCGCGGTCAGGAGGGCACCGGTGGATCCGGAATGGGTTCAAGGCGCAGTCGGCAAGGCCGAGGAGCTGATCAGGGAGGCTGACGAGTCAGCCATCTCCGATTGGCTGATCGAGCTCGCCTCGGAGCGTCGACGGATCAACTCGACGACCCTGGATGCCTGAGCAATTCCGGCTCGGGCCGGACTCCCTGCCGCTGGGCGACTAGAATCCCCCGCCGCGCCCCCTTATGGAAATCCTTCAGCAGATAGGTGCCGTCGCCGGAATTGCAGCCTTCCTCGGGGTAGCGGTACTCGCGCTCCTCCACTTCGTCCAGGGGCGTGACGTTCGGCGCCTGCGTGAGAACGCCGAGTATCTGGTCGAGAACCCCGAGGCGACTGCGGACGCCTCCGGTGCCGAGGGGTTTCGTCGGGCCGAACTCGCCCGCCAAGCCACCGACCGCAAGGAGCGCATGCTCGAGCGCACCGCCGGAGCACGGAGCCGACTTCCTGACGGGCGTGTCTTGGCAGTGATCGGGGTCGGCGCGCTGCTGTTGATCGGCGGGGTCGTCTTCGCCACCACACGCGGCGGCTCCGATTCCGGCCAGAGTGCTGGGGGTGAGGCCGCAAATACCCAGGTGGCTGTCCTGAACAGCACCTCGTCGGCAGGCCTCGCTGCCGACTACGCGAACCGAGTCAAGAAGCTCGGTTACCGCGTGACCCCGGTCGGCAACAGTGACCAGCCTTTCGACTCGAGCATCGTCTACTTCGAGCCTGCCGGTGAGGATGAGGCTGGTGACGTCGCCTCGGCGGTGGGAATCGGCGTGATCCAGCCAATCAGCTCAGAGATCCGACCGCAGGCAGGCGGAGCCTCCGTGGTGGTGGTCCTGGGCTCGGACAAGGCTTCGGGCGTCTGAGTTCGACAGATCGACGCGCGGGTAACCCGATCCCGATCGTCGTGATCGGGTTGCTGGTGGTGAGCACCCTGGCCGCGATCTTCGTCACCCAGCAACTCCGGGCCGAGGGAACCGTGGTCAGTGACGTCGAGACCACGAGAGCGGCGTTCCGCGAGTGCCCGAGAGGAGAACGAGGGCCGGGTATCCCCATCTCTTTCTACCTCCAGCGCGACGACAGGGTCAGTGCCGAGATCGTCGCTTTCGACCGCCTCGAGACCGTCAGGCGACTCTTTTCCGCTCGGCCCCTCGTTGGACCGGGACGTCACTGCGCTCCCTGGGATGGTCTGGATGAGACTGGAGAGCCCGCTGAGCCTGGCCGGTACCGGCTGAGGATCGGCTTCGCCGACCTGCAGCGCGAGGCGACCGCCGGTGAACCGATACGCCTCGGCAGGAGGCCCGAGCGATGAGCGACTCGCTGGAGCTCGCTCTGCTGATCGTCTCGGGATTGCTCGCCGGAGGCGGTTTGCTGGCGGCAGATCGCAGGCTCCGCTGGGGTTCGATCCTCCTTGCCCTCCTCTTCGCCTTCGTCCTGATCTGCGGACTCGCCTGGGATGGTCCACTGGCGGATCTCCGGGAATCCCCGGTCATTCTTGCGGTGCTCGCTCTGGTCGGTCTGGCGCTCCTCGGAGCGCTCGCATGGCTCTTCCGGCGTCACGTGATCGCTCTGCCGCTCTTGGTGGTGGCAGCCCTGCCCTTCCGCATTCCGGTCGATCTCGGTGGTGATACCTCCAACCTCTTGATCCCGCTCTATCTGGTGATCGCCGCCGCGGTGATCGCAGCATTCTGGGACTCCGTCATCTCTCGCAAGCCAAGCCCTGCCGGGCTCTCTTCCCGACCTCTCGATCTCGTGCTGGGTGCCGCCGTGATCCTCTACGCGCTCCAGGCGATCTGGTCGGTGGATATTCCATCCGCGGCGCAGGTCGTCGCGTTCTTCCTCGTACCGTTCGCCGCGCTCTACGCGTCGCTGGTCGCGATCGAGTGGCGAAGGGAGGTGGTGATGAAGTGTCTGCTCATCGTCGCCGTCCAGGCCTTCCTCTTCGCCACCACCGCGATCGTCCAGGCCGCGATCGGGGAGATCTTCTGGAACCCGGCGCTGATTGCGTCGAACGACTTCCATCTCTACTTCCGCGCCAATTCCCTGTTCTGGGACCCCAACATCTACGGTCGTTACCTCGCCCTGGCACTGCTCCTCGGAGTTTCCTGTCTGGTCTGGATCGGCGACAGACGGCGCAGCCTCCTCTTCTCCCTCGCTCTCGCCTTCCTCTGGGCGGGTCTGCTGTTCGCGTGGTCCCAGTCGAGTTTCATCTCGCTGGTGGTCGGTCTCCTGGTCCTGGTGGCGCTGAGGTACGACCTCCGCTGGGCCGTGGTCGCAGCACCGCTAGCCGTCCTCGCGATACTCGCGGCGGTGTTCCTCGGGGCTGATCGCGACGATTCCCGTGGCGCTGCAGCGGCTGCGACCAGCGGCAGGACCAGCCTCGTCTCCGGGGGTCTGGCGCTGGCTGTGGATCGCCCTTTCGCTGGTTGGGGGTCGGGATCCTTCTCTCGCGCCTTCGCCGAACGTGAGGGTCTCGACCCGGATCAGACCTCGGTTTCACACAACGAGGCCATCACCATCGCCGCGGAGCAAGGCGTGTTGGGCCTCACCGCCTACGCGTTGGTCCTGTTGACCGCGCTCTGGACGCTCTTCGGCGGCCTGCGGTCCGTGGCCCCGGGTCTCGGGGGAGCTCCGCCGTCCGGCGGGGCTCGGCTCCTCACTCTCCAGGTCCGGATGGGACTGGCCGCAGGATTCTGTCTGCTCTTCGCTCACACCATGGGCTACGCGGGATTCCTCACCGATCCGCTGACCTGGGCTTTGCTGGCTCTGGCGGCGGCATTCGGGGGTCGTTCGCTCGACCGGGGCTGAGGATCGATGAGCGGCTATCTGAGGAGGCTCGCAACCACCGGCGCCGCGTACACCACCTCGAGCGTACTCTCGAAGCTGATCGCGGTAGCGCTGCTGCCGCTCTACACCCGTTATCTCACCCCTGCTGACTATGGGGCCGCAGAGGTCCTGATCACCACGGTGATCGCGGCCAGCATCGTCATCCGGCTCGGAATGACCGAGGCGATGATGCGATTCTTCTATCGGGAGGACGAGAACCCGAATCGCGTCGTGGCGAGTGGCTTCGTCCTGCTTTTCGCTTCGGCAACCGTCTCTCTCGCAGCGGCGTTTCCGTTCGCCGACGAGCTCTCGAATCTGCTGCTCGACCGATCCGATCCCACGCTCGCCAGGATCGCTGTCTTCGGACTCTGGATCTACACGATGTACGACTTCTGTCTAACCCTGTTCAGGCTCGACGAGCGCGCCAAGGCATATCTCGTAGTCACCGTCTCGAATGTCGCGCTGACGATTCCCCTCACCGTGTATCTGGTCGTGTTCCGCGGCGAGGGCGCGCAGGGCCTCCTGCTCGGCCAGTACCTGAGCGGTGGCGCCTTTCTGCTGGCCCTGCTCGCGGTGCAGTCGCGTCGGATATTCGCTCGGCCAGATCTCGGACTGCTGCGGAGAATGCTGCGCTTCGGGTTCCCGACCATGCCGGCGGAGTTGTCCCTCTACTCGCTCAACTTCATCGACCGCCTGATGCTGGTCAGGCTCGCCAGTCTCGCCGACGCAGGCCTGTATTCGCTCTCGGTCAAGTTCGCCCAGGGTGTCACCGTGCTGGTCAAGGGGTTCCAGCTCGCCTGGCCGCCTCTCGCCTACAGCATCCGGGATGAAGGCGAGGCGGCCCGCACCTACGCGGTGATCGTCAGCTGGTTCGTGGCCGGTTGCAGTCTGGTCGTGGCCGCTCTCTGGCTCTTCTCACCGTGGATCGTGAGGTTGCTGGCCGCGCCGCGTTTCTTCGCCTCCTACGAGGCGGTAGGTCTGGTCTCTCTCGGGATGATGCTGTTCGCGCTCTACCTGGTCCTGGTGGTCGTACTTGGCCGTACGGGAAGGACCGAGTTCAGCTTCCCTGCGACAGTCGCCGGCACCGCGGCGAACGTGGGACTGAACCTCTTGTTGATCCCTCGTTTCGGAATCGTCGGTGCGGGAATCGCACTGGTTTGTTCATATGCGATCACCCTGGCGATCATGTTCGCGGTCACACAGCGACTGTTCCCGGTGCCGTACGAGTGGCCTCGTCTGCTTCAGGTCCTGCTACTCGCATCAGGACTCGTGGCGGCCGGGACCACGCTCACGCCAATCGACGGCATTGCCTCCTTCGCGATCCGACTCGGCGTGCTCGCTGCCTACCCCGCCGTTCTCCTCCTGACCGGGTTCCTCCACGATCACGAGCGCGCAGCCGCAGTCGATCTGCTGAGACCCTCTGCGGTGCTCGAGAGGCTCTCGTCTCTGCGTGCGGTCGAGTCCGATGACCAAGCCCAGGCAGGGGGTCGAGGTCCGGCCGTGACCAGTGATGTGATCGAGGCCGAGTCTCGCGACGAGGATGCGATCACCTGAGAACTGAACCGGCGTTGGCGGGTTTTGGCCGCTTTTGAGTGGAGAATGGAGACAGATGACCACCTCTGCGGAGAATCCGATCGCCGTCCAGGTCGTGGATCCACCGGCTTTCACGCCGCCTTACGACCACGCCCTGTGCGGAGGATTGGTCGACGCGGGTGTGGAGGTCGAACTGGTCACCAGCCGTTTCCCTCACGGACCGGTTCCCGAAGCGCGGGGCTACCTGGTTCAAGAGCGCTTCTATCGCGCAGCCGACCGTTTCGGTGGGACCCATCCGCTGATCCGCCGCGGTCTGCGCGCCGTCGAACACGTCCCGGAGATGCTCTCCTACGCGAGATCGCTGAAGCAGCCAGGTGGCCCTGACATCGTCCACTGGCAGTGGCTGCCGCTGCCCGGAATCGACTCCCACCTGCTCGGCTCCCGGCATCCACGTGTATTCACCATGCACTGGAGACTCCCCGATGCGGAGAGTCGGATCGGTCGACAGCTCTCTAACTTGCTGGCCCGCTTCGATGCGGTCGTTTCCCACACCGATCACGGAGCCCGCAGGTTGTCGGAGGATTTCGGGGTGCCAGCAGAGAGCATCGAGGTGATTCCCCACGGCGCTCTCGACTACCTGACCCGCCAGGCGAACGAGGAACCACTCCCGTCCGAACTCGCCGAGGTCGACGCGCCGGTCATCCTCGCTTTCGGGTTGATTCGTCCCTACAAGGGCTGTGATTTGCTGATCGAGGCGATGGATCAGGTTCCCGATGCAGAACTCTGGGTGGTGGGCAAGCCGATGATGGCGATGGACGGACTCAGGGAACTCGCCGACGCGCGACCTGGCCGAGTCCGCTTCGTGGAGCGTTTCGTTCCCGATCAGGAGATTCCGGCCTTCATTCGACGTGCGGATCTGGTCTGTCTTCCCTATCGCAACATCGAGCAGTCGGGAGTCCTCTATGCGGCCCTCGCTTTCGGTAAGCCTCTGGTGTTGAGTGACGTCGGCGGTTTTCCGGAGATCGCTGCGGATGGGGCAGCGCGGCTGCATCCGGCGGGTGACTCCGAGGCCTTGGGGAGGTTGCTGGCCGAACTCCTGGCCTCTCCAGACGAGCTCCGCGCCCTCGCGGAAGCCTCGCTCGAACTGGCGGCAGGGAAGTACGCCTGGAGCCGAATCGGTGAGCAGACGGCCGCACTCTACGGGCGACTCCTCGATACCGGGGGCGGATCCCCCGATAATCGCTGAGATGGCACTGGAGATCCTCTTCTGGCTCTCGATCGGGTTCATCTTCTACGCCCATCTCGGCTACCCGCTCTGTCTGCTGATCCTCGATCGCCTGCGCGGAACCGCCGACGATCGGACCGATCGAAGACCCTCTTCGACGCTGCCGCGGGTCAGTCTGATCATCGCTGCCTACGATGAAGAGGAGGTG
>JBJTBI010000027.1:0-3890 GCA_046091265.1 bacterium
GAGCAGCAGCGAGTGCGCCCCCTCTACCGAGCTGTCGAGAAGCGGCGACGAGACTGCCTTCTGTGCGGCGAGGATCGCGCGATGCTCACCGATCCCCATGCCTATTCCGAGGATGGCGTCGCCGGCCTCGAGCATGGTGGTGCGTACGTCGGCGAAGTCGAGGTTGATCAGACCGGGAAGCATGACCAGATCCGAGATGCCCTGGACCGACTGGCGGAGCACATCGTCAGCTACGCGGAAGGCGTCCTGGATCGAGGTGCGGCGCTCGAGGATCTCGAGCAAGCGCTCGTTCGGCACCACGATCATCGTGTCGACCTCGGTGCTGAGGGCGGCGATTCCTTCCTCGGCCTGCTTCTCGCGAAGCGCACCCTCGAAAGAGAAAGGCTTGGTCACGGCGGCGACGGTCAGCGCACCGACGTCGCGGGCGAGCTTGGCGACCATCGGTGCGGCACCGGTTCCGGTACCTCCACCTGCGCCGGCGGCGATGACGACCATGTCGGACCCTGCGAGCAAGCTCTTGATCTTGTCCTGGTCCTGAAAGGCGGCGCGATAGCCGACTCGCGGATCCGAGCCCGAGCCGAGGCCACGGGTGAGCTCGCTGCCGATGTGCAGGGTGACATCGGCCTTGGAGTTCTGCAGCGACTGGAGATCGGTGTTGATGGCGACGAACTCGACACCCGGAACCTGCGCCTCGACCATGCGGTTGACGGCGTTGACGCCTGCTCCTCCCACTCCGACCACGCGGAGCACGGCCTGGTGGCTGCGGGGGATTGCATCGAAGGTGATGGTGTCGGGTTCCTTGCGGCCGTAAGCCGGCGATGCGTCTGCAGTCACGCCGCTCAGCAGTGCCTGGAGTCCCTCGTGATTGGGCGAGTCGACCTCGATCACCTTGGGCTCGGCGGCTTCGACCGGCTCTTCGGCGGGCTCGCCTTCGGTCTCCACCGGATCGTCCACCGGAGTCTCGGGCTCGGTCACGGGAGCCTCGGGGGCGACGGTCTCCGCGACCGGCTCCGCCTCGACGACCTCTACGGCCTCGACTGCCTCGGCAACTGCAACAGCGGCATCCTCGCCGGCGCTCGTTGTGGCGACAGCGGTGTTGTCGGTGATCTTGACCTCTTCCTCGGCAACCGAGGACTCGGTCGAGCGGAAGAGATCGGCGAGGGGGCCCTCACGCATGCTGGCGCGCTTACTCATGTGAGATGACCTCCTTGGCGAGATCACGGTAGTAGGTAGCGGCCTTGCCCTTGGGGTCGTACTTGAGGACGGACGCGCCTCGAACCGGGGCCTCGGCGAACTTGATCGCCTTCTTGATCCGGGACTGGAAGACCAGGTCGCCGAAGTTCTCCTCGAGGATCTCGATCGCCTCCTTGGCGTGAACGGTCCTCGAGTCGAGCATGGTCGGCAGGATGCCCTCGATCTCGACCTGGGGGTTCAGGTTCTCGCGGATCATCCGAAGGGTGTTCTGCAGCTGCATCAGACCGCGCATCGAGAGGTACTCGCACTGGACGGGGACGATCACCTTGTCGGCAGCGGTCAGAGCATTGATGGTCAGCAGACCGAGGCTCGGCGGCGTGTCGATGCAGATGAAGTCGTAATCGCCGCGGATCTCGTTGACGGCTTTCTGCAGGCGACGCTCGCGGCCGATCTGTGCAGCCATCGCGATCTCGGCTCCGGCGAGGTCGATCGAGGAGACAGCGACATCGATCTCACGCTCAGCAATCACCTCGCGCAGGGACATCTCGTGAACGAGGACGTCGAACATGCTCTTGTCGACCTTGTCCGGGTCGATGCCCTGGCTCATGGTCAGGTTGCCCTGAGGGTCCATGTCGATCGCGAGGACCTTGTGGCCTGACTCCTTGAGGGCAACGGCCAGGTTGAGCGCGGTGGTGGTCTTGGCGACCCCGCCCTTCTGGTTGGCGAAGGCGATCACCTTGGCACGGCGCTTCTTGCCGCCGGAGGCAGCCTTGGGAGCGGTCTTGCCGGCCTTGGACTCAGCCTTCTTCGCGGCGGCGGCCTTGGGAGCGCCCTTCTTGGACTCGCCACGCTTGGGCGTGACGATGTCGTCGGCGCGCAGGCGTGCACCGGTGGTCTTACTTGCAGGCGTGTTGGGCTTGGAAGTCATGTGCGTGTTGTTTCCCCACGCCTGATGCGATTCCTGCCACGAATTCCTCCCGAGAAGCCATTTGCAAGGGGTTTCGCAAGAATGGTTCTAGGCGTGAGCGATCTACTCGACAAGAAGCTGGTTTTCGTCACCGGAAAAGGCGGCGTGGGCAAGTCCACGGTGGCTCTCTCTCTGGGTCTCGCGGGCGCTGCTCGAGGCAAGCGCACGCTCGTCTGTGAGATCGCCTCGCAGGAAAACGCCTCACGGGTGTTCAAGCGTGCCCAGGTGGGCTTCAACGAGGTCGAGCTCACACCCGGCCTCTGGGGTATCTCGATCGACCCCGATGAGTCGATGCGTGAGTACCTGCTGCTGCAGCTGAAGGTGAAGGCGATGCGCGATCTGCTGATGCGCTCGAAGCTCTTCCGCTACCTCGCCCAAGCCGCGCCGGGTCTGAAGGAGCTGGTCACGATCGGAAAGATCTGGGAGCTCACACTTCCCGACCGCAAGGTCAAGGGAATGGAGCCGTACGACCTGGTGATAGTCGACGCGCCGGCAACCGGCCACGGCATCGGCTTCCTCCAGACGCCGAGGACCTTCGCCGAGATCGCGCGCGTCGGTCCGATCCACAACCAGGCCTCGACCCTAGACGCCCAGATAACCAACCACGAAGAGACCGGAGTGGCAATCGTCGCACTGCCCGAGGAGATGCCTGTCAACGAGTCGGCTTCGCTCGAGACCCAGTTGATCGACGACGTCGGTGTGGCCGTGGATCGCCTCTACATGAACGCCCTCTACCCCAACCTCTTCACCGACACGGAAGCAGAGACCCTGGCGGGCATGCGAGAGAGCGCCGAAGGGCCCACGAGGGCAGCCATCACCGCAGCGATGAGTGAACACAAACGCGCGACCGTCCAGCAAGCGCAACTGGAGCGCCTCAAGGAGATGACCCGTACACCGGTAACCGAGCTGCCGTTCATCTTCAAGCCACAGCTGGATCTGGGCGACTTCAACGAACTCTCGGAACTGACCGTATGACCTCGGTCGCCGAGATCCTCGCCGACAGGAAGATCTGCATCTGCGCCGGGTCAGGCGGAGTGGGCAAGACGACCACCTCTGCAGCGATCGCCTCGGGCCTCGCGGCACGCGGGATGAAGGTGGCTGTGCTGACGATCGATCCGGCAAAGCGGCTGGCAGACTCGCTCGGACTGGAAGAGTTGGGGAACGAGCCAAGAAAGGTCGACCCGGCGCTCTTCACAGAGGCCGGAGTAGAGATGAAGGGAGAGCTCTGGGCGATGATGCTCGACTCGAAGGCGACCTTCGACGAGTTGGTCGAGCGGAACGCGCCTGATGAAGCGGCAAGAGACCGCATCCTGGAGAACCGCATCTACAGACAGATCTCCAACGCCCTCGCCGGATCCCAGGAGTACATGGCGATGGAGAAGCTCTACGAGATCCACCAGTCAGGCGACTACGACTTCCTCGTGCTCGATACGCCGCCATCTCGCAACGCGCTCGACTTCCTCGACGCGCCCAAGCGCCTGACCCAGTTCATCGAGGGTCGCTCGCTGCAGATCTTCATGAGACCGACCGGCCTAGCGACCAGCCTGATCGGGCGCGGGAGCGCGGTGATGTTCCAGGTCCTCAAACGAATCCTAGGATTCGACCTGCTCTCGGATATCGGGGAGTTCCTGCAGGCGTTCAGCGGCATGGTCGACGGTTTCAGCGAACGGGCACGAAGCGTTGCCGGCCTCCTCGCCGACCCGGCGACGAGCTTCATCGTCGTCTGCGG
>JBJTBI010000028.1:0-7677 GCA_046091265.1 bacterium
CGAGAGTCTGGGCCTTCTCCTGAGCCATCTCGCACGCAGCTCGCAATCTGTCGTCCACCTCCCGGTGCGTGAAGGCCGCAACCCGCGCCGTGTAGTCATCCACGGAGAGCTCGCGCATGTACCTGCCGTTCATCCAGCGCAGCTTCTGTTCATCGAAGATCGCTGCGGCCCTTCCGACCCTGTCGATACGGAATCTCGCAATCAGGTCGTCGGTGGTGAGCAGGGTCTCGTCATCCTCGGTGCCCCAGCCGAGCAGAGCGATGTAGTTGCGCACGGCCTCGGGCAGATATCCGGAATCTCGTAGCGCCTGCACGCTGTCAGCGCCGTGACGTTTCGAGAGTTTCTTGCCGTCCGGACCGTGAAGGAGCGGCAGATGCGCGTAGCGGGGCGGTGAAGCGTCCAGAGCCTCGATGACGAGGATCTGTTTCGGGGTGTTGGAGAGGTGATCATCTCCACGAACCACGTCCGTGATCCCCATGTCGAGATCATCGACGGCCACCGCGAGGTTGTAGAGCGGGGACCCGTCAGAGCGCGCGATCACGAAATCGTCGATCGCGGAGTTCGGGAATGCGACGTCCCCGTGTATCTCGTCTCTGACCACGATCTCTCCGTCATCGGGCACCCGCAGTCTGACAGCAGCCGAGGGATCCTCGGCACCCTCGCCCCTGTACCCGCGATTGCCGTTCTCCTTCTTCCACCCCGCCACCTCTTCCGCGCTTGCGGGATCCCTGTAGGCGCGATCCGATTCCAGCAGCTGCTGGACACACGCACGATGACGAGCCTCCCGCTCCTTCTGCCGCAGGGGGCCTACATCCCAATCCAGCTCGAGCCACTCCAACGCCTCGAGGATCGAAGCGACGTTCGCCTCGGTACTGCGCTCCGGGTCCGTGTCCTCTAGTCGCAGCACGAGCTCACCCTTCTCTCCGCGGGAAGCGAGCCAGTTGTAGAGTGCCGTGCGTGCTCCCCCGATGTGAAGGACACCGGTTGGTGAAGGCGCGAATCGGAAGCGCATGGAGGTCACAGTGCTGATCGGTGCCCATGTTTCCACAGCCGGCGGTCTGCTGAATGCCGTTCAACGCGGGACCGAGAAGGGCTGCGAGGCGATTCAGATCTTCAATCAGAGTCCGCGAGCCTGGAAACCGACGGCCTACACCGAGGAGGACTTCGCCGCTTTCAAGGAGGCGATGGCGGACTCGAAGATCCAGTCTGTCGTCATCCACATGATCTATCTGATCAATCCGGCGGGTGCCGACCGCACGCTGCGACGCAAGTCCCTCGCCTCGTTGACCCACGCGATGAGGGTGGGAGACGCAATCGACGCAGCAGGGGTAGTGATCCATCCGGGTGCCCTGAAGGGCGGAGAACGGGAGCCCGCGAAGAAGCGATCGGCCCAGATGATCGCCGACGCCCTCTCCGATTCCGAGCGGTGCCCGGCGCTGCTCGAGAACACCGCCGGAAACGACGCCCTGCTGGGCAGGGATTTCGCCGAGTTGGGGGATCTGATCGATCTGGCTGGCGGAGGCAACAGGCTCGGTCTCTGTATCGACACCTGCCACCTCCACGCTTCCGGCTACGACGTCAAGAGCAAGGCTGGAGTCGAGGCTCTGGTGGACGAGATGGCGACAAATGTGGGAGTGGACCGCCTCTCGTATCTGCATGTGAACGACTCCCGTGACGCGTGTGGCTCGAACCGCGACCGACACGCCAACATCGGCGAAGGAGAGATCGGCAAAGGCGGCTTCCGGGCTTTCCTCTCTGAACCACGGCTGCAGGGGACGCCTGCGGTACTCGAGACGCCCGGCCGCGACGGTCAGGGTTCAGACCGTGCGGAGGTCTCTCGCGCGAGGAGGCTCTGGCGCGAAGGACTTCGCTCCAGGAAGCAAGGGGCTTCACAGAAGTAGTCGACTCAGTCGAGGGCGTTTCGGAGGTCGAACACGCGGATTCCCTCCGGGCCGGTTTCCGAGCAGTCGAAGAACCGCTTGTTCGTGCACTCGGAACCGGGGCCGTCGCTCTCGTACGACCGCTCGACCGAGAACTGGCAGTGGGGAAGCGGAGGACCCTGCATCTTGATTCCACCGAAGCCCTTGCCGGCCTCGGCCTCTTCGAACAACCCGAGGTCGATTTCGGCTCCGAAGACTCGCTGCAGGCACCCCATGTAGGAACTTCCGCTGACCTCGTCGCGGTAGGAATAGAGATAACGGCACCCCATCGCGATACACCCCGACGGGTCGACGAGCTTGTCGCAGAACGAGTTGCACTCGCGGCACTCCCCCGCCCCTTGCTTGCGCTTGAGAGGTCTCGGTGTAGCCATTGCAATAAGTCTAGGGGGCGGGATGAGCCACTCGCCGGACTCCTCAGGCCGCCTTGACCACTGCCGGACCGAGCAGTGCCTCCAACTCGGCGCGGAGGGCCTCTGAGTCCTTGACTCTGTAACGGTCACCGAAGCGAAGACGCTTCGGCCCCTCCTTGGTGACCATCTCGAGTACCACCTCGGAACTCCCCGGGAAGCTCTCGAACAGGTTCTTGATCTCGGGGACTACCTGACGATCGAGTCCGGCCGCGTCCACTCGAACGATCACCGGCTCGTTTCTCGAGGCCCGCTTCGCCCGCGCTATCTCCTCGTCCGTGGGATCGAAGGCTCTCACCTCCTGTGCGATCAACTTCGTCTGTCCGCCCTCCTGGTGATCGAGCCTCCCCGTGATGAGTACGACGCTGTCACGCTCGAGAACTGACTCGGCCCCTTCCATCACGCGGCCCATGACGAGCGCCTCCACCTGTCCCTCGCCGTCTTCGAGGGTCGCGAACATCATCAGGGCTCCTCGACGGGTCCGTATCTTCTTCACCTCGGATACGAGCCCACCCACGGTCACCGTGGACTGGTCGGGACGAGACCGCAAATCGGCAAGCCCACACTCGACCCGTGAGCGAAGCGCGTCACGAACCTCGTCGAGTGGATGAGCCGAGAGGTATGTTCCGAGAGTCTCCTTCTCGAGGGCCAAGAGTTCGCGCTGTTCGAACTCGTCGACGGGTACGGGCGGGTCGTTTGACTGGCTCGAGCTCTCCCCGCCCTCCCCGACATCGTTCAGATCGAAGATGGATCCCAGACCGCTCCGGGAATCCTCCTGCGCCTTCTGTCCGCTGGCGACAGCTGTGGGTAGTACCTCCAGCATGCCTTTCCTCGATGCGCCGGTCGAGTCGAGAGCGCCGCACTTGATCAGACTCTCGACCGCACGTTTGTTGACCTGCCGGGAATCGACCCTCTCGCAGAAATTCCAGATGGAGGTGAAAGGACCATCCGCCTCCCGGGCTACGACCACGGCCTCGACCGCTGAGTGACCGACGTTCTTGACCGCGTTTAGGCCGAACCGAATCCTGCTGCCCGCCACCACGAATCCGTGATCGGACTCGTTCACATCGGGAGGCAGGACCTCGATGCCCATCTCTCCACAGCGATTGACGAAGAAGGGGACCTTGTCCTTCGTGGACATCACGGACGAGATGAGCGCGGCCATGTACTCGGCTGAGTAGTTGGCCTTCAACCAAGCGGTCCTGTAGGAGATCAGCGCGTAACAGGCAGCGTGGCTGAGGTTGAACGAATAGTCGGCGGCAGCCTCCATCAGCTTCCAGAGCCGGCTCTGCACGGGTTTGGCCGTACCGCGCTCTCCGAGACCGGCGAAGAACTTGTCCTTCATCGTCGCCATCAGTTCCCGGTTCTTCTTGCCGACCGCCTTCCGCAGGTCGTCCGCTTCCGCAGGAGAGAATCCGGCCATCTGCTTGGCGATCTCCATCAACTGCTCCTGGTAGATGATGCACCCGTAGGTGCTCTCGGTTATCGGGCGCAGGCGCTCGTCGTCATGCTCGACCGAAGTGGGGTCGCGCTTCCCCTTCGCATAGTCATCGATGAATCCCATCGCGCCCGGGCGATAGAGCGCGACCAAGGCGACGAGATCGCGGAACTCGGTCGGCTTGACCGTCCGCAACGCGTCGCGCATCCCATCGGACTCGAACTGGAACACACCGACCGACTGGCCCCGCGTCAACATCTCGAAGGTCTTCGGATCATCCAGGGGGATCTCCTTGATGTCGATCCTCTCGCCGGTCGACCGCTCGACGAATTCGACCGTGTCTTCGATCACATCGAGGTTCCTCAGACCGAGGAAATCCATCTTCAAGAGGCCGATCTCCTCGATCGGACCCATCGCGTACTGGGTCACCGTCTTGTAAGCGCGCTCGCCGTCTTCGGTCGCGACCGTCTTGTCCTCGGCCAGTTGGAGAGGGACGATCTCCTGGAGGGGGCGATCCGCAATCACCACGGCAGCAGCGTGGATCGAGTTGTTCCTGACGATTCCCTCGAGTCCCTTCGCCACGTCGACGATCTGCTTCGCCTCTCGGTCCGAGTCGTAGACCTTGCGCAGGTCCGAGCCCTCCTCTAGGCACTGTTCGAAGCTCGGATTGCGTCCCTGGACCGGCTCGGGTATCAGCTTCGCGAGGCGGTCGCCGGTGCCGTAGTCGAACCCGAGCACTCTGGCGGCGTCGCGTGTGGCTGCCCGCGGAGCCATCTTGCCGAAGGTGATGATCTGCGCCACGCACTCCTTGCCGTACCGCTCCTGGACATAGCGAATCACCTGCTCCCGCCCTCGCACGGAAAAGTCGATATCGATATCCGGCATCGACTTTCGGCCGGGATTGAGGAATCTCTCGAACAGCAATCCGTTCTCGATCGGGTCGAGATCGGTGATCTCGAGCACGTAGGAGACGATCGAACCCGCCGCCGAGCCGCGCCCCGGTCCGACTGAGATGCCGTTTCCCCTTGCGTGCGCGACAAAATCCCAGACGATCAGGAAGTAACTCTCGAACCCCATCTCGGCGATCACGGCTAGTTCCATCTCGAGTCTCTCGACCGCCTCGGCTGGAGGTGGATCTCCGTACCTGCGGCGCAGACCCTCCTCGGCGATCCTCCGCAACATCTCACCGGGTTCCTCGCCGTTCTCGGTCGGATAGCGGGGCAGCAAGAGACCCCCGAGATCCATATCCAGTTCACACCTCTCGGCTATCTCGAGGGTCGAGTCGAGTGCCTCGGGCATGTCGGCGAAGGCCTCGGCCATCTCCTCTTGGCTCTTGAGGAAGAACTCGTTCGTGTCGAAACTGAGACTCGGCGCGTCGAGGGTGGACTTCGTCTGGACGCAGAGGAGGGCAGCGTGGTGATCGAAGTCCTCTCGATGCAGGTAGTGGACGTCTGCCGTGGCGACCAGCGGTCGGCCTCGCTCTCGCGCGATCCTCACGATCTGTTCGTTGGCCTTCTCCTGATCCGGGATGCCGTTGCGCTGCACCTCGAAATAGACCTGATCGTCACCGAAAACCGACATCAGTTCGTCCAGATGCACCCGGGCATCGTCGGGGCGGTCCTCCACCAAGCGCCGACAGAAGCGCGACTGCAGGCAGCCCGTCAGAACTACCACGCCCTCCGAATGCCGGTCGAGTAGCTCCATGTCCACGTTGGCCTTGCCGCTGCCGAAGCCCTCGAGGTAGGAGGAGGAGGTGAGCTGGACCAGATTCCGGAAACCGGCATCGCTCGTGGCGAGGAGTGTGAGATGGTTGCGCTCGTATTTGCCTCCGGCCCGGGCCACCGACCGATCGTCGACGAAGTACGCCTCCAGGCCGAGGATCGGCTTGATCCCTGCGTCCCTGCATGCCTTGTAGTGGTCCACCGCTCCGCTCATCACACCGTGGTCGGTGAGTCCGAGGGCTGGCATCCCGAGATCGGCCGCCCTCTTGGCCATCCGATCGATATTGCATGCCCCATCGAGCAGCGAGTATTCGCTGTGGACGTGGAGGTGAACTGAGCCCGGTGCAGTCACGTGACGATCTTGCCAAGCGTGGCAGACGCCCAGCCCCTCGGCCTACGTCACTTTCCGCAAGCTGCGGGAAAGTGGACGACTCGCTCTGTCGGTCGAGGAGCTGCTCTGTTGAGCTCAGGCGCAGACCCAGGCGCTCGAACCCGAGTCTCGCCAGATCATCGCGGCAATTCGATCCTGCTCCGCCTTCGAGGCCAGGTGCGGCAAACCCTTACCGCCATATGCCCGCCAAGTGGATGGCAGGATCTGGTACGCCCCACCGGCACCGCTCGACGGATTCAACGCGCGATAGTTCCCTCCCGATTCGCACATGACGATGTAGGTGGGGATGGCATATGGCCCGCCTCCATAGAGGGGGGTTCCATTGATCTCGGAACGAATCCGGCTCACCTCATCCCGAGCGGCATCGAGGCGACCGCTACCTCTCTGCTGCGCTGCCAGGAGTTCGTCCACCGCGATCCTCGCCCGCTTCCTCGCAGCCGCGAAAGCCTCCTGCTCGGAGTGCAGCGAGGCGATCTGCCGGTCGAGTTCGGTCTTGGTCTCGAGGATCTCTTCGTGCCGCTCGGCGATCTCGAGTCGGAGCCGCTCCACACGATCCGCTGCGGACTGATCGGCATCGTGGACCGTCCGGAGGTACTCGGCCGTCGTCTGGAGTTCCTCGAAGCTGTCGGCACCCAGGAGGAATCCGATGTAGTCAGGGCGGGGATTGCGGTAGATGGCGATAAGCCGATCGGAGAGGATCCGTACAGCCCTCGCCTCTCGTACCTCGGCCTGCTTCAGATCTCGATTCGCCTGACCGAGTCGGAGCACCAGCGACCGCTTCTCCCGCTGCGACCGCTGCAGGCGAGCCAGGGTCTCCATCTCGTCGATAGCTGCTACGCGTGCGGAGGCCTGAACCTCGGAGATCTGGCCTGACCTCATCTGCTGCTGCCGTTCGATCTGGTCCGCGCGCCTGGAGGCCTCCTCGAGACGCTGTCGATCCCGCTTGCTCGCAGCGCCAGCAGCCGCCACCGTGGAGAGCAGGAGTATGGCCCCGATCAGCATGGGCAGGATGGGGCGCAGCCCCGCAGATCGATTGCTGTTTCCGGTCATCGTCATCGGTCGGGGCATGGCGTCTCGGACCGCCGCTGCCCTCGGAAAAGTTAGCGGATGCTCACGAATGCGCCGGGGCGTCGCTTGCGACGCGCCCCCTGGACTTCCGCGAACAGGGTCTGTTTTCCTCCACGATCGAGCATGCCCCAGAGAAGCGCGAAGAGCGCCACCACGATGGCGGCCACGCCGATCAAACGCAGTTCGTCGCGGTAGCGCCGGGAAACGACGGCAACGACGAGTCTTCCGATGGCCTCGTAGAGCGCCGGCATCCTCACTCGCCAGCCTCGTCGGCACGCACCCGATGGGCGAGTCGGGTCTGCAAGGTGAAGAGCTCGATGAATCCAGGGCTTGCCTGCTGGGAGAAGCTGCCGCCCGACTCTCCGAATCCCGCCAAACCAGAATCGTAGAGCGCGTAGGGCGAATGACGCTTGATCGGGGTCACCTGGCCCTTGTAGAGACGCACCGTGACGCGCCCTTCCACCCATCGGTTGACGGAATCCATGTAGGCATCCAGATCGCCCCTGAGGGGCTCGTACCAGAGCCCCGCGTAACAGAGGTAGGCCCATTGACTCTCGAGCCCCGACTTGAAGTTGTTCTGATGGATCGTGCACACGAGCTTCTCGAGCTCCTGGTGAGCGGTCAATATCACCGCTGCCGCCGGTGCCTCGTACAGGTCTCTCACCTTCAACCCGACGATCCGGTCCTCGATGTGATCCACGATGCCGACACC
>JBJTBI010000029.1:0-2090 GCA_046091265.1 bacterium
CGACCCGCAGACCAGGACCCCGCGCTCTGCCTGACCATCTGCCACCAGATGAGCGGCCTTCGCAGCGAAGACGGGGTAATCCACCGATTCCTCGGAATCGGTTCCGACATCAGTCACCTCGTGGCCCTCGGCCTCGAGTACCGGCTTGATCGCCTGCTTCAGCTCGAAGCCAGCGTGATCTGATCCAAGTGCGATCTTCATCTCAGCGAATCTATCAGCGGCCATCTCGGACCGGGCTACATACGAGGGCGGGAACGAAAACGGGCGCCGCATTAGAGGCGCCCGGTTGCCGAAAACAAGTTGAATCGGTGATCAGCCGCGTGGGATCTTGACCAGGAAGGTCTTGGAGTATCCCTGACCGTCGCTGACCTTGATCACGACCTTGATCGGGTTCACGCCCTTGGTGAAGCCGCGACCCGGGCCGAACATCGTCCGGGCGAGATCAGAGGTGAACTTCAAGATCACGGACTTCGCGTTGTCCGCGCTCAACTGCACACCCTTGCGACGGAAGAGCGGATCCTTCTCGCCGGTCTTCTGCTTGAGCTTGCGGAAGCCGGTGATGTTCACCCGGCCGTCGGCGGAACTCTTGAGAGAGAGCCCGACGCCGTTCTTCGAGGGCGTCACGACCGGCTTGCTGGTGATCTCGAAGACCGGAGTCTGACCGGTGTCGAGACCGACCACCATCAGCACCGTGCGGGTGGAGTAGTTGCCATTTGCAGCCTGCACCTTGACCCGATACACCCAGGCGTCACCATCGACGAAGGTCGCGGCGTTCGCCTTGGAGATCTTCAACTCACCCTTGCTGTTCACGGTGAGATGCGTGAATGCCGACTCTGGTGAGTCGCCCGAGTCCTCACCCAGGATCAGCGAATACTGGTTGCCGGTCGTATCCGCCGTCTTGACCTTGTCCAGGAAGGCCTTCTGACGGCTGAAACCGAGCAACGGATCCGTGGTGAAGCGAGGAGACTTTGCAGCGGATCCGCTGGTCCACGTGACCTTGGCGGTCTCCGAGAAGCCGTCCGCGCTTGGAGAGTGGATGATCCCGTCGACCATGCAGCAGTCGCTGGTGTTGAACTCATAGATGCCGTTTCCGGGGGACGAGCCGAAAATGTCGGCAAGGGTCGTCGGCGCCAATGCTCCGCTGTAGATGCTGACAGCGTCGTTGCTGAACACACACGTAATCGTTGGTGTGTTCGGCCATGACCCTGAACTGGAGGAGGGGCCGGTGACGTCGAGCGAATAGAGTTCGTGGGTGTCGACCCCGACCTCGCAGGGCTCGCCGTCCGAATTTTCATACCAGCTCGAGTTGCCAGTGACTCCACCGCTCGCGTCGATTGCGACGTCGATGGATCCACCCTTGATGTGGCTGGCAAATGCCGAGCCGGGCAGGGCCAGCGCCGCGACTGCAGCGATCAGGCCGATCTTGATGGTCTTCTTCACTTTCGTTCAGTCCTTTCGAATTCGACTACGGGGGCCACCTGCACTTGTCTGCGGCGCCTACCGATCGAGTGTCAGCGACCGATGGCCCGCGTTTGCTACTCGCCAAATCATATACATATATCCCGAGTGCTACCTAAAGTACGAGATCATTCTCGTAGAGCCTCCGCGATCCTTTCAAGGCTCGCACCTCCAACTCGCAGCACCTCCCAGCGGCCGCATCCGACTAGGTGGCGTCGAGGTCCAGAATGTGCGAGAAGAGCGACTGCATCTGAGCCTCACCCTCGTCGAGGTCTCTCAAGATGCTGCAGCGAGCCATCACGAGATCGTCCGGGAACAGCGTGGGGTCTTCTCGGATTTCCAGTGGTAGACAGGATCGGGCGGCGTCGTTAGGGGTGGCGTAGCCTCCGTTCGAGGTGGCCAGCGATGTAAGCTCCGGATCCATCAGTGCGGCGAGACAGGCAAGAGATGCATCGGGATCAGGTGCCTCAGCGGGAATCGCAGCGCAGGTCACCCATAGAGCTGAACCCTCGCCCGGAACCACGTAGCTCAACTCGCCGTCGCTTTCCCTGACTGCCTTGGCAGCTGGTCCGCTCCAGGCCTGCTGGGCTGAGACCTCGCCCCGCAGGATCGGCCCGATGAAATCCTCACTG
>JBJTBI010000030.1:0-8644 GCA_046091265.1 bacterium
CGGAGGAGGGGAGAGTCTGGAGATCCCGGCGGCAGTGTCCGTCTGGAGAGGAGAACCCCTCCTTCCTCCGAGGAGCTGGACCGAACGTGTCCTGCCGGTTCTGCGTTGCTGGAATGAGATGCCGCGCGGAGGACACTTCGCGGCCTTCGAGGAGCCAGATCTCTATACGGAGGACCTGCTGGCGTTCCTCTCGACTCTGTGAGATCGATCGCCTCTCGGCACGGTTGGTTCCCTGATTCGTAGTTCTCCAGGCTTGTCTGGTCAGTCACGGATTCGTAGATTGGCCTTGCAGAAACGGGCTGCTCCGTCCGGGGTCATGACGACCTTCTCGTAGTTGCTCCCCGTAGAGCAGAGCTTCACCCACCGGTCAGGGCCGATTTGGAGCCTCGGTGGGCAACGAGAAGAGAAGGAGCAAGACGAAATGGCCCAGGCAAACGATCCCGACAAGACCAAGAAGGCGGCCGGCAAGGACAAGGACGCAAAGGCCCGCGACCAGGCTCTGCAGGCAGCCGTGACCCAGATCGAGAGGGAGTTCGGCGCAGGCTCCCTGATGAAGCTGGGGGACAAGAGTGCGGTCGAGATCGAATCGGTTCCTACGGGCGCTCTCTCGCTCGACCTCGCCCTGGGTGTGGGCGGTGTTCCCAAGGGTCGTATCGTCGAGATCTTCGGTCCCGAGTCCTCGGGTAAGACAACTTTGATCTACCACATCCTCGCCCAGGCCCAGGCGCAGGGGGGCGTTTGCGCCTTCGTCGACGCCGAGCATGCGATGGACCCCGTCTACGCCAAGCGCATTGGCGTGGATATCGACGAGCTCCTGGTGTCCCAGCCCGACTACGGTGAGCAGGCTCTCGAGATAGTCGACGTCCTGACACGTTCAGGTGCGGTCGACGTAGTGGCGGTCGACTCGGTTGCCGCGCTCACGCCTCGTGCGGAACTCGAGGGACAGATGGGTGAGATGCAGGTCGGACTACAGGCCCGCCTGATGTCCCAAGCGCTGCGCAAGCTCGCCGGAAATCTCAATCGCTCTGACACGATCTGTCTGTTCACGAACCAGATCCGGGAGAAGATCGGGGTGATGTTCGGGTCCCCCGAGACCCAGCCGGGCGGTAGGGCTCTCAAGTTATACTGCTCCCAGCGGCTGGACGTCAGGCGTATCGAGACCTTGAAGGAGGGTACCGAAGCAGTCGGCAACCGGGTCCGGGTCAAGGTGGTCAAGAACAAGGTTGCGCCGCCGTTCCGCCAAGCCGAATTCGACATCGAATACGGGATGGGGATATCCCGCGAGGGCTGCATTCTCGATCTCGGCCTCGAGCATGATCTCGTCCAGAAGTCGGGCTCTTTCTTCTCCTACGGGGACCTGAGGCTCGGCCAAGGGCGGAACAACAGTAAGCAGTTCCTGCGCAACAGCCCTGAAGTGGCGGACGAGATCGAGGCCAAGGTTCGTGAGGCCGTTGCAAAGGCCGACGAGGAGAAGGCAGAGGCATCGGGCACCGGGCCGAAAGCCGTCTCGGACAAGCCGAAGGCCGATGCGGCAGAGGAGCCGGAGGCCAAGGCCTCGGCGAAGCAGCCGGCGGCCGCCCGCAAGGCGTCAGAGAAGAAGGCTGCTTGATCCGTCTCGGCTCTCGATCCCGACAAGCCTGACGCCCTAGGCATCGCGCTCCGGGCGCTCTCCTCTCACGAGCGTACGGTTTCCGAGATGGAGGGGCTCCTGCGTGAGAAGGGGATCGATGAGGGCGCCCTCGCCGAGGTCATCGGCCAGCTTCACGAGGACGGCGCACTGGATGACGAGCGCTTTGCGGTCCGGTACGCAGAGGACAAGCGCGAGCTGGCGGGCTGGGGGCCCGAGCGGATCCGTAAGGCCCTGAGGGAACGCGGTCTCTCCGACGCTCTGATCGAGCCGGCGCTGGCCGCAGAGAGCCGTGAGGACCAGTTGGCGAGGGCCCTCGAGTTCCTGACCTCGAGAGATCTGGCTGTAGAGGAGCCGGAGGATCGAAGGAGGGCGCTGGGTGCCTTGGCGAGGCGTGGATTCGAGTCGGAGGTCTCGTACGAAGCCATGCGTGAACACGAACGCGCGAGGCGTGCCGGGAGCGGCAACGGGTAGGATTCACCCCCGATGAACTACGAACTGTTTCTGATCTTCGGTGGGCTGCTCGTGCTCTCGGCGCTCGCGATTTCATTCGTGGGGGTCAAGTCCGACAAATTCCCCGGTAGCCGAGGTGTCTTGCTCGGACTTACTACGTTCTTCTTTGCCCTGGTCATGGGTACAGCAGCCTTCGGCTGGCTCCACGCAGTGGATGAGCAGCATCACCGTGAGCACGAACCGATGGCTGAGGAATCAGCTGCCAAGCAGGAGGCCGGCGTACCGATGAGTGGCATGGGGGCGAAAACCGAACTCGCTTTGACCTCGCCGGCCAGCGGAGCCCTCGTCTATTCACCAGAGGGACTCAAGGCCGCTGCCGGCGCGGTAGAGATCGTCTACGACAACCCCTCGATGGTCCCTCACAACGTCGCTCTGGAGTTCGAAGGCAAGGAGATCGGCAAGAGCCAGATCGTGACCGATGGGAAGACCACGCTCAGGCTCGACCTCGACCCCGGTGAATACGTCTTCTATTGCACGGTTCCCGGACATCGTCAGGCCGGGATGGAGGGGGATCTGCTGGTGACCGGGCGCGTCAACTGACGTAGGTTCGCCTCTCCCCGCTCCGGTCACGGACGGTAGCCTGATCTATTCGTGAGCGGGACATTCCACCTAACGACCTTCGGCTGCCAGATGAACGCACACGACTCCGAGCGCCTCGGGGGAATGCTCGCGTCTCTCGGTTACCGGCCGGTCGCTGATCGCGATCTCGCCGATCTGATCCTGTTCAACACCTGCTCGATTCGCGAGAAGGCCGACTCGAAGCTCGTCGCGCACCTTGGAGACGCCAAGCGCCTGAAGCGAGATGACCCCACCAAGGTGGTCGGGGTGGGTGGATGTTGGGCGCAATCCCTGAAGGAGGAGATCTTCGAATCGTTCCCCTGGGTCGACGTGGCGTTCGGACCGGGCCAGATCCATCGCCTCGCCGAGTTCCTGAAGGTCGACTCCATCTCCGCTCAGGGTTTCTTCGAATTCGAGGCGCTGTCGAGCGAACTCCCTGCGGCACGCGAACGCAAGTATCAGGCGTGGCTGCAGATCTCTCAAGGCTGTAACTGCGTTTGTTCCTACTGCATCGTGCCCTCTACTCGGGGCCGTGAGGTGAGTCGTGAGCCGGGCAGCATCCTCGCTGAGGCGGAGACCCTCATCGCCGAGGGGGTGAGGGAGGTCACCCTCCTCGGCCAGAACGTCAACAGCTACGGGAGGGATCTGCCAACGGAAACCAGGATCGGCTTCTCAGACCTGCTTCGACGACTGGATAACCTGCCGGGGCTCGACCGCCTCCGCTACACGAGCCCGCATCCAAAAGACATGCGTGAGGACGTGCTGCAGGCGCATACCGATCTGGACTCGCTCTGCGAGCACATCCACCTGCCGCTGCAGGCTGGTTCCAGCCGGATACTCAAACTGATGCGCAGGACCTACGACCGGGAGCGCTATCTCGATCGCGTCCGGGCGATCCGTGAGAGGGTGCCAGATTGTTCGATCACCACCGACATAATCGTCGGCTTCCCCGGAGAGTCCGAAAGTGATTTCGAGGAAACGCTGGAGGTGGTCGAACAGGCGGGCTTCGATGCAGCATTCGCGTTTCCGTTTTCACCGAGGAGGGGCACCGAGGCCGCCACACTGCCCGGGCAACTCAGTCGAGAGGTGAAGAGCGAGCGGATGGGGAGGTTGGTCGAACTCGTCAACGAGCGGGCCGCCGATCGCTCACGCCGCTTTCTCGGGAGAGAGGTGGAGGTGTTGGTCGAGGGCCCATCGAGGACCGATCCCACACGCCTGCGCGGCCGGACTCGTCACAACAGGGCGGTCAATTTCGATGGTCTTTCAGAGCCCGGAGAGATGACCAGGGTCACGATCACCAACACGACGTCCCACAGCCTCGATGGGGTCGAGAGACTCTCGGCCCGGGCGCGATGACGTGAGCGTGGGACCTGCGGACTTACGTCACGAAGTCTCGCCGACGCCCCGGTGGTCGGAGACAGCCGTGATCGCACTCTTCGGCCCGACCTCGGTGGGGAAGACCGGGGTAGCGATTGCGATGGCCGAGATCCTCCGTGCTCAGGGCCTGGACCCCGTCGCGGTCAACTGCGACTCGATCCAGATCTATCGAGGTCTCGAGGTGATCAGCGGTGCGGCCACCGAGGAGGAGCGGCAAATGCTGGAGCATCGTCTGGTTGGTTTCGTCGATCCGAGCGAGGAGATGAGCGCGGGTAACTACGCCGAGGTTGCGCACCGCGAGATCGACGCGCTCCTCGAGCAGGGCAAGGTACCACTGGTGGTGGGAGGGACCGGCCTCTGGCTCCGAGCAGCTCTGTCCGATCTCGACCTGCAGCCGCCCGTGGATGAACAAATCCGGGAAGAGGTCGAGCAGGATCTTCGGGATAGAGGTGCCCCGGCACTCCATGCGGAGTTGCCAACGCACCTCTCGGCGAAGGTACACCCGAACGACAGCAACCGGATCGCGCGTTGGACATCGCTGCTGAGGAGCGAGATCGAGCCTGTGACGGATGCGTCGGGCATGTGGGGGGCTGATCTCAGACATCCGACCCGCATGATCGGGTTGATTGACTCCAAAGAGGAACTCGCGCGCCGCATCGAGGTCAGGGTCGATGAAATGCAGGTTGCGGCTCGGGCCGAAGCAAAGGCATTGGCTTCGAAGCGTTTGGGGAGAACCGCGAGCGCCGCTATCGGCTTGAAGGAATTCCTCGATGGAAACCTGAAATCGGTCAAGGCGCAGCATCGTGCCTACGCCAAGCGGCAGGTCACCTGGATGAGGAAGATCCCCGGTGTCGACCTGGTGGAGCGACGGGGAGATTCAGATGCCGAGGTCGCCGCGCGTATCCTTCAGCCACGATGAGGCTCGAGAAATGGCAGGCCCTTGGCAACGACTACCTGATCGTGGAGCGCGAGGCCCTTCCTTGGGACCTCACCCCTCGACGAATCCGACTCCTGTGTGACGCGCACTTCGGACTGGGGGCGGATGGTGTCTGTGAGCTGTCTGCGGCTGACGATGGCGAATCGGTTGCGCGGCTCGCGATCTACAATCCAGACGGTACGCGTGCAGAGCTATCCGGTAACGGGGTGAGAGAGGCGGCGCTATATCTCCACGCTCACGGGCGGACCGGGGGAGACGCTTTCAGCATCCAGACCGATGCGGGTTCGGTTAGGCCTGAGGTCACCTCCCCGAACGAGGCCCGCGTCTCGATGGGGAAAGCGACGACCAGCTCAGATGCCTACCCGGATGGGGAGCCTGACGGAGTCGGGGTGATCCATGCAGGTGGGAGGGACTGGGAGTTCCGTCATGTTTCGATCGGTAATCCGCAGTGCGCGATTGAGGTCGATTCAGGTCTCGAGGAGATCGATCTCGATTTGGTCGGACCGGAGATCGAATCCGCCGAGCGGTTCCCGATGAGGACCAATGTCTCCTTCTGGTCCCAGGTCGAGGAACGAGGTGCAAAGGGACCCGCGATCCGTGCGCGGATCTTCGAGCGGGGAGTGGGAGAGACGCTCTCCTCGGGTACGGGGGCAACGGGCGCCGCAGTCGCCGCGCATCTCGCGGGCGCCGAGGTACCGATCGAGGTCGTGCTCGATGGAGGTTCACTATTGGTGGAGATCGACGACCAGATGAGTATCCATCTCAGTGGATGGGCTGCCCCGATCTACACGGCTGAGCTGTCGGATCATCTCCTCGGCGCCTTGGCGGATCAGGTCGAGCCACCAACGCTCGACAGCACCTCGTAATCTGCTGACGATGAGCGGTTCACAAGTGAAACCCAGCACTGGCTCACCCTCGCGTCGCCTGGAGGCGATGCCGCCCTACATGTTCGCCGAACTCGAACGGAAGGTGGAGGAGAAGCGGGATGCCGGAATAGACATCATCAGCCTCGGTATCGGGGATCCGGATCTGCCGACATTCCCCCACACCGTCGAGGCGATGCAGGCAGCGGTGGCGGACCCCGCGAATCACCAGTACCCGTCCAACCGGGGCCGGAAGGAGTTCAGGGAGGCAGTAGCGGCTTTCTATCGAGACTCTTTCGGCGTCGAGCTCGACGCAGAGACTCAGATCATCCCTGCCCTCGGCTCGAAGGAGTGTCTGTACAACCTCTGCTTCGCATTCCTCGACCCCGGAGACGTTGCCCTGGCATCCGATCCTGGCTATCCGGTTTATACGGGCGGACCGATCCTGGCTGGCGCTGAGCCGGTACTGGTGGGCCTAAATCCGGAGCGCGGCTTCGCGCCCGACTTCGATTCGATCCCCGAGGAGAAGCTGAGGGCAGCACGTCTCCTGTTCCTCAACTACCCGAACAACCCAACGGGTGCGGTCGTTTCCGATGGGGTTTTCGAGAGGGCGATCGAGCTCGCCCGCGAGTACGGCTTCCTGGTTGTCCATGACAACGCCTACTCCGAAATCGTCTTCGACGGGTACGTTGCCCCGAGTTTCCTCGCCACGCCAGGTGCTTTCGATGTCGGCGTCGAGGTCTTCTCGCTGTCGAAGGGCCACAACATGACCGGCTGGAGGTGTGGGGCGATCGTCGGCAACACGACCGCGATCGAGACCTACTGGCGTCTCAAGACCAACGTCGACTCCGGCATGTTCGAGGCGGTGCAGATGGCGGGCGTGGCCGCGCTCGAGGCACCTCAGGACGAGGTGCGGGAGATGTGCGCGATCTATCAACGCAGACGTGACCTCGTCGTCGGGGCATTGCGGGAGATCGGGATCGAGGCCGAGGCTCCACGAGCGACCATCTATGTCTGGGCGCCCGTCCCTGATGGTTTCACTTCTACCTCGTTCGCCGAGCATGCACTCGAAGAAGCCGCGGTGATCGTCTCGCCGGGCTCGCTCTACGGACCTACGGGCGAGGGATTCTTCAGGATCTCCCTCACCACACCTGACGAGCAGATCACCGAGGCGGTTCAGCGGATCAGGGAGAACCTCTCCTGAGCGTCGGCCAGGGTCATGGCCACAGGTGGAGCAGGTCCTAAGATCGAGTAAGTGGGAAGACACTCGACCAGTCCTCAGCGTGAGGGCACGATGGCCGAAGCCGCGGGCCTGACCAACCCCGGGGCGCGTCAGCGGGCGCTGGTCGTGGCTGTGGTCGGGAGAGGAGAACGCAACGAGGACCGCCTCGATGAGATGAAGGAGCTGCTGAAGACGGCCGGGGTGGCTACCAGCGGTTCGATGCTCGTGCCGAGGGATGAGCCCGATCCCGATCGATATGTGGGGACCGGGAAGTTGGCCGAGATAAAGCACGCACTGACGGAGACGAATTCGAACCTGGTCGCCTGCGACGATGAGTTGTCGCCACGACAGGAGCGGAATCTCGAGAGAGAGTTGGGGGTCCCCGTGATCGATCGGACGGCCGTGATCCTCGACATCTTTGCCGATCACGCACACACGGCTGAAGGCAAGCTCCAGGTGGAGCTGGCGCAGCTGGACTACAACCTCGCCCGGATGAGGGGCCTCTGGACCCACCTCGAGAGACTGGGAGCCGGGATAGGGACAAGGGGGCCAGGGGAGTCTCAGATCGAGACGGACCGACGGCTGGCACGGGACCGTATCGCGAAGCTGAGGCGGCGCCTCCGCAAGGCTGAGCGTGGGAGGGAGGTCAGGCGCTCACGGCGCGAGACCTCATCGGTCCCCACCGTTGCGTTGGCCGGGTACACGAATGCAGGTAAGTCGAGCCTGATGAATGCGGTCACCTCATCCGATGTCGGCGTGGGGGAGCGGCTGTTCCAAACGCTCGATCCGACCACCAGATCGTTCAGCCACCATGGGAGGGACTTCCTGCTGACGGACACCGTCGGGTTCATCCGCAAACTCCCGCATCAACTGGTCGAGGCATTCAAGGCGACTCTGGAAGAGACCCACAGGGCCGAGCTGATCTGTCAGGTCGTGGATGCATCCGAGTCGGAGGCCGACATCAGGCAAGCGATGGCTGCGGTCGAGTCGGTGCTCCGCGAGATCGGTGCCGATGGACTACCGCGTGTCGTCGCGATGAACAAGGTCGACCTGTTGGATCGAGCGTCTCGAGAGGAACTCCGGCGCCTCTATCCGAAGGCAGTACAGGTCTCCGCGCTGGAAGGAGACAGGCTCGATGCCCTGAAGGACGCGTGGGCGGAGGCGCTTAGGGAATCGCTGACCGAGATCGAACTCGTCATCCCATACGAGGAGGGTGAACGGCTCGCAGAGATCTACAGGAGCGCCGGCGACCTCGAGAGGGAGGACCTACCGGAGGGGACCTTGGTCAGGGCCAGGATCCACCCCTCCGAGATCCACCGGTTTGCAGACCTGAGGCGCGGTGTCACCCGAAATGGCGTGGAACTACCCGCTTCCACCCTGAACGGCCCTCAGAGTGCCTCTGAGGGCCGCAGAATGGGGGTCTAGTCGAGGCGCTGGGCCCGGTACCACTAGATCTCGACCGCCTCACCGCCTAGCTTCGCCTCCTGGCCATGGAGGAGTTGCCGATCCCGAAACTCGACCCCGCAGCGAGGGTACCTGACCGGGCC
>JBJTBI010000031.1:0-6608 GCA_046091265.1 bacterium
GTCTTCCATTCCCTGAAGAAGACACTCGCCGACCGCGGCCTCGCCACCTCGGTCGGCGACGAAGGGGGGTTCGCCCCCGACCTTCCGTCCAACGAGGCGGCGCTCGAGATGCTCGTATCCGGGATTACGGCTGCCGGCTACCGTCCCGGCGAGGACGTCGTGATCTGCCTCGACCCCGCGACCAGCGAACTGATCGAGGATGGCTCCTATGAGCTGGCGCAGGAGGGTCGGAGCCTAGATGCCGCAGAGATGGTGGCGTTCTGGGAGGACCTGGTGGCGAGATACCCGATCGTCTCGATCGAGGACGGAATGGGAGAGGAAGACTGGGATGGCTGGCGTCTGCTTACAGAGTCGCTCGGCGAGAGCTGTCAGTTGGTGGGTGACGACCTCTTCGTAACCAACCCGGAGCGACTAGAGCGGGGAATCTCGGAGGGGATCGCCAACTCGATCCTGGTCAAGGTGAACCAGATCGGCACCCTGAGCGAGACGCTCGAGGCGATCAGGATCGCAACCGAAGCCGGCTACACCTCTGTCATTTCGCATCGTTCAGGAGAGACCGAAGACACCAAGATCGCTGATCTCGCCGTCGCTACCGGAGCAGGCCAGATCAAGACCGGTGCTCCCTCGCGCTCCGATCGGGTTGCCAAGTACAACCGGCTTCTCAGGATCGAGGAGAAGATCGGTGACTCCGCTGTGTTCCCCGGTCACTCGGTCTACCGCAACACAAATTCCTGACCCCGCAGCAAGCGGATCTCGGGCAGGGATAGGCCGGGATCACGTCGAATACGTGTCAGATGTCTTCCCGAAATCACACTCTCGGCGCTTCTCGCGGTGTCACTCGCCAGCGACGGAAGCTCGGACCCAGGATCGGCCCGTCCCGCATCCGCTGGGACAGGATCGGGCGCCTCGCGCTGGTCATAGTCCTGTTCGGTGTGATGGTCAGTTATCTCAATCCCGCGATCAATCTCTTCAACGCCTGGCAGGATTCGCGGACCTCGAAGGAGCGACTGGCCGCTCTGAAGACGGAGAACCAGCAGCTCCGGCAGCAGTTGGACGACGCCGCCAATCCTGCGGTGATCGAGCGGGAGGCCCGCCGCCTCGGTATGGCCAGGTACGGAGAACAGGCCTACGTGGTCCGCGGTCGCTGAGCCCCCGCACGGCCGCGCCCGATCGCCTGTATCTCGCTACCTAGAATCACTTGACCAGGCGAGTCTGATCCGGGAAGGGTCAGAGGGCCGTCACCACGGCTTTGTCCCACACTCGCCGCCCCTTGAACCGTGACCTTCTGGCAATACGCACTCGGGATGGCAGGCTTGGCCGCGACCCTCGCCGCATTCGGCTGGATCGCCTGGACGATTCGGACCTCGCTCTTTCCCGGTTGGACCGGGGCACCGGCTCGATTGGTCGAGGTCGTCTTGGCGGTCGCAGGCATCACTCTGATCTGCCAGATCCTCGGCATGATCGGTCTGTACGGTGGGCTCGAGATCCATATCTCCTCTCTCCTCTTGGCAGGACTGACTCGCGTCTCGATCGGTCGGTTCGGGTCCTCGTTGACCCGCCACCGTGACCGCACCGAGGTCGATTCCGGTCCCGGACTCGGACTCGCGGCCTGGTCGCTCGTCGTCGTAGCCTTGGTCTTCCTGCTCGCCCACTGGTGGACCGGTATCCAGGCCTCCTGGGGAGAGGGCATTTACTCGGCCGACACGATCTGGTACCACGGCCCGATGTCGGCCCGGATCGCTGCCGAGGGAACGGCCTGGCCGCTTCACTTCACCGACGTCGAGTACCTGAACTGGTTCTACCCGGGTAACTCCGAACTCCAACATGCGCTGGGGATCACGTTCCTCGGCAACGATCTCCTGTCTCCGTTGATCAACCTAGCCTGGCTCGCCGTTGCCCTCCTCTCGGCATGGTGTGTCGGGAGACGGTTCGGGGTTGCGCCTCTGACCCTGGTCGCAGCAGCGATCGTGCTCGATACCGGCAACATGATTCCTCGTGAGGCCGGGACCATGGCCAACGACGTCGCTCCGGTCGCTCTGCTGCTGGCCTCGGGAGCGATCCTGGTCAACGCCTCGAGTCAGAAGTCCTTTCCCTCTCCGGTTGCGCTCTCGGTGATCGGTCTCGCCTCGGGTCTCGCTCTCGGCACCAAGCTGACCGCTCTGGGGGCGTTCGCAGCGCTGTTCATCGTCCTTGCATCGATCGCTCCACCCGGAAGCCGCTGGCGGACCTTCGGGATACTCATCCTCGGGACCTTCGTGACAGCTGGCATCTGGCCGATCCGAAACCTCGCGCTATCCGGTAACCCGGTTCCCTGGCTCCAGTCGCTCGGACCGTTCGATCTCCCCGGGCCCGGACGAGGTCTGGAGGGCCGTGATCCGTACAGCGTCGCCCACTACATCTTCGTCAACCCCGACGGTGGGGTCTGGGGCACCTACATCCTGGATGGCCTGCACAACGTGTTGGGGCCTGTCTGGATCCCGATCCTGCTGGGCTCGGCACTTGGGGCGCTGATCGCCCTCATCAGACCCCGTATCGGCACGGTTCGTGCCCTCGGGGCGGCTGCGGCGGTTGGAGCGGTCACCTACGTATTCACGCCGCTGACTGCGGCTGGTCCAGAGGGAGATCCCTTCTCGTTCACGGCCAACCTCCGTTATCTGGTCCCTGCCTTGACGTTGGGACTCTGTCTGCTTCCACTGGAACCGCGCCTCACTCCCGGTCGCGCCACGACCCCTCTGCTGGCTGGTGGCCTGTTCGCCCTGATCTTGACCGGCCTGTTCTCGGATTCCGCGGCGAGTTGGGGCGAGGTCTTCTCCTCGGTCCCGTGGGCTCTGTTCGCGGGGCTCCTGCTGGTCGGGTCGGTGACAGTGGTCTGGCGCGTCGGCGTCGGGCGGGGGGTCACGGCCGCGCTGGTGGCCCTGGTCGCAACGGCTCTGATCGGCAGCAGCGCACTCTGGGCGGTTTCTGCCGACTACCTGGACAACCGGTACTCACGGGACTTCTTCTCCTTCCAGCCGGACGGGGTTGCAGCGTGGGCGAAGCCACTGGAGGACCAGCGGATCGCGGTGGTCGGCTCGAGCGGTGCATTCACTCAGTACACGCTCTACGGCGACGATCTCAGCAACCATGTCCAGTACCTTGGCCGCAGAGCGCCCGGGGGAGATTTCAGGGCGATCACCGACTGCGCCGGTTTGCTGGAAGCGCTCGACCAAGGGGACTACGACTACCTGGTGACCACTCCGACACTAGACCTGAATCGCCCGACCGTCCTCACCCCTTCACCTGAGAGGGTCTGGGTACTCGGCAATGCAGGGCTGCGGGAAGTCCGGCAGAACGGGCTCTCGAGCGTATTCGAGGTAACGGGAGATCTCTTCGAGTCGGGGTGTCGGCCCGGATGAGCGTCTGGCATTGGATCACCGGCGTGATCGGGATGTCCGTGATCGTCCTCTCGCTGGGCTACGCCGCGGTGGTGCTCCGACGCTGGGCGCTCCCGGGGTGGGGTGGTTCCCCGGCCCGGTTGGCCGAGTTGGTCTTGGGTCTCGCAGTCCTGTTCGCAATCGCCCAGATCCTCGGGGTGATCGGGCTGCTCCAGGCGCCACTGCTGGTTGCTGCGTCGGCGATCGTGGGTATGGGGGCGGTCCAGTTGGGTCGAACGATCGAACCTTCATCCGCGATCTCTCCGCCCGGGCCGTCACGAGGCAGGGGAGAGGTGCTCGTAGCAGCAGCCTTCGCTTTCGCGGTTGTCGTCCAGTGGGCTGGTCCGGTCCTCACCTCTCTGGATCGGGGTATGTACGGAGGAGACACACTCTGGTACCACCTTCCGTTCTCCGCCCATATGGTGCAGACCGGTTCGACGGTTTCGCTCCTCTACGTCGACACCCTCTACTCGAACTGGTTCTATCCGCAGAATTCGGAGCTGCTCCACGCGCTGGGGATACTCCTCGTCGGTGATGACTACCTCTCTCCTCTGATCAACCTCGGCTGGTTGCTGATCGCTCTCCTCGCTGGTTGGTGCCTCGGTCGCCCTTGGGGCGTCGCCGCGCCCTCCAGCGCCGCGGTGGCCGTGCTGATGTCCACCGAGCTGATGTTCTCCCGTCAGCCGGGAAATGCCAACAACGACGTGATCGTGGTGGCTCTGCTGCTCGCTGCGGCAGCGATCCTGGCCAACACCTGGTGGCAGCGGGCCGGAGTGGAGCCGAGACTCGGGGAGAGGGATCCGGCTCTGGCGTCGTTCGCGCCGGGAGCGGTGGTCACGGCGGGTCTGGCCATCGGCCTCTCGGTCGGCACCAAACTCAATCTCGCGGCCATCGCCGTGGCGCTGACGCTCGGGGTGATCCTCCTCAGTGGCAAGGGGGAGCGGTTGCGGACCGGGGGGATCTGGATCGCGAGCTCGGTTCTCATCGGAGTCTCCTGGTTCATCCGCAATGCGGTCGAGGCCGGGAACCCTCTGCCGTGGTTCGGGGTCGGCCCACTCGAGAAGGTGGGGAGTTTCGAGGGACGGGATCCCTACTCGATTGCCCACTACCTGACCGACTTCGATGTCTGGGGGACTTGGTTCGCTCCCGGTCTCGCGGAGCGCCTCGGCTACCTCTGGCCGCTCGTCCTGCTCCTGTCGGCTGCCGGCATGGCGCTCACGATCTTCTCCCGGAGCAGGATCCTCCGGATGTTCGGGGCGGTTGCCCTCGCGGGCTTCATCGCCTACTTCCTCACTCCGCTCGGTGCAGCAGGACCCGAGGGAGCGCCCACCGCCTTCCGTCTCAACATCAGATACGCGGCTCCCGCCTTCGCGCTTGCTCTCTGCCTGGTCGCGGTGCCTCCGGGGTTCGTGGCCCGCCACCGGGACAGATGGCGGATCGGCATCCTGATCGCCTGGACTCTCGTGATGGTGATCGGGAACCTCTACTTCGCCGAACTCGATTACAGCCGGATCATCGGCTCACTCTTCGTCGGCTTCGTATTCGTGGCCCTGCCTCTGGCCTTCTATTTCGGATGGATGAGGAGTCTGGATCCAAGACTCCTGATCGCGGCCGGCGTCGCAGTCATATCCATCCTCGTCGTGATGGGGGCGGTGGATCGCCGCGAGTACCAGGAGTACCGGTACTCGTCCAGCTCTCCTGCATATCCGGTTGATTCCTACCCGGCTGACGAACTCAAAGAGGGCATCGGCGCAGTCAACGACTGGGCACGGGGGGTCACCGGTGAGAGGATCGGGCTCGGCGGCACCCTCGCGCAGTTCTTCCAGTACGGGATCTGGGGTCCGGATGCCTCCAATCAGGTCGAGGCGATCGGCGACCGCGATGCCGATGGTACCTTCGCTGCCCCGGCCGGCTGTCCCGAGTGGGTCGCCGCCGTCACCTCGGGCGGTTACCGCTACCTGGTCATCTCGCCCCCGTCGGCCGATCGCGACTCTTCGCAGATCGAGATTCCCGTGGAAGTCGCCTGGCTGCAGAGGGCACCGAACGCCGAGAGGATCGTCTCCGAGCGCAACACTGGCGTCTGGCGGATCGAGGGCAAACTCTCTCCCGACATCTGCAGTCCGTGAGGATGTGAGCGTGGACTACCCGGTCGAGAGCGCGATCTACCTCTGGGAAGAAGGGGACCGACGTGTTTCGGATCTCTCCCGTGACCCGGAGCTCTCCGTGGTCCTCGACCGTGCCGTGGAGGCAGTCAGGGACGAGCTTAGGCGCCGGATCGGGCCGAGTTTCACCGCAGCGGATCTCGCTGAGCTCTACTCACGTGGCACGGACTGGTGTCTGGCAGCGGCCCGCCGCACCGATCCGGAGCGAGCGTCGACTCTGGATCCTCAGGCGGTCACCGACGGGGCCTTTTGGCGGCACCTTCGATCGGCCTCTGACTGGGCGGGAGGAAGGGTGGTCCCGGCGGGTGAGGACGAGGAGGACGGCAGTTAGTCGCGGGAAGAGGGCTCTAGGACGATCCGGCCCTGCTCGACGGTCACGCGCAGGGCGCGCTTGCCCTTCCAGTTCTCTGTGAAGACCGCCTCGTCGGCGATCGCGGGGTCCAGCCAGAGGCCGTAGCCCTCCTTGCCCTGCTCGAAGGTCGCATCGAAGGTCTTGCCGCCGCGCTTGCCCCGCCGTCGCCCGCCGCGCTTGCCCCGCCGTCGCCCGTTGCCCTGTCGTTCCTCACCACGCCCGGACCGTCGCGATGATCCTTGCCGCTGCCCGGAGTCGCGACGGGCAGGAGGGGGTGATTCGACCGTGGTCGAGTCTTCCTCTTCCTCGTCCTCCTCGAGGAGGTCCTCGATCTCGTCGAGTTCTGCCTCGATCTCTGCCTCGATCTCGTCGCGGATGTCCACCTCGGCCGGCGAGTCTCCGATCGACTCGGCGTCGAGCCCGTTCTGTTTGCGGAACTCCTGCAGCTGCGAGGTGGATACCTCCAGCTGGTGGGCGATCCAGGCGTCGGTACGACCCTGTCGTACCCATGCACGGATCTGGTTCAACTGCGGTTTGAGGGATCGTCCGGCCATCGGCGGGGGACTCTAGCAATGAGGAGCCCTACGACTCCTTGCGACCCCTTCGATTTCGGACTTCACCCCATCAACCATGCAAGCGGTTCGAACATGATCACCACGACTACGACCACAGTGACGGTCG
>JBJTBI010000032.1:0-2861 GCA_046091265.1 bacterium
GTGGGAACGGCTGATCCAGCGGATAGCCGAGATCGACAACCCCCCGATCACCTCGGGCGCCAAGGCGAAGGCCAAGTCGAAGCCGAAGAAGTCACGCGGGCGCCGCGACACCGCGGACTGACCCCTCTCAGGGTTCGACTCTCGCGTAACGGATCGAGAGGATCAGGTCCCGCTCGAAGCGAGCGCGGCCTCGAGTTCGGCCACTACATCTCCTGAGCAGACGACCTCGGCGACCTCGTCGTAGGGCGTCGGTCCCTGGGTCACGCTCCCGACCTTGCCGCCGGCAGCGAGGGTGATCTCGGGAAGGCCGGCCACCGGGTGGACCTCGAGCGAGGAGCCGATACAGACGAGCAGGTCAGCTGCTGCCGCCAACTGGGTGGCGTGGAGCATCTCGTCCGGAGGGAGCATCTCACCGAAGAGGACCACGTCGGGGCGAAGCGCGCTGAGGCAGAGCGGGCAGCTCGCCACACCCTGCTCGTCGAAACGATCCTCGAGGTCCTGGAGCAACACCTTCGCCCCGCAGGCCGAGCAGCTCGAGGTTCGAATCGAGCCGTGGACCTCGATCACTTCCTGTTGGCCCGCCCGCTCGTGCAGGGTGTCGATGTTCTGGGTGATCACGGCGCGGATGAGCCCGTCGCGCTCCATCTCGACCAACACCTCATGTGCGCGGTTGGGGGCGATGTCTGAGAGAGCATCGAGGCGCTCGCGGTAGAACGACCAGAACAGCGCCGGGTCACGACGGAAGGAGTCGATGTGAGCCACCTCCATCGGGTTCACCTTCTCCCAGATTCCGGTTCCTGGTGTCCGGAAGTCCGGGATGCCCGAGGGAACCGAGATCCCGGCGCCGGTCAGCACCACGACCGAATCGGAGCTGGCGATCAATTGACCGAGCTTGCGAGCCTCGTCGCTCACGGTCGGAAGGTGGCCAGATTCACTCGCCGCGCCAGGAAGGCGTGCGCTTGGCGAGGAACGCAGAGATACCTTCCTCTGCATCGGCAGAGAGGAACGCGGCGGCGAAGCCGGCCTTCTCATCCTCGATCCCCTGATCGAGATCGCCTGCGGCCGATACGCGCTTGATCTGCTCGAGCGCGAGAGGAGCCTGGCCGGCAAGCCGCGTCGCCCATGAAAGAGCGGTCTCGAATAGTTCGTGATCGGGAACGACCCGGTTGGCGAGGCCCAACTCCCCTGCCTGATCGCTGAGGATCGCATCGCCGATCAGGTTCATCTCCAGCGCCTTCGAGTTTCCGACGAGCCGCGGCAGTCGCTGGGTGCCACCGAAACCGGGAATGATCCCCAGCTTGATCTCGGGCTGACCGAATACAGCCGAGCGAGCGGCGATCCTGAAATCGCAGGCCATCGCTATCTCACAGCCTCCACCGAAGGCGAGGCCGTTGACCGCGGCTACCGTGGCAACGCTGGAAAGTCCGAACTCCCGGAGCAAGCCGTGGGCTTTGGAGATCAACTCCGCGCCGGTCGTCTCGTCCATCTCGGTGAAGGCCTTGATGTCGGCACCAGCCGAGTAGACCAGCGGAATCGAAGAAGCGAGAACCATCGCTCTGATCTCCTGCGAACCCTCGACCTTCTTCCAGACCTCGGCGAGATCCTCGATCACTTGGGGGGAAATCGCGTTCATCGGAGGATTCATCAGCCAGGCGACCGCCACGTCTCCGCGCGTCTCGAGCTTGACCGTCTCGGTTTGATCCCCTTCGTCTGGCTGTGGGTAGGCATAGAAGCCCTGGCCGGACTTCATCCCGAGGCGTCCCTGGGATACGAGGCGCCGGAGGATCCTCGGTGGAGCGAATCTGGCACCGTGGTCCGACTCGGCTGCTTCGAGCTTGGTCAAGACCTCATCGAGGCCGAGCATGTCGGCCTTCCAGAACGGAGGAAAGAGGTTCCGGCGGGGGTCGAACCCGGCGCCCGCCATCATGCCGACGTCGATATCGCGGGCAGAGGCGACGCCCTCCTCGAGCAGCAGGCAGGCCTCGACCAGAGCCTTGAGGCCCATCAACTCGGCTACCGCAGCGGCTTCCGGCTCGGCGTCACCCGGGATCTGCGCCTCACCGTTGGCGTAGAAGCCCTCTCCACCGGTCTTGGCGCCGAGTTTGCCGTCGGCGACAAGCTGGCGCATGCCCTGATGGACGTAGAAGCTCTCGCCGTAGAACTTCTCGAGGTGCTCGGCGACATGGCAAACGGTGTCGAGGCCGAGCAGATCGCAGAGGAAGAAGGGACCCATCGGGGCCGCGTTCTCGGCGGTGATCGCCTCATCGACCGCCTTGGCGGAGAGTCCGCCCTGTTCCTGGGCGCGCCAGACCTCGCCCACCGCGGACATCAAGATCCGGTTGACCACGAATCCAGGAACCTCGCTGCAGGTGATCGGCTGTTTGCGGATGGTCTGAGCGAAGTTGTAGGCAGCGGCGACCGTATCGGGATCGGTCTCCGCACCGGAGATCACCTCCACGAGCGGAAGGACCGATGCCGGATAGAAGAAGTGGAAACCGACGACTTTCTCGGGCCTGAGCGTTGCCGTCGCCATCTCAGAGATCGAGAGCGATGAGGTGTTGGAGGCGAGGATCGCGTGGCCAGGGGTGGCGGCATCCAGCTCGGCGAAGACCTGCTTCTTGATCTCCATCTTCTCCGGCACGGCCTCGATCACGAAATCCACGTCGCCGAGTTCCCCGTAGGTCGCCGTCCCGGTTATCCGACCCATGACCTCGGCGAGTCGCTCATCGGCGTGTTCCTGGGAGATCTTCTCCTTCTTCACGAGGCGGCCCAGCTGACCGGAGGTGACCTCGCGTGCCTTCTCGATCGCGTGGTCGACGAACTGCTGATCGACGTCCTTGACCACCACCGGGATATCCGCC
>JBJTBI010000033.1:0-4230 GCA_046091265.1 bacterium
GTAGTAGGACAGACCGCAGACCGCAGCGACCCAGGCGCCGACGATCCCGATGCCGGTCCAGACCGGTTGATCGGGCATCGTGAAGGGGATGAAGATCTGAGCGACGCTCGGCTTGAGGAAGTCGTCGCCGAGCAGCAACAGCCCGTGCGCGAGGATCGCAGAGAGCGCACCCAGCGACAGCGCCTCGTGGGCCTGCTTGGCTCGTCCGATCGATCCCGGACCTCGCTTTGCGAGCTTCGACGACATCGACATCCCCCCCGCCACCGCGAGCGAGAGCAGTACGAGGGCGACGATGCCGGTCGCCCTGGATGCGAGCCAGAAGGAGTGGTCTACGGGGTTCATCTCTGTGTGGAGACCTTCCCCGGGGAGCCCGATGATCCTGCTCCGAAAGCGTCGGAAAGAGGTCCGAACCCCCTCGTCTCACCCGAATCGAGGATCAGGATGCCGCCAGCACCGGAGGAGAGGATCTCCCCGCCCTTCTCCAGACCGGAGAGCAGCGCCATCTTCGAGAGCGTCTCTGCCTCCTGTGCGCTCCCGGCGACTGCCGTGGCCTGGATCACCCCTGTCCAGGCCGGACGACCGGTCGCAGGATCCAGCAGGTGATGGAAAGCGGTTTCGCCGTCCGAGGACAGCCAGACCCGCCGACCGATACCGCTGGTCGCGACAGCGCCTTGGCTGAGCGGGAACTCGAGGTCCGCCGCACCGAGCGGATGAGGAATCCGTATCTCCCTGTCCACTCCGGCGGTACCCCCGAGGCGGAGATCTCCGCCGATATCCGCGCACCAACTGGCGAAGCCCTCGAGGCGGCTTGCAGCGAGATCCGCCGCCAGCCCCTTGCCGATACCACCCAGATCTATCCGTACTCCGACCGGACGGGTTATCTCCGCTGAGCGGCGATCGATGCTGATCTGCTTCCACGGTGAGTCCTTGAATGCACTCGCGGCCCGCCTTTCCGGGGCCGAGATCAGAGCATCGGAAAGCGGGATCGATTCGGCGTTCGCCCTAGAGTCTGCGTAGCCGGCGTCCTCGAGCGCCTCCACCATCACTGGGTCGACCAAGCCGCCGGATCTCTCGGCTGCCTGGAGCGCAGCCTCGACCGCGGTCATGAGGTACTCGGAGCATCCAACCGTTTCGGATGGCTCGGCATTGAGCGCGGACAGCTCGCTCGCCGGGTCGAATCTGGTCAGGCGTTCGTGCATCTCGCGCAGCATCGCCTCGACCTCTGCCAGCACCGCCTGCGTGGTCCGATCCTGACCCGGAGGGCCGGCGGCGAGCAGCCGCACCCGGCTGCCGAAGAGATCGAACGCAAGCTCTGTCTCCTGAACCGAAGAGGGACCGACTGTTTTCATGGGCGTCATCGGCGGTTCGGCCAGTCGCTTCTCGCGCTCACGCTCAGGACGGCTGACTGACGACCGGTGCCGGGGCAACAGCCGTTGGGGCGGCTGACGAGCCCGACGACACCGAACCAGACGATCCGGTGTAACCGTAGGAAGTGCCGGTCGAGCCGTAGCCGGAACTCGGCACGACCTTCTCGACGACCACGATCTTCTTGATCACTCGTTGCTTCGGGGCGGGATCGGTCCCGGAGGCCAGAACAGGGTCGTTCCCCTGAGCCATCTGGAGCCAGAGACCGCCGAACGCTGCGATGGTCGCTGCACCTGCGAGCGCGGCCACCGCCCCGACGGCCGAACGGGTCGATCGCTTCGGCCGGGGGGTCTTGGTGGCCCGCTTGGCCGCCAACGCACCTCCCTCGAGCGAATTCTTCTTGGAGGTTGGATCAGTCATCGTCATGACCCTCGTCCTCGTGCTCTTCGCCACCGTCGTCGTCCCAGCCGTCCTCATCGCTCTCTTGGGAAGGGCGAACGGTCGAAGCACCCCTGCTTGGGCTCTCTACTGAGGGAGCCGAACCACTCGACCCGAGAGTGGAGCCTGCGGCTGCAGAGGTCTGCGCGGCGCCTGCGGCGACCTTCTTCACCTTCTTGATCTTGATCACCTTCGCCTTGGCGCTGTCCCCCGAGAGGCTCGAAACAGATGCGCCGGATCCGGTCTGGGCCACACCCATCGCGAAGGCGGTCAGGCCTCCGATGCTGAGTGCGGTGGCCAGAGTTGCAACCGTGAGTTTCGTCTTGCGCTTCATTTCATTTCTCCTTGCTCTTGCTTGTCGAGGAGAATCCTCCCAGCGGTCCTTCGGAACAGGCTAATAGTCAGATTAGAAGACTCTTATCCGCCAGATATCGCGAGTATTCGCCGTAGGATCAAGCGATGCGAATCCTCCTGATCGAAGACGAGAACAAGATCGCCGACTTCGTCGAGCGTGGTCTCAGCGCTGAGGGATACGCGGTCACGGTTGCGGATGACGGATTGAAGGGGGAGGCTGAAGCGCTCACGGGGGAGTTCGACCTGATCCTCCTGGACGTCCTCCTGCCCGGGAAGAACGGCTTCGAGGTCCTCGGCGAAATCCGCAAGCTAGCGATCGCCACCCCGGTGATCATGCTGACGGCCCTTGGTGAAACCGAGGACAAGGTGCGTGGCCTAGAAGGCGGTGCGATCGACTACGTCTCCAAGCCGTTCAGCTTCGAGGAGCTGCTGGCCCGGATAAGGGCCCAACTGCGTCGGCCTGACGCCGTCTCCGCAGATCGGATCGAGGTCGGCGACCTCCTGCTGGACCTGAAGACACGAAGGGTCACCAAGGGCGAGCGGGATGTCGAGCTGACCTCACGCGAGTTCGAACTCCTGGCTTACCTGATGAGACACCCCGACCAAGTGCTCTCCAGGACGCAGTTGCTGAACGGAGTCTGGGGTTACGACTACGACCCGGGAACCAACGTGCTCGAGGTGTACGTCGGTTATCTGCGCAAGAAGCTGGCCGACGAGGGAGAAGAGGGGCCGATCGACACAGTGCGGGGCGCCGGCTACCGGCTGAGGGCCGATGATGCGTAGCTGGTCGAAGGCGGGTATCCAGACTCGGCTCGCGATAGCAATGCCGGCGCTCACCGCAGTGATCCTCGGTTTGAGCTTCTTCGCTGTGTACCGGGGAGTGACCGCAGATCTGCAGTCCGGGATCGAGCAGACGCTCGACGAGGAAGTGCGCCATTACGGAAACGCCGTCGTGGAGAAGCTCACGAACGAATCCCAATTGGCACCCGCATCGAGGTTGTTCGTCTTCCGGCAGGGCTTCGACCCGAGCTCACCGATCCTCGCGATCGAGCTGCGAAGTGGCGACCAGATCACCAATCAGGAGGAGATACTCAGGCGCGAGCTCCGCGAAGAGGTGAAAGAGGGTGAGGCGAGCCAGACCGGGAGGATCGGTGCCAGCGCACTCCTCAACGCGCGACCTGGCTTCTCCACGGTTTCGATCGAGGATGTCGGTTCGTTGAGGGTGGTGAGTGAGCCGATTTTCCTCGACGGGAGACGGATCGGGACCGTCCGCGCTGCCTCGTCGTTGGATCCGGTCAAGGAGGCTCAATCCGGCCTGGAGAGGACCTTCCTGGTCGTGGGCGCACTGGCTTTGTTCGCCTCGATCGCCCTCGCGATCTGGATCTCGAGCATCTTGACCCGACCCCTGAGGGAGATGGCCGACACCGCAGCCGAGATCGGTGGCGGCGACCTGAGCAAGCGCGTCTCTGTGGTCGAGGGTGGAGAGGTCGGGGTACTGGCCCAGTCGTTCAATCAGATGCTCGATCGCCTTCAGGCAGCGTTCGATCGTGAACGCGACTTCGTCTCCGACGCCTCCCACGAGCTTCGTACTCCGCTCACCGTCCTGCGGGGGCAGATCGAACTGCTCGAGCGTGAGGGGGCTAGCGGGAAAGAAGTCGGTGAGCGCTCCGAAGTCCTCCTCGGGGAGATCTCACGCATGAACCACCTGGTCGACGACATGCTGCTGCTCGCCCGCGCTGAATCCGGAGGGATGCTGCAGAAGCAGAAGATCTCGGTCGACCCTTTCCTCGAGGATCTCGAGCGGGATCTCCCGATGCTCGGATCCGAGGCGATCGAACTCGCCGATCGCCCGGGAGGGACGTTGGATGTTGATCCCGCCCGGCTGGAACAGATCCTGAGGAACCTGGTCCGCAATGCGATCAAGTACGGCCGCGAGCCCATCCGGATCACGGTCGAAGGAAAGGGCCGGTGGTTGATCTTCTCGGTGAGCGACTCAGGCGACGGCGTGGCCGGGGAGCTACTTCCCTTGCTCTTCGACCGCGTCAACCGGCCGGTCACGGGCAGGAGCCGCTG
>JBJTBI010000034.1:0-2328 GCA_046091265.1 bacterium
ATCTACTTTCAACCTGAAGTCTGAGGAAGTCTCTTAGTGTCGTGAGGAGCGGTGTGTGTGAGATCCGGCACAGTCAGGGGACCCGGATCGGAGCGCCATCTCGTGCTAGGAGACCGTCTTGCCGATACCCAGTTCCGCCAGGACCCTCGCCGCCACTGCGTCGCCGGTGAACCCGACCTCGGCGCGGAGCAGATCGGGCTTGCCATGTGTCACGAACCGATCCGGGAGACCGATCCTCACCTCCCGTCCGCGAGACTTGCCGGCAAGGGAGTCCTCGACTCGATCCAGCACCGCAGCACCGAAGCCGCCCGGGAGGACATTCTCCTCCAAGGTGACCACGAGCTCGTGGTCGGAGACGAGCGAATCGATCAAGTCGGCATCGAGCGGTTTCGCAAAACGGGCATCGGCCACGGTCGGCTCGACCCCCTCTCCGCGCAACTCCTCCGCCGCTCGAAGCGCAACCTGCACGCCATACCCGTAGCCCAGGAGGGCGACTCGTTGCCCTGGGAGTAGCAATTCACCTCTGCCGATATCTATCGGTTCGGGAGCCTCAGGCATCGGGACTCCCTCCGCTACACCGCGCGGGTACCGGAGTGCGACCGGGCCAGCGTCATGCAGCAGTGCGGTCCGCAGCATGTGGACGAGCATCGCCTCGTCCCTGGGTGCCATGACCACCATGTTCGGCAACGGGAGGAAGTAGGAGAGATCGAAGACTCCATGGTGGGTCGGGCCGTCGTCGCCGACGAGACCGGCACGATCCATCGCGAAGACGACGTTGAGGCCCTGCAGCGACACGTCATGGACGAGTTGGTCGAACGCCCTCTGGAGGAAGGTCGAGTAGATCGCGCAGACCGGCTTGGCTCCCTGTATCGCCAGCCCCGACGCATAGAGCACCGCCTCCTGCTCGGCGATGCCAACATCTATGTACTGCTCGGGGAGCTCTCGCTGCAGACGGTCGAGGCCGGTCCCCCCTGCCATCGCCGCCGTGATCCCCATCACCCGCTTATCTCGACGGGCCTCCTCCACGAGCGCCTCGGCGAACACCTCCGTGTACTGGCGAGGAGCCACCGGGGGTGGCACCTCGAGCTTCTCTGGCGCGATGCTCTCCGGGGAATCCGACTCCTGTACCCAGACCAGCGGCTTCTCCTGATCCTTGCCCTCCTCCGCTGGCCTGCGATCGACTAACGAGCGCGGTTTGGCGGCATGCCACTTCTCCATACCCTCGAGGCCACCCTCCTCCGCTGGCTCGAAGCCCTTGCCCTTGACGGTGCTTATGTGGACGACGACGGGACGGTCAGCCTCCAGGGCCTCGGTCAGCGCACGCTTGAGCTGGTGGACGTCGTGGCCGTCGATCACACCCACGTAAGCCAGGTCCAGTTCCTCGAAGAAGAGTCCGGGGGCCCAGTATGCCTTGAATGCGGACTTGATCTCCGGACCGAGTCGGCTGATCTTCCTGCCGAGGCCGAGAGGCAGCCGGGTGAGCCGGTCTTCGGTGGCTTCACGGCGACGATGCCAGCGCGAGTTCAGGCGCATGCGGTTGAACAAGCTCGACATCGCTCCTACGTTCGGGGAGATCGACATCCCGTTGTCGTTCAGCACGATCACCATCGGGGTCTGGAGGCCACCCGCCAAGTGCAGGGCCTCGTAAGCCACACCGCCGGTGAGTGCACCATCGCCGATCACGGCCACGACCTTCCCGTCCTCGCCGATCCCGTGCAGCATTGCCTCCTTGAGACCCACCCCGTATCCGATCGAGGTAGAGGCGTGGCCGGCTCCCATGATGTCGTGCTCCGATTCGAAGATCGAACAGAAGGGCGCAAGTCCCTCGTACTGACGGATCGAAGCCAACTGGTCACGACGACCGGTGAGGACCTTGTGCGGGTAGGACTGATGGCCCACGTCCCAGAGAATCTTGTCCTTCGGGGAATCGAGCAGGCTGTGGAGGACCACGGCCAATTCACAGGTCCCCAGGTTGGCCCCGAAGTGCCCGCCGATCTCACCGATCGTGTCGATGATCATCTCGCGGACCTCCTGTGAGACCTGCTGGAGCTGCTCTTCATTCAGCCCCTTCAGGTCGGCGGGGCCATCGATACCGTCCAGCAGCGGGTATGAGGTGGCCCGGGTCTCGCTTTGGTCTGTGCCGTTTTCCATTTCTAGCTCTCTCTTGTGTAGATGAAGTTGGTGATTCCCTCGAGCTCGGGTGTTCGAGGCGCTGCCTCTTCCAGGGCATCGAGTGCACGGCGGTGGTATTCCGCCGCAAGCTCGCGGGCACCGGAGAGACCGTGGACACTCACGTAGGTGAGTTTCCCGTGCCGCTCGTCGCTGCCG
>JBJTBI010000035.1:0-4114 GCA_046091265.1 bacterium
GGCTTGCTCCTGTCCCCCCTCGCCTCCCGCAACGCGGGACCGAGCCGAGCCGGGGTCCAGAGCGCGAAGAACGCCTCGCCGAGCCCACGTGCCCGCCAGATCCGGGCCAGTCTGTGCCACCTGTAGCCGGGCAGGAACGGAACCGCCGAGCAGATCACGAGGCGGTCGACCCGCTCCGGCTGGCGCATCGCGGAGAGCAGACCGACCCCACCCCAGTCGTGCACCACCAATCGGTAGCGATCCACCCCGACGGCGTCGAGATAATCGATCAGGAAGTCGGCGTAGCGATACATCGAGCAATCGAACCGCTCAGGGTCGGGACGCTCCGACCGGCCGAAGCCGGGCAGATCGGGGGCGAAAGCTGGACCCGACATCCGCTCCAGGAACTCCTGCCAGTCCGCGGAGTTCGTTGGGTTGCCGTGGACGAAGAGAGGGGGAATGCCGCCTCCGGATCGGAAACGATGGAAGGTACGGATGCCTCCCGCCGAGACCGTGCCGGTCTCGACTCCGTGGTCTGGTCCCGGGGGCATCAAGTCGTGAACGAGAATATCCTCGCCTGCGGTGGCTCTGCCGAGAGAACTCAAAGTCGAGCGCAAGACACCTCGTCGCAAGGACGGGAGGACCGGGAAGCCGAGGATCCCGAAGAGGAGCACCGAATGGCGGCGCCCCAGTGCCAAGAGAGTTCGAGCGCTTCGTGACCGTCTCCGCGAGATCTATGGCAGGCCGGTCAACCAGCCCCATGGCGATCCGGTCGCCGAACTGGTCCGGACGATCCTCTCCCAGAACACCAACGATCGAAATCGCGACGTAGCCTTCGACCGGCTGGTCGAGAGGTTCCCGACCTGGGAGGAGGTCAGAGACGCTCCGACCCGTCAGGTCGAGTCGGCGCTGAAGCCCGGAGGTCTCGCAAGGACCAAGGCGCCGCGGATCCAGGAGGTGCTCAAGAGGATCGGCGACCCACCGGATCTCGAGTGGTTGCGGGAGGCGCCGCGAGACGAGGCGGTCGAGTGGCTGTGCGACCTGCCGGGGGTCGGCCGGAAGACCGCTGCCTGCGTGCTGATCTTCACCTGGGATCTGCCGGAGATGCCGGTGGACACCCATGTGCATCGGGTTGGTGGGAGGCTCGGGCTGTTCAAGCCGAACGCGTCTTTCGACGAGGCCCACGACGAGATGCTGTCGATCACCCCCCCGGCGGATGCCTACGAGTTCCACATCAACCTGATCCGGCACGGACGAGCTATCTGCCGCCCCAAACCCAAGTGCGACGAGTGCGGTCTCAGCAGGATGTGCCCTTGGCGAAGGGCAAGAACCGCACAGGGACAGCGGGTCGGCTGACCGCACGCCGGGGCACCCTCATATACTCAGATTCCAGATGCAGCGAAAGACCTTCGTCATATTCGGAATCGTCGCCGTCTTCCTCGCGGTCATCGTCCCCGCTTGGGCTCTGAGCACCGATGGCAGCGAGTCCTCGGCACCCGAGGCCGTGCCGGCAGACCTGGAGACCGGCAAGGATCTCTTCGTGACCAACTGCGGCGCCTGCCATACGCTCTACAAGGCCGGCACCGACGGAGTAGTCGCTCCGAATCTGGACGAACTGCTCGCACCTCCTGGTCCGGTCGCCCCCGATCCGGACTCGATCTACCCGCGGGTCCTGAGTTCGGTCAACAACGGGGTCGGTGGGCGCATGCCCGCAGGCATCCTCTCCGGCCAGCAGGCCGAAGAGGTCTCTTGGTTCGTCGCCAAGGTCGCCGGCAAACGCTGACCACGCTCGATCCTCAGCGTCACACAGTGGTCGAATCGATTTGCCCATACTCCGCTACCAATGTAGATTGATGGTGTTGTTCAGGGAGAGATAGCGGGAACCCGGCGCGCAGGTGCCGAGGCTCATAATCGAGAAGAGGGGGAGACTTTCATGAAGGCAGATCTCACGATCAAGAGGTTCGACCGGCGAGTACTGGCCGGGCTGGTTGCGCTGACAGGGGCTGCGGCGATGCTCTTCGGAGTGGCAGCCGAGAATGCTCAGGCAGCCAAGGGTAACGACATCCGCGTGATGACCCGCAACCTCTACCTCGGAGCCGACCTCAGCCCGGGACTGAACTCGGGAAGCCTCGCCGAGCTGACCTCTGGTGCTGGCGAGATCCTGCGCAGCGTCGACGCGACCAAGTTCAGCGATCGCGCGAAGCAGCTCGCCAAGGAGATTCGATCGACCAATCCTGATCTCGTCGGCCTGCAGGAGGACGCCCAGTGGCGGCCCAAGACTCCGCCGGTGGTGTACATCCCGGGGCTCGGTTCGCCTGTATCCGCCACGGTCAGGTACGACTTCCTCGCCCTGCTGCTCGCAGCGCTCAACAAGGGCAAGCCGAAGGCCCAGCGCTACTCGGCAGCGGTGATCAAGGAGCAGTTCGACTTCGAGACTCCCACCGACGTCGATGACGACACCGGCACCTGCACCAACTTCAGCTATGCCGGGGGCAGCAACAACGGATGTTCCGGTTTCCCTGGGGCAGACCTGACCGGCCGACTGACGATGCAGGACGTGATCATCGTCAAGGCCGGGGTGAAGGTCTCGCAGAAGGCCAGCGGTACCTTCGGCGACCGCAATGGCGGCGGCGACGCAGGGGATACGGTTGCCGCGCCGGACCCCGGCACAGGTTTCACCGGTGACGTTGCCGCCAACCGCTACACACCGCTCGTCGCGGGCGGAGTGGCTGTTCCGGTAACTCGCGGCTGGACGGGGCTCATCGCGACGGGGCGCGGGTCGTCGCCGTTCCGTTTCGTCAACACGCACCTCGAGGCGTTCGGTGATCCGACCGAGGCCAAGTGCCTCCAGGCTCAGGAACTTTACGACCGGGTCATCTCACAGACCTCGTTGCCGGTGGTGGCCGTCGGAGACTTCAACTCCGACGACGACACGGTCGACGGAGACCCCAGCACTCCCCAGTTGGACGGCACCGGCTGGGATCGTTGCGCCTACCTGTCGCTGGTCGATAACGGGATGCGTTCACTGACCGACAACGCCAGCGACAGCTGCTGCCTCAGCGGGCCGCTGCTCGACAAGAAGGTCGGCTACGAGGTCGACTTCGACCACCACATCGACCACGTCCTGACCAACTCGGCCAGATTCTCCAGGGTCGGTCCGACCAAGGTCACGGGCAACGCGCCGTTCCGCACCACCGGATCGGGTCCCTACTGGGGCTCCGACCACGCCGGCGTGTACCAGACGGTGAGGCTGAAGTAGCCGCGTCGGAACAGGAGATTCGACTTCAGACCCGTCGGGCACAGGCCCGGCGGGTCTTTTTCGTTTCTAGAGGACGAGACAATCTCAGGCTCGGCCGATTCGCCCGGCAACTCTGGAGCCAGAGCGAACCGCTGATTCCATGTATCCGAATGTCGGATCCAGGTGTTCTCCCGCAAGCCAGATCCTCCCGTTCGGCTCCTGCATATCCGTGAAGTAAGGATCGATCTGTCCCGGTCCATAAGCAATGTAGGCGCCGCCGCTCAACGGGAAGTTCGGCCAGGGAACCGTCACGGCGCGAACTCGCCGCCCTGCCACTTCGGGGAAGACCCTCCTCATACCCTTCGATGACGCGGCAAGCCGTGCCCGCTCGGGCAACTTGGCTGCCTGCGCCCCACGATCAGCAGAGGTATACGAGATCAAGATTCCGGCGTTGCCCTTCTGCTGATCGGTTGCCTCCCAGACAGAACCGACCAAAGGGATGTCCGTGATCGCGGAACCGGTGAGTTCCTGCTTCTTCCAGGCTCGAGATGAATACTGGATGACCGTCTTGACCGTGGTGCCATAGGGAATTCCGTTGATCGCCTCGGTCAAGCGAGGGCGAAGAGCGGGAGTGAACTCGATCCGTCGCGCCGCTGGCAGCGGAACCGCCAGCACGAGCTGATCTGCGGCGTAGGTTCCTTGCGAGGTCGCTATTTCGACGCCGCCAGCGTCGTGCGCGATCTGGCTTACCGGCTCCGAATACCTCACGGCTGGTCCGAGCGAACGAGCCATCGCGAAGCAGAGCCTCGCGTTGCCTCCGCTGATCCTGAACTTCTCGACTCCCGCCTCCCCCTGACTCCAGGCGGCTCGCTCAGCGGTAAGTGCCATGAGCAGAGA
>JBJTBI010000036.1:0-8204 GCA_046091265.1 bacterium
GTGCATTGGTGTGATTTGCCCACCTCCGGACCGCGGTATATATCCAAGCGAGGGCAGAAGACCAACCATCCGTAGTCTCCTCCGTTGACGGATCGGCGCCACTGTCTGCATTTCTCCAAGGCCTCGAAGCCGCCGTTACCGGTCTCGACCCCGAGGACCTGTACCGAGTTGGACAGGTCCCGACCGTAGAGCGGGTATTGGTAGAAGGCACCGGAGCTGCCGGCAACTCCTATCTCGGCTTCCTTGCGCCCAGCGGCCCATCGCGCTGCCTGCGAGATCGTGAACCCGACCACCCTGTCGTTCACCCGCTGGGAATAGCGGTTCTCGACGAACCCACGGGATGAGAAGAACCCGGCGATCCCGACCATGATCAGCAGGGCAACGGCAACGATGGCCACCGGTTCCGGCTTTCCCGAGCCGAGCCGAGGCAGGACGAAGGCAAGAGCCGAGAAGATGACCCCCATCGCGAGGGCGGCGGGAACCGAGACCCTCGGCTCGGACCAGCTCCCGCCCGAGCCGGATCCGATCCCGGGTAGGACGACGCTGAGGAACATCTGCACGAATGCCGCGAGCCACCAGGCTCTTCGCCTCGCATCATCCTCGTCGCCGGCGACGATGCGATCACAAGCCAACAAACCGAGAGCAGGCGCGAGGGAAGGCAGCAGATACCTGAAGTTGATCTCGAAAGCGATCGGTGATCCCTCCGGACCAGCCGCAGTGAGGGGGGTGAACACGTACGCGATGCCGCCCGCGAGACATGCCACTGCAACTGCGCGCGCGGCCGAGGTACCGCGCAACAGCGCAACCACGATTCCCGCGAGGCCGGCAGCCGCGATCAAGGGCCAGAGGTGGCCGAGATTGACCACGAGCCCGTCGCGGAAGAAGCTCGTCTCGACCGCAGTGCTGGAATCGAACAGGTAGTGAGCGACGCTGAACGGTTCGCGACCCTCGAGCCCGCGGTCCGGGGCGGCCAGCGGACCGACGCTGAGGAACGGGAAGGGGTTGCCCGAATAGACGAGGTTCCGCAGGAACCAGACACCCGATGGCAGGAGGACCGCACCCGCCCAGACCATCACCGTCTTCCATCTGCGACCCGCCGAAGCCCATCCGACTATCCCAACGCCGAGGAAGAACGCAGGAACCAACATGGTCAATTTCGTGCCGAGAGCTACTCCCATCGCGAGACCGGCGAGAGCGACTACGACGAAGGGAAGGCTCTCCCGGCCTCGGCTGTCCCGCGACGCGGAGGCTGAGTTGATCAGTATCGCCGACGCCGAGAGCATCAGCGCGATCGGTTGGATATCGGTTGCCGCATTGCCCGCCGATCTCGGAACGAGACCCGAGCCGACCAGCACACAGGCGATGGCCACCAAGGAGAGTGCCTGAACTCCGTATGGACGTCCGATCGCCCAGCTGGCAGCCAGGGCGAGTCCCAACCACGCAATCCCAACCCATGGCGAGAGCAGGTCGTAGCCGAACAACGAGATCCCGGCCGCATGGAGCAGCTCAGAGTTCTCCGGATAGAACCAGTTCAGGTACTGGGTATCGGTGAAGTGCAGAGGGAGGAACGAGCCCGTCTGCGCGATCCGGGCAGCGAACGGTCCGTGGTACCAGAGGGTGTCGAACCCCTGCATGCCGAGTGAAAGCGCCGGTTGAACGCCGGTCATCCAGATCCCGAAGACCACGGCGGTCACCCCTGCAGCGATTGCGGTCATCCAACCGATCGCAGGTTGTGTCGGGAGCTCGACGCGATCGACTCTCTGGCCCACTCGAGATGCTGCGAACCACATCGCGGCGCCGGCAACCAGCGCACCAACCACGACTGCGGCTCCGGAGATGATCCCCATGACTCCGAGAAGCTGCAGGCCGCAGGTCGACACCGCTAGGAGGATCACCGCCTCCGCAACGCGAGCCGCGGAGCCGTCCCATCCGGGCAGCAAGGCCCGTCGCAGAGCGATCGAGCCCCAGCCGAGCGCGGCGAGCGAGGCGGTGAGACCGATGAAGCCGGCGAGGTAACCCCAGACCGTAAGGGTCACGATCAGACCTCGCAGGTGCCCGGGTCGAGCCTGCCGTCGACTTCGAAGACGGTAAAGCCACGCTGGGTCAAGACGATCCTCGTCTGGGGAAGGCCGACTGCCCACTGGGCCTCGTTCAGTTTGGCGATTGCGGGGATCCTCAAGCCCACATCGTGGTAGGGAGCGGTTACGAGGTAGTCGATCTCGAGCTGATTGACCCGCCGACGGAAGTCCTCACAGTCAAGAATCGGTCGGTAGCCGCCGTTAGCGGAGGGTTCGCCGACGTAGTAGACGCGATTCGAGAAATCCTTCCCGTAGAGGAAGTACTGCTTGAAGGCCGCGCTGGTGCCCACGATGCCGATTCTCTGATCGGTCAGCGGCCTGGCCCAGCGGATCAGTGGGACGATGTCCTGCGGGACATCACCGGAGGCTTTCGCGATCTCCGGGTCGTAGCGAGACTCGACGTAACCGTCGGTCTTGAGGTAGGAGAAGAGGAACACACCCAACCCGACGATCACGGAGGCGGTTACCGCCAGCAATCGCATCTGCGGTTGCCTCCAGAGATACGCAAGGGCGACTGGGACGACCACGAGCACTAGTGCGAATGCGAGCGCCGGGAGTGTGTAGCCCTCGCTCCAGACAGCTGCGGAAGCAGCTATATCGCCCAGCAGCGGTGCCGAGGGCCAGAGCGTGAACAACAGCGTGACCAGCAACACGCCGAGCACGACCCGTCGACGGGTTCGACTCGTCTGGAACACGGGAGCCAGCGGTCCGATGGCCATCGCGATCACCATCGCCGGTGCGACGTAGCGCATGTTGACCGCGAAGCCACTGACCCTGCCGGAGTCGCCAGCCGCGGTCAGTGGCGTGAACAGATACGCGACGAAGCTGAGGACCGCAACCACACCCAGGGTCCGGATCGTGCGGGTCGGCCCGTTGAAGATCGCAGCGAGGGTGAAGATCACCGCTGCGGCGATCACCAGGACCCAGAGATCCCCGAGGTTGTCGCGTATGGCAGGCAGGAAGATCTCTTTGATCACGGGTAGATCGGTGATGTACTTCGCCACGTTGCCGGGCTCCCGAACGTCGATCGGCATCTGGTCGGGATGGGGTAGATCGATGGGGCCGAGGCCCTTTGCCCAGGGAAAGGGGTTGCCGGAGGTGATCAGGTTCCTCAGGTACCAGAAGGAGCTGGTCGCCACCAGACCACCGATCCACAGCGCAGAGGTCCTGATCCGCTCGCCGCGAAAACCGAGGTAGATCACCGCGAGGGTCAGCAGTGCCACCGGGGCGAGCATGTTGAGGCGCGTACCGGCGGCTATGCCTGCTGCCAGAGCGGCAACGAGCAATGGACCGAATCCGAATCTGTCCCAGGGACGGCTTCCAAGCTCCTGACCCGAAGCTCTCCGCTGAGCCTCTCCGTTGACCAGGAGTGCGATGGCTGCCAGCAGACAGAACAGTCCCATCACGTCGTTCTTCGCATCTCCCGGTTCGTAGAGGAGGAGCATCGAGGTGTCGAAGACGATCGCCACGGCGATCAGCGCCGCCGCACCAACCCCATAGGGGCGCCCGATCACCCAGGCGGCCAAGAGGGCGAGCACCAACCAGCCGATGTTGATCGCCGGCGAGATCACATCGGTGCCGAGCGTGAGGATTCCGAGCGAGTGCAGCAGTTCGGAGTTCTGCGGGTAGAACCAGACGGACAGACGTAGCGGTTCGGTGAAGTGCAACAGGCCGATCTGGGCCTCCTGCACGAAGCGCGCGGCGAAAGGGGCGTTGTGCCACGTGGTGTTGGGCAGATACATCCCCGCTTCCAGACCGAACTGGGTCCTGACCGCCCAGTGCCAGGTCACGGCAACCGCCCCGGCGAGAGCGAGACCGATCACCACCCGGGTCATTGGAGGCCTCGGGAGGGGAGTCGAGTCCGCACCCGGGGAGCGGCGGCGACAGAGTCCGGCCACGGCTCCACCTGCGACCACCGACGCAGCGATCATGAACCCGGGGCGATACAGACCCACGACCCCGACCAATTCGGCGACCAGGATCAGGCCGGAGACCAGCAGGACGATCTCGGCCAAGCGGGATGCCGCGCCACTCCAGCCGGGCAGCAGGAGCCGTCGCAGGGAGATCGCACCGATGTAAATCGGGACCACGATCGCGGCCAGTTCGATCACTCCGAGCAGGAACCGTCCGAGGCTCATCCTCCCCCACCCTCCGATCCACACAACGCGGGATCCAGGCGGCCTTCGAGTCGATAGACGGCAGCGGGATCGGCGCGCACCACTCGGACGGCAGCCGGATCGGCATCCATCCAGCCGCGCTCTGCAGGAGTGGAGAAAGCCGGTTCGTTCTGACGGGGGGTGACCACGAGGTAGTCATAGTCTCCCGCGTCGACGACCTGCTTGAAGACCCGGCAGTTCTCGATCGGGGTATAGGTTCCGTGGTCGGACTCGAAGCCGATGTACTGGACGAAGTTGTCGAACTCGGGGCCGTAGAAGACGTACTGGCCGAAAGCCGAACCCCTGCCGACGACCGCGATCCGCGATCCACTGATCTCCCGGCCATATCCCTGAACGGCTCGCCAGGCAGGAGATGCCCTGAAACCCGCATCTCGCTCGAAGGGGTTGAGGACGGTCGGGTCGTAGCGGTCACGCGCGAAGCTCGGAGCGACCGCCCAGCCTGCTCCGGCCAGAGTCACCGCGCCGATCACGAAACCCGCGGCGGAGAGCTCCCGACGGCGCGTGGGGTTGGCCGAGGCGAGCGCTGTCGCACCAAGGGGCAAGCCGATCAACAAGAAGGTCAGGAGCAGAGCTCCGGGAATCTTGCTGGTGACATAGGAGTCCTGCCTGAACGAGCGATAGCCGTCCTGCTCGGTTGCAGCGAGTTCGACCAACTCCTCTTGAGTCAACTGGCGCTGGGGCTCGGGCCGGAACGAGATCTGCGAGATCGCACCGACGATCAGGAACACCGCGAGCACACCGGCGACGATGCGCCTCGTCGTCTCCCTCGACTCGATGAACAGCAACGGCGCAAGAACGAAGCCGATTGCCAGGGCCGGAGCCAGATACCTCAGGTTGGGAGCGAAGCCGGTCGGGTTGCCGACGGTACCCGAAGCGGTCAAAGGAGTTCCCACATACGCCACAGCAGCAACCAGACCGACTGCACAGAGCGCGCGGATCAGCAGCGTCGAACCCTTGAGCGCACCCCACACGAACACCCCGAGCATCGCCAGCAGCAAGGCGATCCAGAGCGGGCCCAGCCGGTCGTCCAGCGCCGGGAAGAACCAGTCGAACCAGATCTGAGGCTGGTCTGCGTAAGAGAGTACGGTCGCCGGTCGGCGAGGGTAGAAGTCGCCTTGTTCGGGTCCCGGCAGCGGGACAGGGCCGACCCCTGCGAGCTGGGGCAACGGGTTTCCGCCAAACACCAGATTGCGCAGGTACCAGAAGATCGAGGGAATCGCGACACCCGCAATCCACACTCCGAGCGTTGCCAGACGGTTTCCCTTCACGGTCAACGCCGCCAACAGCAAGGTGAGGACCGCCAACGGTGCCAGCAGCGTGATCTTGGTCCCGATCGCCAGGCCGGTTGCAAGACCTGCCATACCCAGTGCCTGCCAACCCACGCCACTGAACCTCCCGCGCTCCACCGTGCCTGCAGCACGCTGCTGGGCATGGCCGTTGACGAGGAAAGCGACAGCCGCCAGCAGGAAGGCGATCGAGGTCATGTCGTTCGCCGCATTACCCGACTGCTCCAACATCATCGGCGTGTCGAATACGACTGCGGCTGCGAGCAGGGTCAGCCAGCCGATCCCCCACGGTCTGCCGATACACCAGGCCGCCAGCAGTCCCATCGCGAGCCAGACCAGGTTCAGAAGGGGCGAGAGGGTGTCCTGCCCGAACATCGCGATCCCGAGGCCGTGGAGCAACTCCGAGTTCTGCGGATAGAACCAGGACGCCGTCGCGAGGATGTCGGAGAAGTGGACCGGACCCACCTCGCCGCTCACAGCGAATCGACCCGAGAAACTCATGTGGTACCAGACGCTGTCTTGGGAGCTGACCCCGACCTCGAAGGCCTGGAGGGTCGGCATTGCCCAGTGGAAGACCACGAAGGCAGCTACCGCAGACGAGGCGAGGGCCAGCCAACGGGCCACCGGTGGCGACGGCAGCGATGTCGTCTGCGAGGGGACTCGTCCCCGTGTCAGGTACGAAGTCAGCAGCGCCACCAGAATCGAAACTGCGATCAGCCAGCCCGGGCGGAACAGACCGAGTACGCCGGTGATCTCGCAGACGACCACCAGCCCACTCAGGCCGAGGACCGTCTCCACCAACCGCGCGGACGCCCCTGACCAGCCGGGCATCAGGGTGGACCGCAGCCGCCAGGACGCGAAACCCAAAGCGCAGAGAATCAGGGTGAGACCGACGAAGCCGGAGATGTACTGACCGAAGCTGATCATGGACGCTCCCCTAGATCCGAGTAGTCGAAGGCACGCTTGCCTATCCGCTTGCGCTCTCGGAGGACCGGCTGCTGGAGGATCGGATCCGCGAGGCTGTAGGCCTTGGGCGGGTTCGAGGTGAAGTAGTCGACGTAGAGCCCGCAGGCCTCATCGGCGGGAACGACTCGCTCGGTTCCGGGGGCCGTTGCGGCGAGATTCCCGATCTCGATCTTCTGGGTCACGCCGATCAATCGCTGGAACCAGTTCAACCTCTCGACCGTGACGGTAAGCCTCACCGGCGAGCCGTCCGAAACGATGCGACCGGCGTGCCAGAAGGGTCCCCGGTGTCCGCCGGATTGGAGGCGTCCGACCGCATCCGGCGGCAAGACCGTTCGCAGGCCGGGTGCGGTCACTGTAAGTCCGCGCGATGGGCTGAAGTACTGGAGTGAAAGATCCCAAGCGCCTCTGCCCAGAGTCATCTCCTGCGTAGCGCTCTCGCCCGGGGAGAGTTTGGCTCCCGGGTTCCACGCGTTCCGCTTGCCTACATAGGGCGCACGGACGGTATGGGCCAAGAGTCCTCCGCTTCTCGAAAGGGTGCGGATTATCTCGTCGATGCGTGGCTGATCGCAGCGGAGGATCTTCCCCATCCGCGTTCGCTCGGGCAGGATGCTCCTGCTCTGAGGCCGCCGGTCGTCGACCCTTCGCCACAGGCGATACGAGGGGGTCTCGAGATCGAGCGCATATCCCGGGGAGGGGCCGCTCTGGAATCCGGCGCTGGTCGTCAGGACGAAGTCGTAGAGATCGGAGACCGGCCACTTCGGAGAGTCGAAGTCGACCGGGAGGCGCCCGACCTTTCCCGGACGATCGCGAATCACCAACTCGGCAAACGGGGCGGGGCTGACCACGAAAGCTCCCTGCAGATTGAAGTCGACGTATCGGTCGGTCGTCAGGGTCATGACACCCTCACCACCGATTCTCTCCCTGATCCGTTCGAGCTCGGTGGTCCGATCCAACGCGGCGACATTCGCCTCCCTGAGCCCGAGGAAGGTCGAGTAGAAGGCCACGGCAACGAATACGGCCGCCAAACCCCGACGGCCGATACCTCTCGCACTCGTATCGGCGATTCCCAGGAACGCCAACGCCATGATGATCGCGGCAGGGATCGTCAGCGCCTTGGCTTGGGTGTAGTAGCTGCCGAATACCAGCGCGACCAGGAAGAGGATCGTGGAAGCGGCGAGCGCCGAAAGGAGAGCGGATTCCCCTCTCCGCCAAGCCGAGCGGACTCCCAGCAAGACCACGATCAGCCCGAGACCTCCGAACAAGAGCCATCCGATCCAGCTGTCCAGCCCCCCGAAGAAGTCCGGAGTCGGCCAGACGCCGAAGGCCTCCGGAATCGGGACAGCCTGCTCGAGACGCGATGCCGAGGTGACCTGGACCTCCTCCGAGAAGACGAGATCGTAAGAACGTCTCAGCTCGACCAGAGAGATCACGAAAGCCAGCGCGATCGATCCAGCGACGACGGGAAGAGACTCGCGGACAACCCGGCGAACCGCCTCTGCCCCATCGCGGCGCCGGACCTGCCAGATACCGGTCGCCATCCAGATACCGACGGTCACCGCCACCCAGCCGACCGCTGCGTAGCTGTAGGTGGCGAGCATACCGGCTAACAAGACCGCAGGCGTGACGATCGTGAACGCCCGACCCGCTCCTGTCCCCGACGCGCGGAGGGTTATCGCCAGAGCCAACATCAACAGACC
>JBJTBI010000037.1:0-3295 GCA_046091265.1 bacterium
CTGATGACCCAGTGGAACGGTGCGTCACCGCACGCAGGGTCGGCGCTCACCTACTGGGATGGTGGTCCACTCGGAGTGAGCGGGGGCACCGCGATGGCACCTCTCGGGAACGTCCCTCCGCGTGCCACCGACGGTTACGGAACTGACCCTCACGGATATCCGCGCAGATCAGTCCTTGCGAGACAGCAGATCGCTGACTTCTTCGATCTCGGCACGGTTACCGATGGGTGTGTAGGCCCCTGCTATGCGAACGGCTGGGACGGGACGCTTCCATAGGCCGATCGTGAGAGGTCTGGCTTCGCAAACGACCGCCTGCTCGCTGGCGGTCGTTTCGCTCTGGTGGGGCAATCACGGCTACGCAGTCTCCGGGTTGCACGGCGTAGCACGGATACTTCTCGCATCATCCGAGGTCCGAGGAGTGGTTGGAGCGAGTAGGAGGGAGAGGGTTTGATCATCGACGTAGTGCTGCCGGCGGCGCTCGCGGTGATCATGTTCACCCTCGGTCTCGGGCTCACCGTCGAGGACTTCCGCAGGGTGTTCGTGTTCCCGAGAGGGGTATCGATCGGGTTGGTGAACCTCGTCCTCATCTCGCCTCTTCTGGCATTCCTGATCGCCGATCTCTTGACCCTCGATCCGGCAATGGCACTGGGGTTGGTCTTGCTCGGGGCGTCACCCGGCGGCACGTTGGCGACCATGTTCACTCACCTCGCCAAGGGGGAGACAGCACTCTCGGTCACCATGACCGCCATCTCCAGCGTCTGCTCGGTCATCACCATTCCGTTCTTCTTGGCACTAGCCAACGAGTACTTCGATGCGGGCAAGTCACTCGAGGACGTGAACATGGCGATCGTCGTGCTGAGGACCTTCCTCATCACCGTCTTGCCTCTCAGCATCGGGATGTTGGTCAGGTCCCGCTCTCCGCAGTGGGTCGACAGGTATCAGCCGACCTTCATGAAGGTCTCGATCGGACTCTTTTTCGGAGTGGTGCTGGCTGCGGTGCTTTCAGAGCTGGACCTGATCAGGGAGAACTTCTGGAGAGTTGCCGCCGGTGCCCTCCTGCTCAACGGTGTCGCGATGACTCTTTCATTCACGATCGCACGACTTGCTCGTCTCTCAGAGAGGCAGTCGACCGCAATCGCGATGGAGCTTGGTATTCACAACGGGACGGTGGCGATCGTGGTCGCCGGGATGATCAATGACGAGTTGATGATTCCGGCCGCTGTCTACGCGATCTTCATGTACTTCACCGGCAGCGCATTTGCCTACGTGATGGCCAGGCGCAACTCGCGGGCCTGAGCATTCCTAAGGCACCAGCGGCGGAGCGGGCGGAGCGAAGGGGCAGATGGGCGGCCGCTTCGGATCTGGCCTCTTGGTGGTCAGGATGAATCGGGTGATCGGGTCGTTGACACAGGGCGACCTGACCGCCATCCAGTTGACGTGTTGCCAGCCGTTGAACCGGATCACCGCCGCCCGGGGGAAAGAGGCTGCCATCGGCGCCGTCCACGGCGCAGGGGTTGCTCCGTCGCCGGTCGAACCGGAGATTAGGACGTTCTTGACCTCCCGTCCGATCCGAGCGAAGCGTGGCGTGCTTGTCAGTGGTACAGGATCTGGCTTCAGCGAACCAAGCCCTACCGAGTTGGTCACCAGACTTGCGGTAATCATTGCGAAGAAGAGGTGGTTCTCCACGTTGTTCAGGAGCATCTCGTCTGCAAGATCGCTCGGGATGTTGCCGTTGGAGTAGTCGAGGTGGTTGACGATTCGATTCCGCAGGTGGAGGTTCGCTGACTGATCGCCGGCCCTTCCGTTCACGATCCAGGGGTAGGGAGGGCGATCCTCGACTTCCTCGTATGCCTGCTGGATGATCCCCTGCGCCCGTCTGCTCGATCTGCCCGCCCCGCGAACCTGCCTCAGCGCGCCGATCAACTCCTGGATGTTGGTCCACTGGGACTGGGCGAAGGTGTTGTTGGACACGAAAGACTCGAAGGTCCACTGGTCGAACCTGCCTGCCTCCACGGTGATCGGCCCATTGACTCTCAGGTCATCTCTGGTGGCGAGGATGTCCTCGGCGAAGGCTGGCCTCACCCGTGGCTTCGCCATGACCTCGAGTGCCCGGTCTGTCCCCTGGGCTCTGACTCGGGCGAACTCCCCCCACCCCCTCCGTGGGTCCACGCTTCCGTCGAGGAGGATCGCACGGAGTCGTTCGGGGTAGCGGAGCGCATAGACGTAACCGATCCTGGTTCCGTAGCTCGCACCCCAGTAGGTGAGCTTCCTGTCTCCAACTGCCTTCCGCATCATGTTCAGGTCGCGGACCACGTTGTTGGTCCCCATGTGTCGGGCGATCCCGAGGTTCTTCGGCAGGCACTGGAGTCCGAGCTGTCTCTGCTGACCCCGGAACTGCGACAGGAACGAACGCCACTGCGATCCGGTCGGAATTCCGGTCACTGGCAGCAGTCCTGTGGGAAGGCCTCCGACGGCCTCACATCCCTCGATCGTGGGTCTGGACTGACCCATACCCCGGGGATCCCAAGAGACGAAGTCGAAGTGACGTCTGATCGAGGCAGGAAGAGCAGAGGCGACACCACCGAGGACTTGCTCCACCCCGGAAACACCGGGTCCCCCCGGGTTGTAGAAGATGGTCCCCCTCCTCTTTCCAGTGGCAGGCGCTTTGGCCGCGACGAGGGCAACCCTCTTGCCGTTGGGCTTGGAGTAGTCACGCGGGAGCACGATGACCCCACACCTGAGGTTCGTCGTCTGCTTGTTGCACTTGAACCACTCGAACTCGCCCACGCTGGGCTTTGCGGAGGCGACGGAGGGAACGGCAAGGCCGACGAGGAGGAGGAGGGCAGCGAGCATCGCCGGTGCCACGAGTGATGCACGGAATCCAACTTTCGTCTGCTGCATCGGCACCTTTCGTGCTCTTGGAGTCTCGGGATCCTGCTCTCGAAGCTGTTCGCACGATAGCGAACCGAAAATCGAGGCATCCATGTTGCCTGCGCTTCTGCGAGGGCGATCCAGACGCCGCTGCTAGAATCCGGTTTGCGACGCGGGGTGGAGCAGTCTGGTAGCTCGTCGGGCTCATAACCCGAAGGTCGCGGGTTCGAATCCCGCCCCCGCTATATCTCGCTTTCTCTTCACGGCTGCGAATAAGCCGCTGGTGAGAACCGCAACTCTCCCGCTTGGCGCGTGTATTGTGAGCATCTTGGGACAGGAAGCAAGGAGGGTTACCGATAGCTGGGCTGGCGCGAGTCTGCTCTGCCTTGCTGCGACTCTCCTCTTGAGCTTGTGGGTCTCTGTG
>JBJTBI010000038.1:0-27606 GCA_046091265.1 bacterium
GGTCAACGATGTGCCAGCCGGGGCAACAGCCATCGGCGTCCCAGCGACTCATGACCGATAGCGGTCCGCGGGCCTGCTGTTAGGCTTGTTTCACTTCGAACCCCAGAGCGGGTAACCCCTTCGAGCCGATCATGTTCTTCAAGCGCAAACGCCAGCGAATCGGAAACCTGAAGTCGTTCCAGGGGCGAAAGCCGCGCTCCGTCGAGGTGGACGACTTCGGTTCGACCGAGGAGATCATCGCCGAGATCAGGAATCTCTCCTCCGCTCCCGAGCGGTCTCGGGGTCTTCCCGCCTCTCGGGAGCGGAGGAGAGATTCCTGATCTCGGCGATGATCTCCTCGGTCGAACCGAAGTCGTCCACCTCGACGGAGCGCGGCGTTCGCCCCTGGAACGACTTCAGGTTTCCGATTCGCTTGCGTTTGCGCTTGAAGAACATGATCGGCTCGAAGGGGTTACCCGCTCTGGGGTTCGAACTGAAACAAGCCTAACAGCAGGCCCGCGGACCGCTATCGGTCATGAGTCGCTGGGACGCCGATGGCTGTTGCCCCGGCTGGCACATCGTTGACCACGACCGCGTTTGCTCCGATCACCGCGCCGTCACCGATCACGACCGGCCCGATGATCTTCGCTCCGGTGCCGATCTTGACGTCATCTCCGATCACCGCCCCGCGGAAGTTCCCAGATCGCAGTCCGATGGTCACGAAGGGCGCGATCTCCACTCGACTCCCGAGCTCCGCGATGCCGTCGACCACGATCTGGCCGTGCACGACGTACAGGCCGGGACCGATCACCACCGGGCTCCCGATAGCGACCTGCGAGGTGACCATCGCGAGGCGGTGGAGCAGCCGGGGTAGCAGCGGAAGGCGGTGGACCTCGCACCAGACCTTGAGGCGATACAGGACCTGAGCGCCGAATGCGTCGCTCACCCAGATCAGCCTGATCATCTGGAAGATCCCGTCGAGAGAGGATCTGAACTCGTGGCGCTCGTTCCTGTTCGAGGCGACCATTCGCGCATCGGCTGACAGCGCCTCTCTGAGCCGCGGTTGTTTCGTCCGGATCTCCGCGAGGGAGGGCAGTCGAGTGTCGCCCGAGGCGGCCGGGTGATGGGCGGCGGTATCACTCATCGGTGTAAACGCTATACCGTGCCAGCGGGGTCGCCCGCACCAGGACGACCATCGAGGATTTCATGAGCCCAGAGCACAGACCTGAAGAGACGTTCATCCCGCCGGACGACCGGTACCAGTGGGGCGCGTCGATCTCCGACTATGGAGAGATCCTCTACGGGTCACTCGATGCGGCAGGGGTGGACACGGTCCTCGAGATCGGCGCCTTTCAGGGCCGCCTGACCGAGGCGCTCCTGGACTGGGCTGGCAAGCACGACGCCGATGTGGTCGCGGTGGAGATAGACCCTCCGGAGGAGCTCCGCGCCGTTCAGGCCGCTCACCCCGAGCTGACCGTGATCGAGACGACGAGTCTCGAGGCGATCCCGGCGGCCCCGAGGTTCGACGCGGTGATCGTGGATGGAGACCACAACTGGTTCACGGTCACCCGGGAACTCGAGGCGATCGCCGCTCGAGCAGAGGCCGAGGCCTCCGCGTTTCCGCTCACCATGCTGCACGACATCGGTTGGCCCCACGCCAGGCGAGACACGTACTACGCACCGGAGCGGATCCCCGACGAGTTCCGTCAGCCGGTGGCTCGCGAGGTTTGGCTCGACCCCTCCGATCCCGGGCTCGCGAAGAGTGGCCTCTTCTACGATTGCGCGGCAGTCAGAGAGGGAGGTCCGCGAAACGGGACGCTCACTGCGGTGGAGGATTTCCTCGCCACCGAGGCCGGAGAAGGTCTCGAGTTCGCGGTGATTCCCGCCTTCTTCGGGCTCGGAGTGCTCTGGCCGAGGTCGGCTTCCTGGTCCGAGGCTGTCTCGGCGCTGCTTTCGCCTTACGACCGGAATCCTCTGTTGATGAGGCTCGAGGCCAATCGCGTCCAGCACCTGGTTCGCCGTGATGTGCAGGCGCGCATCCTGCATCAGCTCGCGCACTCGGGGACCTTCAAGGCGGCTGAGATGATGTCGAAGATCCTGAACCTGGGGACACCGTCGGTTTCGGTCCATGACATCGAGCATGCGATAGACATGGGCTGTCCAAGACCTGCCGATGCGAGGACGCTCGCCGAGCGAGACGGCTAGAAAGAGACCTTGACCCTGCGGCGGATCTTCCGCATCAGGGCGTGGAGCCAGTAACTGGGTCGACGGGCTTCGTTGACCCTCGCCTGAGCGATGTAGACCTCCGCCCCGGCGATCATCTTCTGTGCTTCCGCCCGCGCCTCCGCTCGCCTGGCTCGCTCCTTCCAGTCACCGGGTTCCTGGCCGACCATGCCCATCCGCCCGTCCCACTTCTCGGCGACCTTCATGTGCGCCTCGACCCAACCGTCGACATCGTTGATCAGCGCCAGCGAGTGATGGTGGATCACCCTGAAGTCGGCCACGACCACCTTCTTTCCCTGCTCACGGGCCTGCAGGCAGATGTCGAGGTCGTAGCCGTGCAGATTTCCGAGCGTCTCGTCGAACCGGAGGTTTCGGACTGCCCACGGACTGAGGCAGAGCACGAATCCGTCGACCGTATCGACCTCGCCGGTGCGGGCATAGGGAGGAACCCGTGCGCCACGTTGCCAGCCGAGCCCGGGGATGTCACCACCACCGTATTCGTAATAGCGGTGTGTGAACGAACCCCACACCTCTGAGCCCTCCCAGTAGGCGATGCTGCGCGCTCCGACCACGCCGATGCAACCGACGATCGCGACATCGGGGTCTGCGAAAGCTGCTCTGATCCGGTCGCAGAAGTCGGGATCCACGATCTGTGAGTCCTGATGGAGCAGGACAAGCGCCTCGAGATCCGGCTCGTCCTTGACCAGATCGAGGATCATGTTGTAGTTGCGGAAGATCGAACCTTTGCTGCGGTAGATGTGGATCTTCGAATCCGGTTCGGCGACCAGGTCGACGCCTGGTTTGGCGAAAGCTTCGTATTTATCGGGCGAGGTCATCGCGCATCCGAAGGCGATCATGGGCAGTGCAGGCTAGCCGCTTACGGTCCGTCGGCGTGAACGGGGGGAACCGTCGCTCAGGCTGCGCCGAGAGCTTGCTTCAGGCCCTTCGCCGCACGGCCGCCGACCGCCTGGAAGATGAGATGGAACACTGGGTCGAGCAGCTTGGCGGGCCCTTTGGGATAGATCTGCGCCCGATAGTGGACCTCGGTTCCGCCAGCGGCCTCGGCGAAGGTCATCGTGTCTTCGATCCGGACTGGACCGGACTCGCACTGAAGGACGACTCGATGAGGCTCTTCGAGGGTCACGGTCTCGTAGATGAGAGTCAGGGTCCGGCCACCGAATTTCGTCACCACTTCGTAGCGAGCACCGAGAGCGAGCGGATCCCCGGTCAGGCATCTGACCGATTCGGTGTTGTCGTCCCATTCGGTGGCGTTTGTGAAGTCCGCGAGGTACCCGTACACCTCGGCGATGGGTTTGGGGGAGACGAATCCGGTTTCGTAGTGAGCCATCGGGACAAGTGTAGGGTGCCGGGTCATATTTGCCGCTAGCGCGACTGGTAGTTTCCTCGCTGATGGCAACGCGCTCGAAGGCCGCTGCAGAGAAGAGGATCTCGATCGGTGACACGCTCACCGCCGTCTTCAGCCATTACAAGAACGGTGCCAAGACCCTCATTCCGGCCGCGATAATCGTCTTCGCGATTCCGGTTGCGGCGATCATCGTCGGCTACATCCTCGCCGAAGAGGTGGAGGGAGCGCTTGGGGTGATCCTGATCGTGGTCGGATTCATCGCCGCGATCGTGGTTTCGGTGCTTTACCACGCAGGGGCGGTGATCCTGGTCGAGCAACTCGAGAAGAAGCGGAAGCTGATGGGGCCGATCGAATTGCTGAAGTCCGCCGCGGACCGCTTCTGGGCGGTCCTCGGTGTGATCGTCGTCTCGATCCTCAGCCTCTTCGTGGGCTTCGTCGTCGCTGCCGTCTACTTCTCGATGGCGCTTCCTGCCACGGTGCTGAACAAGGACCGCGCCGCGCTCGACAACTTCGGAGTCAGTGCGCGACTGGCCTCGGGCAACGCATGGCGAATCTTCTGGACCTACTTCGTCTTGATGGTGATCTTGAACATCGTCGCCTCGGTGGTACTCGAAGCGTTCGGTGACACCGCAGGCCCAATCCTGCAGGGGATCTTCAACCTCGTGGTGATCGCGCCCATCTGGGCGATCTTCCCTCCGACTCTCTACTTCATGTGCCGCGATCTCGGCACGCGACCGAAGACCTCATAGCGGTAGTCAGTCGGATCGGACGCCGGCCAACTCGCTCAGTTGGCGCCACAACTCCTCCCGCTCCATCGCTGTCTCGCGGGTCGCAGGGAGCCGATGCTTCGGCCGGGGTTCGCGGTCGTGCCAGAACTCTCCTGGATTGGCAAGCACCTCGGGGGCGTGCGACATCCAGACCACCGTGTCGGCACCTTGGTCGGCCGTCCGGAGTATCGGTCCGGTGAGCTTGTGGAATCTCGGCAGCGCTTCGGCCATCCCGGCTGTGTAGGCCCATCCGGGATGTGAGGAGTGACCGGTGATTCCTCGCGCGCCGTAACGCTCGCTGATCAGTTCGGCGAGGATCACCTCGATGCGTTTGGTGTGCGCGTAGAAGCGGTCCCCGCGGAACTCTCGTCCCTCCAGTTGGAGGTCTTCGACATCGAGTGCTTCGGCGTACATGCCACCGGAGGAGACGAAGATCACCCTCGACGGGGCACCGCGCTCGAGCGGCTCGAGCAGGAGTTCGGTGAGCAGGAACGGTCCTAGGGCGTTGGTCGCGAAGGTCAATTCGAAACCCTGAGCCGAGCGTCGTCTTTCCGCCGCGAGGATGCCGGCGTTGTGAATCAACACATCGAGCCGGTCCACCGTGTCGCAGAAGATCCCGGCGAAGCCCCGGATCGAATCGAGATCGGAGACGTCGCACTCCCACACGGTCACCTTCGCGTCGGGGATCTCCGCCCGAATCTCTTCATCGAGCGATTCTCCTTTGGCGAGGTTGCGCACCGCGAGATGGAGGTCCGCGCCCGCTCGTGCGAGTCCTTTGGCGGTCGCAGTGCCCAGGCCGGCGGTAGGGCCGGTTATCAGCACCGCCTTGCCTCCGAGCGGCTTGCCAGCCGTCGGATCGGACCAACCGCGACTGCGCACCGAGTAGCCGATCCGGGTGAATCCTGGGACTACGGTGAGGTCCATCGCCTTGTCGAGGGCCCTGCGGAGCATCAGCGCAGGCTAGAGGAGAGACCCGGTAGATCTAGAACGGCCAACTCGTCCACGGCGGCGAACCGGCGGGGAGACCGCCCCAGTCGGGAGCGAGCCGCGTGTGACGGGTGTAGTCGACTGTCCAGCCACGCTTCACATAGCGCCCGTTGCGTAGTCGCTTCAGCACCGGCAGTCGAGTGTTGATCCGGTTGTCCGCTCGCAGCTGCGCGGGGTTGCAGGTCGGGTTGGAGGGGGCGCAGCCCGTCCCTTCCCCGACTCCGAGGGGCATCGAGGCGGTCCCGTTCCAGATCACGTTGCGGGAGAAGCGGAGATCGGTGTCGGCCGCGCCGTCCGAGGGCGCACCGGTGCCCGGTTGGGGGCCCGTCTCGCCGAACACTGTCAGGTGTTGCCAGGTCGACTGGTACGGAGCCGGATTCAAGATCACGTTCCCCGCGAACTGGACATGCCGGCTGGGGATACTCACTCCGTTGGATCCGTCGTCGACCACCGTGGTTCCCCAGCCGCCCTGATCGAGATACTGCTGGCAGCGCTCACGCCCGTCATCACCGGGTTGTCCGTCGCAGGATCGGCTGCCGAAGACCACCTCGAGCACGTGTGATCGCCGCCCCACCCTGCGGGCGACATTGTCTTCGACCAGCACGCCGAAGCCTCCCTGGACCCCGAAGGCGGCGCCCTCGGTCTCGGTCACGGTGTTGCCTCTGATGACCACACCGACCGCTTCGTAGTGGAGCCACGGTGGTTCCATGAACTGGAACCCGGTTCCCTGCCCGGCAGAGAAACCTCCGGTTCCGCAGCGAGTGAACAGATTCGAGGTGACGATCACATCAACCGATCCACCCTTCGCGTAGCCGCACCAGTCCTCAGCGCCCGCGATCCGGTTACGTCTCAGGCGCACATGACGCACAGCGACCATGTCGACCACGTTGTCTCCAGCGCCACTGAGAGTGCTGTCTAGGATCGACACCCATTCGCTTTGATTCGCCTTGAAGGTCTCCTGAGCGCCCACGCCTCGGACGATCGAGTTCCTCAAGGTGAAGTGAGAGCACTGTTCGCAGTGGACCACATCCCCGCCATCGCGGAACTCGATGCCACGGAACTCGATCCAGGAAACGCCGAAGAGATTGACCGCTGGCAGCAGGGCTCTGCCCCTGCCGTCGGCCGAGCGGATCAGCACCGGTGCCGCCGAGGTACCCGAGTGGTCCTCCCAATAGACAGGGCTGAGGCTTCGATAGTCGCCGGCCTTCAGTTGGATCGTGGTCGGTGACGATGCGATGGCCGGAAGGCGACCCCAGGCCTCTGAGAGGCTCCGAAGCGGGTTGGCTCTGGTTCCCGCAGCCGAATCCCGTCCTCTCGAGGGATCCACCCAGATGTCGGATGCGGCATTCGCTGGAGGCGGAGGAGCGGAGGAGCCGCCCATCGCCAGCGCGAGCGCGAGGATTGCTCTAGATCCCCACCTCCGCATCGAGCATCGATTGAACTTGTGCCTGCGCATCATCCCTTTCAACACCATAGAGAGGCGGAAGTCCCGCTCTGCCGCCGAGTGAGGTAGCGTCCGGCCTTGGAATGTCAGGCAACCTCGGTCGAAACGCCGAGAAGGAGGAGACACTCACAGGTGAACATCCAAGAAGCAGTCAAGTCAGGATTCGATCATTTCTTCAACTGGAAGGGGCGTGCATCTCGCCCGGCCTTCTGGTGGTTGTACTTGGCGAACATCATCGTCGTATTCATCGGCGCGTTGATCGACCAGATCATCGGGACGAATTTCTTCTACATCATCACCGCGATCGCGTTCTTCTTCCCGGTGCTCTCCGCCACGATCAGGCGGTTGCATGACACCGGCAAGACCGGTTGGTGGTGGTGGATCCAGATCATCCCGATCATCGGGTTCATCGTGATGCTGGTGTTCCTCTGCACCAAGAGCGACGAGGAGAGTAACAAGTACGGTCCCGACCCGAGGGGTGGCGTGAGCGAGCCGGCCGGCGCCTAGTCACTCTGAATCGAACCGTTTCGAGACCAAGGGCCCTTCGGGGCCCTTGGTCGTTCAGGAGTTGCCGATCGCCTCCTTGAGTTCTCCGGCGGCTCGCTCCGGCGGAAAGATGTTGATCTCGACGCCCGTGGCGATCTCGTAGCTGGCGCGGATCGAGAGCCTGGGGGCGATGTCGATGTGCCAGTGGAATGGCTGCGCTCCTCGCGGCGCCGTCCTGATCCACAGGTTGAGTTGCGGTTCGGTACCGAAGCGCGACTTGAGCGGACGCAATGCGGTTGCGAGCATGCCGACCCCGACTCCGTCCATGTCGTCGGCGGCGAAGTCCCCTTCGGTCCGACGCGGAATCAGTCGCAACTCGAACGGACTGCGTGATGCCCAAGGACAGATGAGGACCGCTTCGTCGTCGACCGCCACCACCCGTTCGTCGCGGCGTATCTCCTCGCTGACTATGTCGGCGAGCAGCTCGCCGCCGTTGGTCGCATCGTGGTGCGAGCGGAACCGTTCACGTTCCCGTGCGATCGCTGCGGGAACGAAGTCCATCGCATAGAGCTGAGCGTGAGTGTGTTCGAGCGACGCACCCGCATCGGGGCCCTCGTTGACGATCAGCTGCACGCAGCGGCTGTTCCGGTGAGCCCTGATGCGCTCCCTCCAACCGTTCACCGCAGCAGACAGCGACCGTTCGTCCAGCTGGGCGAGCGCGCGGAGGTGCTCAGGTGAGTGGACGATCACCTCGTGTTCCCCGCTGGCCGGAACCCTCTCGAAGAGATCCACCCGGGCCGCCCGAGCGGCTGCCTTCAGGGGGTCGCCCGTCGATGCAGTTCCCTTGTCGTCTCCCACTTCGCTCCCGAGAGCCGGGTACAGGTTCGGGACAGCGCGAACCAACCACCCGGGCCCACCCTCTTCACCCCCGGGACGGTCCGCCCAGAGCTCCGCCGGTGTGTCCTGCTCGTTGCCCTCGCAGAACGGGCAGCTGTGGTCTGCGACCGGTCCGTGTTCGGCGATTCCGAAGTCCATCGGACGGTCCGCTCGTGCGGGAGCGAGGATCGTCCGCAGGCCGGTCAACTGGTCCAGCCGGACTTCCGGGGTGGACTCCCCGGTGGTCATCTGGCCCAGCGCTCTATGTCTGCGATCAACTCCTGTTCATCCGAGTAGACGCCCTGCTTGAGGTGGACCAGGCGACCCCGTCGGTCGAAGAACGCTGTCGCCGGGAAGGCGGTAGGGGCCTTGATCAGATCGGCTATCTCGGAGTCCGGGTCCAGGTAGGAGGGGTAGGGCAAGGGGAGACTCTGCAGGAAGGTAGAGGCCGGTGCCTCTGCGTCATCGGAGTCCACTCCGATGAACCCGACGCTCTCGCCGTACCGGATCGCTGCTTGCTGGAAGAGTGGGAACTCGAACCGGCAGGGACCGCACCAGGAGGCCCACTTGTTGACCACGATCGGGTAGCCGCGCAGATCCGAGATCCGCTCCTCGAAGGCGGTCGTCCCTCCGGGCAGCAGTTGGTTCGCCTGGGCCCGCACCCGTCTCAGCGGAGCCGGAGCATCGGGAATCCGCTCGGTCGCTTGGGCGAGCGTCAACTTGGATTCGGGGTTACCTGCATCATCACCGCAGCCGGTCAGGCCCACGGCGAGGGACAGGACAGCGACGAGGCCGATCAGGAGGCTGGTCTTTGGCTGTGAGCGAATGATCATCGTATGGTGACGATTGCCCACCCGGATTGGACTCCCGCGTGGTTAAATACATCAACTGACTCGATGAGAGATCGAGTCACCAGTTCCGGGTCCGAGATGGATACCGGAACACCTGAATTCTCGGCGAGGCACCTGCCATCCATCAGTTGTCGGTAGAGGCCCCGTCAGGAACGAATAGCCCTCATGGCTGAAACCACCAAGTCGGCCGCCAAGGCGGCAAAGGCGCCAACCAAGGCGCAACTCGAAAGCGCGAGAGCCTTCGCGTTGGAGCCATTCCTGCTCGAGGGCGAGAAGCTGAAGGACCTCGTCGCAGGTACACCGAGGCGCGAGGCTTTCGATGCCGCCCTCGCGGAGATAGCCGATGGCCGAGAGTCGCCTTCGATCGAGTGGCGGCGGCAGTACTCGTTACTCCTCGGCTTGGAGCGACTACTCGCCGAAGAGCCGCCCAAGCTCGTGGACGGCACCGAACTCTCGGAGCATCAGGTCGATGCTCTGTCGGGAACCCTCGCCGTACTGATCTCGGATGTCCAGGAGGAGGAGATCGCCTCTTCTGCCACCGCATCGGTCGACACCTCTCAGCCTCCAGTCGACGGCGATTCCGCGGCTGACGATGAAGCGCTCGATCCGGACGAGGAGCCACAGGACTGGGAGGAGGAGGCCACGGATGAAGAGGCAGTGGCCGAGGTCGTCGACGACCCCGGCGCTGCTCGCAGGTTCTGGTTCGAACACGCCACCGGTGCCGGTAAGACCGTGGCGGCGGTCGGTTTCGTCGAGGCATCGAGGACCGGCGGCATCCTGATCCTCACCCATCGCCGCAACCTGGTCGATCAGTTCATCGGTGAGATCTCCACCCGTGGTTATGCCGATCGCCTCTCGCCCCCCTTGATGGGAACGGATGACCGGGCGGATGGTCCGGTGACCGTCGAGACCTATCAGTGGTTCGTCCGAAATGCGGGCAAGATCTCCGACTCATATTCGATCGTCATCTGCGACGAGGCACACACCGCCCTGGGAGAGAAGACGAGCGCCTGCATCCGCGGTTGGCAGGGACCCACCTACATCGGGATGACGGCTACCGGTGCGTTGATTGCGCGACACGTGGCCGATCTCTTCCCCACCCAGACCTCCCGATTCGACCTCGCCCAGGCAGCCCGTCGGGGTGTCATCTCCCCCCTCCGTTGCATCCGCATACCCCCGGGACCGGGTGTGAGGACGATCGCGACGGTGCCTCTTCGCAAGGGAGAGGTGGATCAGGACTTCGATCAGGAGGAGCTGGCGAAGCTGCTCGACCAGGAGCCGTTCAACCTTGCGATCGCGGACCTGTATGCCTCTCGTTTCCGGAAGATCCCCGGCGTCGTCTATACGGCCGGGGTGAAACACGCGAACAACGTCGCGAAGGCATTCCGCGACGCAGGCATAAACGCCCAGGCCGTTTCGGGTGAGACCCCCAAGCTGGAGTTGGCCGAGATCCTCGCGGGCTTCGAGCGCGGCGAGGTGGATGTGCTGTGCAACGCGATGCTTCTCGCCGAGGGCTGGAACTCACCTCGGGCCACCATCTGCATGCACCTGGCGCCGACCGCTTCGCGGAGGATCTATCAGCAGCGGGTCGGGAGGGTCACCCGGCGAAATCCCGGTAAAGAGGCCGGGATCGTGATCGATTTCGTCCATCCGGCCACCACCCATGACGAATCGATCGTCACTCTTCACAGCCTGCTCGATCGTGACGTCTACCGTGGCGGCGCGATCGTGGTCGGTCCGGTCAGGCGAGGCCGCGGGCGTCAGGTGCGAGTCGAGAAGAGGATCGTGCCGGTCTCGGGTGAGTCCCAACGCCGCCTCGAGGTACTGGAGAGGGACCTCTGGAGGACTGCGGTCGAGAACCTCGATCACTCCGAACAGCACGTCTGGGCGGCACTCGCCGGATCGAGGGTCAATACGAACGGCTGGCGCCGCGCCAAGGCGATGCTCCAGGGAGACGAGACGAAGGAACTGCGAAAGCGATTCCTCCTCACCTGCGTCCAGCGCAACCGGAACGCGCAACTCAGGCTCAAGGCTCTGGCCGAGATCGCTCTGCTCGAGGACCCTGAAGCGTTCGACGACACCGTCGATACGGTGGGCACCTGGTCGCGTGAGGATCGTCGTGCGGGCAGTAAGGCTCTGCTCGAAGCGCTCGCCGAGCGTCGGATAGGCAGGCGTGATCAAGCTCAGGCATGGATCTGGCGCCTCGCCTCATACACCCGGGAGCTCCACGAGGAGTATGCGGTTCAGCGCTGGCCGGAGACGAAGCGTCTGCTCGGGCTGCTGGTCAACTCATCCGGCCGCGCCCACGGCCGAAACGCTCGCCGCCTGGTCCAGGCTTCCCGCAACCAGGATCGTCGTCTGGCGACCGCCCTCCTCGCCGCTGCCGTGGCACACACGCCGGAGGGAGAGGAGGTCCTGCGAGGCGCTCGGATGAGAGCCGCCCGCAAGCCCTCGGCCACCGCCAGGGAGCTCTTGAGGAATTTCCCGAAGAGCGGATCCCGCCGACGCAAGCGTCGCCGTCGCGGTGCACGCAAGGCCGCAGATGGCGCGGCCGCCAATGGAGAGTCAGCAAGTACATCCAAGGCCGAGAAGGAGCAGGAGAAGACGACCGATGACGCTCCCTCGGCTGACTCCAACGAGGGGTAGGTCAGTTACTCACCTCTGAGGTGTGCCCCGAGCGACACCTCTCCCGCACCGAGTGCGATCGTCTCATCGTCGGTCTCGACCAGCAAGTGACCTCGATCGTCTATTCCCCTCGCGGTGCCTGCTCCGCCATCCCACTCGAGTTCCCGCCCCGCGAGCAGATCCCTCCGTCTGAACTCCTCGAGGATCTTCGCATCGTCGACCGAAAGCCATGATTCGAGAGCCCGGTTGAGTCGGTCCAGCGCCTGATCTCGATCGACCTCTCGACCGAGCCAGGCCACCCGTCCTTCCAAGTCGTCGGGTACCTGGACTTCGGACAGATCCAGATTGAGTCCGATCCCGATCACCGCCCAGCTGTCAGCCGGGTCGGAATCCGGCCTTCCCTCGATCAGCACACCGGCGAGCTTGCGGCCATCTACCCAGACGTCATTCGGCCACTTGATCTCGCACGCACGGTTGCCGAGTTCCTCCGCCGTCTCGCATACCGCGAGCGGGACCAGCAGCGGCACCAGGGGACGATCGCCGAGGGGCCGCAGCAATGCCGAGTAGAGCAGGGAGGAGCCGGGAACGGCAAACCAGCTGCGCCCTCGGCGCCCGCGCCCGGCACCCTGGCTGCCGGCTGTGACTACGAGACCACCGGGTGCTCCAGCCTCCGCAAGCGCCTTGGCGCGCTCGTTGGTCGAGTCCGTCACCTCGAAATGGCGATGCGGACACCCGAGACGAATGGAGATCGGCTCCTGCAACCGTCTCAGGCGGGCGTGAGTTCTACCTGGCAGCGGGGCGCGAGATCCAGCAGGGCGGCAGCATTGCCACCGTTCGCTGCGATCGCGATCGAACCCGATGAGTCCTCGAAGAGCAGCAGGTCGCCCGGTTCGGCATCTTCGAAGGTATTCGCCCAGATCGCTTCAAATGACCCGTCGGGGGCCGCTATCCGGATTCGCGAGCCCGTCTCGAGTTCCCAGTCGACGATCTGCTCGGTATCGAGATCGAGCGCAGCGTTCCCGAAGTGGTCCACGTAGAGGCAGTGGGCCGTTGCCCGACCATCTGCGACGAGGGCAAGGGGGATATCGATCCTGGTCAACTCGCTTGGGTCGAGAGCAGTCCCTGCCTCTTCCAGGCGTGCGCCCATCGCGAGGTGCGCTGCCACCGGCGCGAAGATGTCCCGTCCGTGGAACGTCGCCGAGACGGGCGCGAGTCTGAAGGCGGAGGAGTCGAGGTCGACCGCCTCCGCTGCACCCCCGAAATGATCGAGGGCGAGGGTGAACAACCCATTGTCCGGCCCCACCAGGATCCGGTTCTGGTCTTCCACCCTGATCGCAACGCCGCGGCGGGCGGTGCCCACCCCGGGATCGACTATCGCAAGATGCACTCCCGGTGAGCAGAAGGGCAGCGAGTTCGCGAGCGCCACCGCGCCGTGGAGGACATCCTGTCGACCGATCGCATGACCGAGGTCGACCACCAGCGCATCGGGTGCGATCTGGGAGATCACCGCTCGGCAGACACCGGCGAACTCATCTTCGCATCCGTAGTCGGAGAGGAAGGTGATGGGCCTCGGATCGGTCATCGGTCGAATTTAGCCCCTGCGCGCCGCTGCATCCTCGACCAGGGCCTCGATCAGGCCTTCGATGTCGTGGCGGGAGGCCTCGACGTCGACCTCGAGCCCCGCCTCGCGAGCGGTCTTGGAGGTGACCGGACCGATCGAGACCACTCGCGGAGAGCCAGGCAGAGATCCTTCTGGCAGGGCTCCGAGCAGGTTCTTCACGGTGGAGGAGGAGGTGAAGGTCACGTAGTCGGCGTCGCTGGCGGAGGCGATCATCTCGTCATCGAGGTCCTCGGCGACGGTTCGGTAGAGAGCCACCACGTCGACCTCGGCCTCCCGTTCCGCCAATGCATCTGGGAGCACATCGCGTGCCTCGGCGGCGCGCGCCACCAGGACGCGTTTGCCTTCTACCTCGATCCGATCGAGCGCCGCCACCAGTTCCTCGGCCACGAACTTCTCCGGGATCACGTCGGCGAGCACTCCGTGGCCACGCAGTGCGTCCGCGGTGCCGGGGCCGATCGCTGCAACGGTTGCGCCGGCGAGAGACCGGGCATCCTTGCCCGCGGCCGCGAGGGCCTCGAAGAGCAGGTTCGCGCCGTTCGGGCTGGTCAGGCAGATCAGCGAGTAGGTGCCTATCTCCTGCACAGCGGTGGCGACTTCGTCGGTGTCGAGGGTCGGCTCTATCCGGATCGCCGGTAACTGCAAGGGCTCGGCTCCGAGTTCGGCCAGATGATCCGCGAGACCACTCGCCTGCGGTCTGGCCCGCGTCACCACTACGCGCAGACCGTTCAGGGGTCGGTTCTGGAGCCAGGCGATGCGCTCGGAGAGCTTGCTGACGTGACCGACGACCGTGATCGCGGGCGGCTTGATCCCGGCTGCGGCGACCTCATCGGCGATCCGTGAAAGTGGCGCGACCACCGACCGCTGCCCCGGAAGCGTGCCGCGTTCGATCACAGCGCTCGGCTCATCTGGATCTCGCCCACAGTCGATCAGTTCCTGCGCAATCTCTCCGAGGCGACCGACCCCCATGTAGAAGACGAGCGTTACTGGGAAGGTGGCCAAGCCTGCGTACTCGAGAGGGGTCGCGGTCGTCCTACCGGCCCCTTCCTTGGTCGGATCCTCGTGACCGGTCACGAACGCTACCGCGGAAGCCTCGTCGCGATGGGTCACAGGTATGCCGGCGTAGGCGCTGGCCGCGGGTCCCGCGGTGACCCCCGGAACGACCTCGAAGAGCAGCCCCGCCTCGATCAGTGACTCTGCTTCCTCGCCGCCCCTTCCGAAGACGAACGGATCCCCGCCTTTGAGCCTGACCACGCTCTTTCCCGCTTCGACGCGCTCGACCATCAACTCCTCGATCTCGCGCTGCGGAAGCGCGTGTCGGTCGGGGAGCTTTCCCACGTACACGAGCTCGCAGTCCGGACGCGCCAGCGAGGTGGCTTGATCCGGAATCAGACGGTCGTAGAGGATCACATCGGCGGAGCCGATCAGCTCGATCGCCCGTGCGGTGAGCAGGCCAGGATCGCCGGGCCCTGCACCGACCAGATAGGCAACTCCCGGTCGTGCGCTCATGACTCCTCCCCCGCAACCATCACTGCCGAGCGTTCCAGGATCTCACCGGCACCCGCAGACAGCAGACGTTCGGCAACCCTCTCTCCGAGTGCGACCGGGTCTCCGGAATCGCCCTCCACCGAGTCCGAGATCCAGTCGGACCCGTCAGGCAGCCCGCACCAGGCCCGAGCCTCGATCCGGTCCCCTTCGCAGGTGGCGAGGAGCCCCCCCGAGGAGTCGCAAGTGGCGCCCAGACGGCGCGCGGCGGTGCGCTCGCAGCTCAACTCGAGGTGCGAGGTGCGGTCGTCCACGGCCCGCGCCCGTTCCCCGGCCGGATCGCCCGCTCTGGACTGGAAAGCCACCGTTCCTTGTCCGGGCGACGGGGTGAAGGTGTGTGGATCGAGAGCGAAGGCGATCTCATCCCCTCGACCGAGCCGCTTGAGACCGGCGCTGGCGAGGATCAGCGCATCTACCTCGCCGGCAGCGAGCTTGTCGAGTCGGGTGTCGACATTCCCCCGAACCTCCACCGGAACCAGATCCGGTCGTCGCGCCAACAACTGCGCCCGTCGGCGAAGACTAGAGGTTCCGACTCTGGATCCCTCGGGGAGTTCATCGAGAGACCCTGCGTCTGCACGGGTGACGATCGCATCGGTGGGATCCTCCCGTGGTCCGGTCGCGACCATCTCGAGACCGGTCGGGTCCTCTCCTGGCAGGTCTTTGGCCGAGTGGACCGCGAGATCGATGCTGTCTTCCCGCAGAGCGGCCTCGAGCCCGTCGACGAACCGCGACTGGTCGCCAGCCTCTCCACGGTCTCCGCTGGTGGTGATCTCCACCAGTTCGAACTCACCGAGTGGGGCGGACGCGGCGGTCGCCTGTGCGAGCGCGAGCGCACTGGCACGGGTGCCGATTCGTAGAGACTTGCGGTCCAGCTCAGGCACGCTTCTCGCGACGGTGTTCATCGAGCGAGGCGATCTCGGCGTGGCCGTTCTCCTCGCCGCCGATCGGCTCGCTCGCCGAGTCGAGACCGAAGATCTCACGCAGTAGAGCCAGATCCCGATAGCCGTTCTCGGAGTCGGTAAGGGCTCGGAGGCGAGCGGTCGGCTCGTGCAGCAGACGGTTCGCCACCGCGCGCGCGAGCACCTCAGCCCGCTCACGGTCCGCGTCGGAGAGGTTCTCCCATCTGTTCTCGTTCTCGGAGAGGACCTGCTCGACGATGGCATCCGCCCGTCCTCTGAGCTCCGCGATCGTTGGCATCACGGACTGGGCCTCCAGCCACTCGCGGTAGAGATCGAATTCGGCCTCCAGGATGCGTTCGGCTTTCGCGGCCTCGTTCGCCCGGTTGCTCGCGTTCCGGTCGACCATCCGCTGCAGGTCATCGACATCGCTGAGGCTCACGCCCGTGAGCTCTCGGCAGTCGGGGTCGATATCCCTCGGTACCGCGAGGTCGATCATCAGCAGAGGGCTCGAGTCCCGCTGCTGCATCACGTGCTCGAGCTCGGGGCGCTCGATCAGAGGGTGGGGTGAGTCGGTCGCCGAAACCACGATGTCCGCGGTCTCGAGGTACACGGGCAGGTCGTTGATTCGCAGAGCGGATCCCCCGAAGCGCTCGGCGAGGCCGATCGCCCGGTTGTAGCGACGATTTGCCACGAAGACCGTCTGCACCCCGCGTGCCGCGAGCGCTCGCGCGGTCAGCTCTGCGGTTTCGCCCGCCCCGATCAGCACCACCTTGCGGTCGGCCAGATCTCCCAGGTGCTGTCGCGCCAGCTCGACCGCCACCGAAGGTATCGATACGCCCTTCTCTCCGATAGCCGTCTCGGCTCTTGCACGTTTACCCGCCGAGAGGGCGCCTCTGAAGAGCCGGTTGATCACGGGCCCAGTCACGCCCTCCACCAGAGCCAGCTCGTAGGCTCGTTTCACCTGACCCTGGATCTCCGCCTCCCCGACGATCATCGAGTCGAGCCCTGCGGTGACCCGGAAGAGATGCCTCGCGGCCTCCTCGTCGCGCAGTGAATAGAGAGGACCGAGCAGATCGGTCGCCCTGATTCCGGCCTCTCTGCTGAGCGCTCCGAGAGCGGTGGCCTCGGCGTCTACCGAGTCCGCGGCGACCAGATAGAGCTCCGTCCGGTTGCAGGTCGAGATCGCGGCTGCCTCGCTGATGCCCTCCTCCGAGACCAGTGCCCGCAGCAGGGTTGCGGCCCTGCCTTCAGGAAGAGCGAGACGCTCCCGCAGATCGATCCCCGCAGTGCGGTGAGAGCAGCCGAGTGCCAGCAGGGTGCTCATCAGTCACCTTGATCTCGGCCTCGCCCCGACTGGACGAGCGCGCTGATCCTCTTCTGGATCCTCTGGACCTTCGCCGCGATGATCGCCACGTAGATCAGGGTCATGGCGAGGAAGACGATGTACGCGGCGGCCACGTACTTCCCGGCCTCGTCGAGCGGCAGCGCAGGCATCAGAGGCTTCCGCGCTCTGGTCGGTCGGCTTCCATGCTCACACTCGCCCCCAGATCGGTCGGAGCGGCGGTGCGCCGATACGGCGCCTCGTAGTCGGGCGCGAGCTGTCGTTCCAGCTTGCTCAGTTCGGCAGCGGTGCGTTTGGCCTCGAGTTCGAACTTGATCAAGGCGAAGAACATCAATCCCAGCCCGACGAAGCAGACCAGGAAGGTGAGCGCCATCGACCCGGGCAGACCGCCCTCCGCGGTCGCGAAGGTACGCGGGTGGATCAGGCTCTCGGCCAGTCGTACGGCCATGAAGTTGAGTGGTACGAAGGCTCCGGCGACGATCGCGAAGACCGAGGCGTAGCGCGCCTGACGTTCACGGTCCTCGATCGAGTAGCGCAGTGGGTAGTAGGTGGCGTAGAGCAGGAACACGATCAGGAAGCTGACCAGAGTCGGCTCGTCCCAGATCCACCACTTGCCCCATGCGGCTTTGGCCCAGATCGACCCGGTGATCAAGACCGTGGTGGCGAAGATGACCGATTGGTGGATGAGCACGTATGAGCGGGCATCGTGGGCGGGATCGTTGGTCCTCAGGTACCTGATTCCGTAGATCCCGGCGATGATGAACCCGAGGAGCGCCCAGATGGCAAGAGGTACGTGGAGGTAGAAGATCTTCTGGATGAAGCCCTGATCCGCATCCAGCGGGGCGTAGAAGAAGACCATCCCGAAGCCCGCCGTGGTGATCACGGCTGCGGCTGTCACGAGGGTGGGTGCGGAGGTGAGTCGGGCTTTCAAGGTCTCGTTCTACTCCTGATCTGGTGGTTGAAGGTGCCTACTCGTCGAGCAGGTAGTCGAAGACGGCGAAACCGATTGCGCAGAAGATCACATCGTAGAGCCCCAGAACTGCAAGCCATGTGCCGTAACGCTCGAACCCGGGGCCGCCCGCCTCGAGGACCGGGGAGGCTGCTCCCGCCGCAGCGATCACCAGAGGTATCGAGAGCGGCAGCAAGAGCAGCGGCGCAAGCAGATCCCTTGCTGATGACATGGTCGCGATGGTCGAGATCAAGGCACCTACAGCCGCGAGACCAACGGCAGCGAGGACGAACACGGGCGCGAGTGCCGGAAGCGCATCGGCTGAGTCGAGGAAGAAGAGAGCGAACAAGGGCACCGCGATCAACTCCAGCAGGATCAGGTAGATGGTCAGCGCGGCTGTCTTCGCGAGGAACATCATGCTGGGGTCGCAAGGCGAGAGCCGGATCAGGTCGAACCCGCCCTCCTCGCGCTCGCTGATGAAGATCCGGTTGATGGCTAGCAGCGACGCGAAGAGCAGGGTCGTGACGAGGACACCGGCGGCAATCCCGCCCTCGAGCCGCTCGCGGTCGAGTGCGAATCGGAAGATCACGAATACGGTCGCCGAGAAGAGCGCCATCGGTGCCAGCGAGCGCCATGCACGCAGCTCGATCCTCAGGTCCTTGCCGAGTATCGCCAGCAAACCGCTCATCCCAGCTCCAAGGTCTGATCCGAGATAGCCCTGAGGCGATCCCGATCGTGGCTTGCGATCACCTGGGTCCGTCCGCTGCGAGAGAAGATCCACTCGAGCCTCTCCCTCGACTCGTCCTCGAGGTTTGCCTCGGGCTCGTCGAGAACCAGCAGGTCCGGGTCGTGCAGCACCGCTCGGCAGGCAGCGACCCGCTGGGTCAAGCCGGCTGACAGCTCTATGACCCTGCGATCCGCGACCGCCTCCAGCGCGGCGTCACCGAGCAGCCGTTGGATCTTCGCTTCGGCGTCGTCGAGGCCGTGGAGCCGAGCCGCGAAGGCGAGGTTCTCGCGCGCGCTGAGATCCCGATAGAGAAGGGGCTCGTGTCCGAGATAGCCGACTTTGCCTCTGATCTTCCAGGTCTCCTTCGGGATCTCCGCATCGAGCACGCGGGCGCCGCCGTGGCTGGGGCGCAGCAGACCCGCGAGGATCCGCAGCAGGGTGGACTTTCCGGATCCGTTCGGACCCAGTACGGCAAGGGTCTCACCGGCAGCGACCGTGGCGTCTACAGGTGGCAAGCCCGGGCGATCGCCGAAGTCCCGTCGGAGTCCATCCAGTACGAGGGCGGGCGCTGGCGAACCACCACCAGTATCTGATCGCGAGGGCAGGGACATATAGGTGAAGGTACCGCCAGCCGAATAGGCGGTGTGGGCCCGATCAGCCGCGCAGGGTGCGGCGACCGACCTCGATCAGAGAACCGAGGCCGCTGCGTAGGGCGGTGCGCCGCTCGGTCGGTGATCCGTAGAGGATCTTTCCGCTCGCCCGCACCGCCTTGCCCAGCGTCTCGTCGTAGGGGTGCCACCAGAAGTCCCGGGCGATGCCAGGCTCGTAGGTGATCGTCTTTACGTTGACGCACTCGTAGAACCCGAACTTGGAGTGAGAGATCCCAACCCCGGAATGCTTGATTCCGCTCCACGCGCATTGGCACGCACCGTGGGTGAACGCGTGGTCGTTTATCCAGGTCATGCCCGCTTCGAGTTGTCGCGCGATCCTCTCGCCCTTTTCACGATTCCGGGTCCAGACCGATGCGCCGAGCCCGAACTCGGAGTCGTTTGCGAGCCGTAGGGCCTCGGCCTCGTCGGCGACCCGGATGATCGGCAGGACCGGACCGAAGATCTCCTCCTGCATTATGCGCATGTCGTGGGTGACGCCGGTCAGGACGGTCGGCGCGTTGCACCTCCAGCTCAGCCCTCCCACATCGGTTGCCCCTCCGCTGCGCATCTCGGCTCCTCGAGCGACTGCATCGGCGATCAGTTCCTCGACCAGGTCGGCCTGGCTCTCGGAGGTCATCGGGCCGATCTCCGTATCCCACGACATCGGGCTGCCGACACGCATGGCCTGTGCTCTCGAGACCACGCCTTCGATGAATCGGTCCGCCACCGACTCGACCACATACGCTCGCTCGATGCCGGCGCAGGTCTGCCCTCCGTTGGCGAACGCTCCCCAGATAGCCCCAGGCACGGTGTGTTTCAGGTCTGCATCGGAACAGACGATCATCGGATCCTTGCCGCCCAACTCCAGCACCGCGCCCTTCAACCGCTTGGCAGCTTCGACTCCGACCTTCCGGCCTACCTCTATTGATCCAGTGAAGAAGATCTTCTGTGCGCTCGACTTGACCAGCGCGTCGCCGATCCTGCCGCCGCCGTGGACGGTCCTCACCAGCCCCTCTGGCAGGCCCGCCCGTTCGAACACCTTCCGTACCTCCTCGCCGATCAGCGGGGTGAGGCTGGCCGGTTTGAGGACCACTCCGTTTCCGGCCATCAGGGCGATCGCAACCTCGGTCAGCGGAATCGACCAGGGGTAATTCCACGGTGCGATCACGCCGATCACACCGACGGGTTCGAAGGCGAACTTCGCCGACTTGCTGGCAAAGAGAGCGCTGCGCATCGGGATCTTCTCGTCCGCCAGCAGGCTTTGGCCCTCGTCGGCGATCCAGCGCAGACCGTCGATGCTCGGGATCAACTCCATCGTGTAGCTCTCGACGATCGGCTTCCCCTGCTCCTGGCTCAAGAGTCGTGCCAGTCGGTCGCTCTCGGCAAGCACCACATCGGCTGTGCGACGTATGTACCGCGCCCGCTCGCTCACCGGTAGCTGTGCCCAGAAACCCTGCAGCTCCGAGACCTCTCCGACTACCGACTCGACTGCCCCCGGCCCGATGGTCTCAACCTCTCCCAGCAGCTCACCGGTCGCCGTATCGAACGACTCCAGGCCCTTCGCCCTCGGTGCCTTGCGGCGCGGCTTGGAAGCGGCCGCCTTCGGGCTGGAGGCCTTCGCACCGTTCCGGCTGCCGTTCGCGGAGCTCGCTGGAGCTTTCGCCGAGCGCTTGGTCACGCCCTTCTTTCTGGTCTTCTTCGGCTGGTCTGCCATCGCGCCCGAGTCTAGGTTGCCGCTCACCCAACTCGGGTGGTTACCGTCCGGGTGGCCGCCAAAAGCCGCTCCCACGCGCACACCGCAGCCCACGACCGAATCGGCAACTGCACGCTCTGGCCTGTGTTACCTTCACCAAGCGGCGAGGGTAGGAACTATGCCTCGAAGCAGTGTTCGAACACACTGAACAGGGAGAAAAGATGACCCCCAAGTTCCGCCTCACCCTCGCCTCGATCCTCGCCGTAGCGGCCCTTGGTGCCATCGCGCCAGCGGCGAATGCGTATGTGTATTGGGCCAACTTCACCAACAACACCATCGGCCGCGCCAACCTCGACGGCTCCAGCCCCAACCAGTCCTTCATCACCTCCCCATACCCCGGTGCCGTTGGGCTCGCGCTCGGTGGCAACTACATCTACTGGGCCAACACTTCCTTTTCTGGCATTGGCCTCCGGAACCTGACCAACTTCTACCAGTCCTTCATCACCCTAGACAGCTCCCCCATGGGAGTCGCGGTCGACGGCAACTACATCTACTGGGCCAATTACTTCGGCATCCCTGCAACCATCGGCCGCGCCAACCTCGACGGTACCGGCGTCAACCAGTCCTTCATCACCGGCGCCTACGGTCCCTGGGGAGTCGCGGTCGACTCGCTTGGTCCTGCCGGTTCGCTCAGCCCGTCCTCCAGCGCCTTCGGCAGCTGGTTCGTCTCGGCTGGTCTTTCCCCGGCTGCTTCCTTCACGCTCGTCTCCAACGGCAATGACGATCTCACTATTCCGGAGAACGGGATCAACCTAACCGGCACCGATCCTGATCAGTTCCAAGTCACCGGCGGCACCTGCTCCGCCGGCTCCACTTCACTTGCGCAGGACCAGAGCTGCACGGTCACCGTGGCCTTCGACCCCTCGAGTCTCGGCTCGAAGTCGGCCACCCTCGACGTCCAGACCAACGACGGTCTGAAGTCGGTCGCTCTCACCGGTACGGGAACTCCCATCCCAACCATCTCCGGAGCCGGCAAGCCCACCAAGACCTCGCTCAAGGTCAAGGTCGGATGCGGTGATGCGAATACCTGCACCCTCCAGTTCACCGGCAAGAAGGTGGGGACGAACGCTGCGATCACACCCAAGACCGTCTTCGTCCCGGCGGGCCAGCAGCCCACCGTCACCCTCGCCTACTCGAGAACCCTCTAGACGGCGCTGGCCAGGGGAGGGCGTGTCAGCGTGAACGTGAACATTCCGGTAAGCGGTTGAGCCAAGTCGATTGTCGTGCAGGTGGCCAGGTAGAGAAAAGGGGGGAGGGCCGGGCATCGCCCGACCCTCCTGTCCACTCCCCGGCTTTCGACGCTTTGGCCGAGGGGTCGTCTCCCTGCCTCGAGTTCGACGATGCGCCTCGGCCTCAGACGCACCCATAAGAACAGTCCACAGAGGTGGTAGTTGCGGATTTGGGAGAGCTTACGAATCGCTGGGAGCTGCGCTGGGATCACGCCTGACTGGTCGCGGGTATCGTTCTCCCGGATGAGCGCCGACCCAGCCATCTCCCGGCTCGACCCTCCCGCCTCTCTGGGAGATTCGGCAGTCGAGTTGACCCGAGAGTTGATCCGCTTCGACACCGTCAATCCCCCGGGGAACGAGCGCCCTGCTCAGGAATTCCTGCTGGGAAAACTAGAGTCGGCAGGCTTCGAGTGTCACTTGCTCGAATCGGAACCCACCAGAGCAAATCTCGTGGCGAGGCTGCCGGGGAAAGAGCCCGGCAAGAACCTCGCCTTTCTCGCCCATGTGGATACGGTCAAGGCCGACACCTCCGACTGGCAGCATGATCCGTGGGGCGGGGACCTGATCGACGGGGTCGTCTGGGGCCGTGGCGCGATCGACATGAAAGGTCAGGTCGCCTGCGAGGTGTCCGCGGCGATCGCTCTCGCCGAGGCTGGCTGGCGTCCTCCGTCGGGTGATCTCAAGCTCATCCTCACCTGTGATGAGGAGACGAGCGGCAAACGTGGGGCGATCTGGCTCTGCAGCGAGCACCCGGATCTCGTCCAGGCCGACTACATCGTCAACGAGGGCGGTGGTGATTCCTTCGAGCTCGACGGCCAGCGGTTCTACGGGATCTGCCACTCCGAGAAAGGCTTGATGAGGTTCAAGGTCCGCTCACGAGGCAGCGCCGGTCATGCATCTCAGCCGGCCATCTCCGAGAACGCCCTGATCAAGTTGGCCCCACTGATCACCCGCTTCACCGAGCAGCCTCCGCCTGAACCCAGTCGGGACGGCTTGGTCTTCCTGTCTGCGGTCAGGGGCTCCGAGGTCGCTCCGGACGAGGTCGCTGGCGAGGTCGAGCGGATGCGAGCCGCCGATCAACGGTTGGTCGACTATCTGGTCGGTCCGATGTTGGGGATCACGATGTCTCCGACCATGGTCTCGGCTTCAGACAAAGCGAACGTGATCCCCGCGGCCGCCGAGGTGTTCATCGACTGTCGCATCCCGCCGGAATGTGGAGAACGCGAGGCCCGCGAGCGCGCCGAGTCGCTGCTGGGTGAGGGTGACTACGAACTCGAATTCGTCGAGGCGGTGCCGGGTAATGCATCCGAGCCGGAATCTCCGCTTCGTGACGCGATCGCCGAGTGGGTCGACGAGGTCGATCCGGGTGCGCGCGCGGCGCCGATCGCAACCCCCTTCTTCAGTGACAGCAATGCCTTCCGCAAGGCCTTCCCCGACTCCTTCGTCTACGGCTTCTTTCCGCGCCGCGATCAGGGGCTGTTCGACGCCGCGCCCTTGATGCACGCAGCCGATGAGCGCGCGATGGTGAGCGATCTCGAGTTGGCGGCAGGGTTCTTCTTCGACCTCCCGCAGCGGCTGATGCAGCCCGACTAGACTCCGGCTGGATGCTCGACCGCATTGACCACGTGGGAATCGCCGTTGCCGATCTCGATTCGGCGATCGCCCTCTACGAGAAGACACTCGGGATGCCCTTGGTGCACCGTGAGGAGGTCGCCGAGCAGGGCGTTGAAGCGGTTCTGCTCGATGTCGGCGATGGGCATATCGAGTTGCTCAAGCCCCTGAGCGAGGACACGCCGGTCGGCAAATTCCTCGCCAAGAAGGGTCCGGGTCTGCATCACGTTGCGTACGCGGTCGCAGACGTCAGCGCCGCACTCGCAGAGCTTGCGGAGCAAGGGATCGAGTTGATCGACAATGAGCCACGTCGCGGAATCCGCGACTCTCGAGTTGCCTTCCTTCACCCCAAATCGACTGGCGGGGTATTGACCGAAATAGTCCAACCGGCGGAGGTCCACTGACCATGGCTCAAGCGAAGAAGAAGGGGTCCGAAAGGGCCGAGATCGGTTTTTCCGGAGGTCAGGTCGCGGCAGTCCGGATGACGGCCAAGGAGTTGTCCGATATGCGGAAGGCACTCGACGGCGGCGAGGGGTGGCACGATCTCGAGACCGAGGACGGGACTCTGGCGGTTGATCTCGCGAAGGTGGCGTTCATCCGGGTGGCTTCGACCGATCAGCGGATCGGGTTCAGCGACGCCTAGCGTCGGGAGCCTCGAACCGTTCGAACACGCACAGTTGCTCGCCGATCTAGACAGACGTGTGCTCTATGTGATGCGAACCCGTGGTCACGGCCGCGTCCCCGAGACGATCGCCAGAGTGCTCGGCAAGATCGGAGAGCACGGCGCGATCTGGTTCGCCCTGGGCATCCTGCGCGCCTTGGTCGATCCGGCCGAGCGCTGGGAATGGTTGTTCGCGGGCGTGCTCGGACCGGTCGGCATCGTGTTGAACTTCCTGGTCAAGTTGGTTGTCAAACGCCCCCGCCCGCAGATCCCGGGGTACCCGCCGATCGGCGGCGCTCCGAGTTCCCTGAGCTTCCCCTCGGCCCACGCCACCTCGTCCTTTGCCGCCGCCACGGCAATGACGCGGGTCGACGACACTGCGGCGCTCCTGTTCATCCTCGCCTTCGCGATCGCGTTCTGTAGGCCTTATCTCGGTATGCACTATCCGAGCGATGTGATCGCGGGCGCGATCCTCGGCACGGTCCTCGGCCTGGTCTGGCCGCTTGGGCTCGTCTCTTGACCGGTCGCACCTGGCATCTGGAGTCGACCGGATGAAGATCGGGATCGTCGGTATGCCGAACGCAGGCAAGTCCACGCTGTTCAACGCACTCACGGCCGCAGGCGCCGAGACGGGTGCCTATCCCCTCACCCCGATCGATCCCAATGTCGCGAACGTCGAGGTACCCGCCGAGCGGCTGGATGAGCTCGCGGCAACCCTGAACGCCTCCAAGGTCACCCCGGCAACGGTCGAGTTCCACGACATCGCGGGACTGGTCCAGGGCGCAGCGCAAGGCGAAGGCCTGGGCAATCGCTTCCTCGCGGCCATCCGAGAGACCGATGCGATCTGTCACGTGGTGAGGGTCCACGGCTCCGGTGATGTCACCCATCCGGAGGGCCGGATCGATCCGATCGCGGATCTCGACCTGATCGACACGGAGTTGTTGGCAGCAGACCTCGAGCAGGCCGAGCGCCGGCTGGAGCGGCTGGTCAAGGAAGCCCGCTCCGGAGACGAGGAGGCGGTTGCAGAGCGCGACTGGCTGCAGGCGGTCGTGGCGGGCCTCGAGGAGGGCAAGCCGGTTCGGGAGGTCCCGCCCCCCGAGGCGGCGCCGGACGCCGCCATGCGCCTATCTGCGCTGACCTCGAAACCGGTTCTCTATGTCGCCAATGTGGAGGAGGGCGAAGTAGAGGTGCCAGCGGATGTAGCCGAGCGAGCCGGGGCCGCCGGAGCCGGCGCAGTTGCGATCTCGGCCCGGGTCGAGTCGGAGTTGCGTGAGCTCGACTCCGCCGAGTCCATGGAGATGCGCGAGGAGCTGGGGATCGAGGGATCGGGCCTCGAGCGTTTGATCAGGGCAGCCTTCGATCTGTTGGATCTGATCACCTTCTTCACCGCCGGTCTGGAAACCGAGGCGGTGGCACGCACCCTACCGCGAGGTGGAACCGCCTGGGACGCCGCCGGGAAGATCCACACTGACATCCAGGAGGGCTTCGTCAAGGCGGAGGTCGTGACCTGGTCGGACCTGGTCGAGCTGGGGGATTATCCGGCTGCCCGCGACAAGGGTCTCCTGCGGACCGAGGGCCGCGACTACGTGGTGGCCGACGGCGATGTGATCACGATCAGGCACTGAGTACCGGCATTCTGATCTAGCCTGAGTAGATGGAGCCACTGTTCGTCGCAGACGCACTGCTCGATGGCGAGCTAGTTTCCATCCGCTGCGAGGATGGAGTAGTCGTGGCCCTAGGCGCTGACCTCTCGCCCGCCGAGGGCGATCGGGTGATCGAGGCCGACGGGATGCTGATCACGCCGCCGATGGTGAATTGCCACACGCACTCGGCGATGACTCTCTTTCGCGCCTACGGAGACGACCTCCCATTGATGAAGTGGCTCGAGGAGATGATCTGGCCGGCGGAGGCGAAGCTGACGCCCGAGGATGTCTATTGGGGAGCGAAGCTCGCGACCGTCGAGATGCTGCGCTCCGGAACCACGAGGTTCTACGACATCTACTGGAACTCGGATCAGGTAGCCCAGGCAGCAGTCGATGCCGGTCTCCGCGTCGCCGCAGGGCAGGCCGTGATCGATCAGATGGATTCGGCAAAGGCTCCGGAGCTGGTTGCCGAATCGGCCGAGTTCCTCGACCGGCTCGGCGAGATGGGACCGCTGGTGACACCGTGCATCGCGCCGCATGCCATCTACACGGTCAGCGAGGAGTCGCTGACCGGACTCGCGGAATTGATGCAGGAGCGAGACGCCATTTTCAACATCCACCTGTCCGAGACCGAGCACGAGGTACAGCAGTGCCTGGAGCGCACCGGCAAGCGACCGGCCGAGTATCTCGACAGCCTTGGGGCACTCGGTCCGCTCTCGATCCTCGCCCATGGGGTTTGGCTCGACGAAGCCGAGCTGGAGTTGATCGCTGAGCGGGGCTCGACCGTGGTGACGAACCCATGCGCGAACATGAAACTGGCGGTGGGAGGAGTCCTTCCCTACACGGCCGCGCTGGAGAGAGGGGTGGATCTTGCACTGGGAACCGATGGACCCTCTTCGAACTCCAACCTGAACATGTTCGAGGAGGCGAAGATCTTCGCCCTGCTGCAGAAGCACCAAGCGGTCGATCCTGCGGTGGCACCCGCAGGCGACGCGCTCGCCCTGGCAAGAGGCGAGCGTTCGAAGCTGATCGCAGGCACTGCTATCGCCGAGGGAGCGGCAGCCGACTTCCTCCTGCTCGATCTCCAGAAGCCCGAGATGGCCGCTGGGGATCTCGATGCGCGACTCGTCTACGGAGCGCCGTCCGAGGCGGTGGACACCGCGGTGGTGGCGGGTTCGGTCGTGATGCGGGGGCAGGAGGTGCCTGGTGCCGACGAGGCGCTGGCCGAGGTACGCGAGCGAGCGCAGAGGCTCACATCCTGATGCCTGATCGTCTGCACGAGCCGCTCGCCTCGCCTAATCTCCAGCAGTCTGACGACCGTCCGGGGCAATCCTCTGGTCGCAGAGCGACGGGAGAGAAAGCCGGATGACAAAAC